>NZ_JBVJFF010000002.1:54828-273578 GCF_055587985.1 Streptomyces sp. NPDC046335 | reverse complement strand
AGGGAGGGGAAGGGGGGGGGGGGTGTTTTGTGTTGGGGTGGAAGCGGAGAGAGGGGGGGAGACCTTCCCTTTTTTCCGCCCCGGGGAGGGGGGGGGGGGGGGGGAACCCCCCCCCCCCCCGGCGCGCGTTTGCGTTCACGACCTGAAGTTGATCGTTGTGTGCCGGGGGAAGTGGGTGGTTCGGCATGGCCATGGTGGGACTGTTCTGGATGGCCGAGGGGGATGTGTACGTGGGGGCGAAGCCGTCCGGTCTCGCCGAAGGGGTGCGGCTGACCCCTGAGGGTGTGCTCCCGCTCGGAGACGGCCGGCCCGGCCTGCTGCTCTGGGAGGACGTGCGGTCGCTGACCATCGACGACGTCCCCGTCAAGACGCTGAAGCGGCACGTGGGCGCGGCGGTCGACATGGTCCTGTCGCTGGGCTTCGGGGGCGCCGACGACGCCCCGCTGATGACGGTCCGGGTCGGCGGCCCCGACGGCGACACGGAGCTGACGGCGTACACCGCGGCGGCGGTCGGCTACTCCCAGCGGGAGTTCGACCTCTCCCGCATGATCCTCGCCCGCCTGACCGAGGGCGCGGCCACACTGCACACGACGCTCGCGGTGATGTCGGAGTGGGGCCGCCGCCACGAGGGCGGCACCCCGCGCACGGCGGAGCGGGAGGCACTGCTCACGGAGTGGGCCGGGGTCTGACGCGGAGGGCGAGCGGGGCCGGGAGCGGGCTGCGGGCGGGCGCCGGGCCGTGCCCCGTCATGAGTGCCGGGCGTCCAGGAGGCCCGAGCGGCCGATGAGGTAGCCGAGCTGTGCCCGGCTGCCGCTGCCGAGCAGGGCGGCCAGCTTGGCGATGTGCACGCGGGCCGTGCGGATGTTCATGCCGAGCCGCGTGGCGATCTCGGCGTCGGTGAGCCCCTCGACGAGGAGGCCCGCTATGGCGTGCTGGCGGGCCGTGACGCCGTCCTTGGGCGGCTGGGGCGCGGCCTGCGGCCACATGGGCGTGGCGAGCCGCCACAGCCGCCAGAAGGTGGTGGCGAAGTGCTCGACCAGGGCGGGGTGGCGCACCTCCAGGGCGACGCTGCGGTCCTTGCTCGCCGGGATGAACGCCACGGTCCTGTCGAGCACGAAGAGCCGCTCGGTGACCTCGTCCATCGTCCGCGCCTCGGCGTCGCCCTGAAGGTGCTCGAAGTGGGCGAGCACGGGCAGGGAGTAGCGCGTGGGGTGCTGGTAGAGCGTCCGCATCCGGCAGCCGCGGCGGAGGATGGCCTGGTCGCGGGGGAAGACTTCGGCCAAGATCTCCGGCGGCCTGGCCCCGCCCGGCTGGACCGCGAGGAACTCCTCGGTGATGTCCTCCATGGCCCGCTCGATCGCGGAGTTGATCCGGTCGAGCCCGTCGAGGACGGTGATCGCGGGGGCCTTCGGCGTCACCGGGGGCGGCCCTGGTCGAGAATCCCCGACTGGGCGATGAGGTAGCCGAGCTGGGCGCGGCTGCCGCTGCCGAGGGCGGCGGCGATCTTGGCTATGTGGGCGCGGCAGGTGCGCACGTTCATGCCGAGCCGGCGCGCGATGGCCTCGTCGACGTGGCCCTCGATGAGGAGCTTGGCGATGGAACGCTGGACGCCGGTGATCCCGTCGGTGGACGGGGCGTACGGAACCTCGTCGAGCAGGGGCGTCGCCTTGTGCCACTGGTGCTCGAAGACCTTGGCCAGGTACTCCACGATGCCCGGGTGCCGGAGCTCCAGGGCGACCTGGCGGTCCTCCCGCGCGGGGATGAGCGCCACCGTGCGGTCGAAGATCATCAGCCGGTCGATCAGCTCTTCCAGGGTCCTGATGTGCACGTTGCCGTTGGCCATGCGTGCCGCGTAGGCCAGCGTCCCCTGGCTGTGCCGGACCGTGTGCTGGTAGAGGGTGCGCATGGTGATGCCGCGGTCGAGCACGGTCTGGCCGCGCTGCAACGCCACCGTGAGCGAGTCCTCGCTGCGGCCGCCGCCGGGCTGGGCCGTGAGGATCTCGTGGCGGCATTCGGCCGTGGCCCGCTCGATGGCGGCGTCGATGTGCCCGTCGTTCTCCAGCACCGTTATCGAGTGACCCGTCGGTTCGGTGCGCGCGGTGATGGCCATGAATGGCTCAAACAGATCGGTCAGCTGTACGGCGAGCCGCCGTCGGTCCTGTATTTCCCGTTCGATCGGATTGAGGCGTTGTGCGAGCGCCGCCGACGCGGGGATCGGGCGCAGCCAGTCGTTGTCGTCCGGATCGGGGTGCAGCAGGTTGGTTTCGAGCAGGCAGGGCGCGTTCTCGGCCTCCAGTCGCGCCAGGCGGCCACTGCTGAGCGCGCTGGCATAAAGCCTCGCACCCTCATCACAGAGCGGGGTCGAGGGGTGGGGATGTGCCGGTTTAGTGCTTGTTGTGATCAAATCTCCACCCCCCAGGGTCCTGAACGTGCAGGAACATGATGCATCGACCCTGTGGCTTTGACGTGCTCAATTGAGACATCGTCTTCTTGTGCCGGGGGAGAGGAACCTACCAAGTGAGGACGAAGCCGATCATGTTTAAGCGCATGCTTCGCTCGGTGCTTGTCACCACCTTCTCCGCAGGGCTGGCTTTGGGCGGGGTAACCATTCTCGATCTCTCCTGGAACAGCCAGCCGGCGGACGTCGCGACGGTGGCCGCACCGGGCTCGGATCTGTCGTGGAATGTGCTCCCGAAGGGAGGCGGCCGGGCGTGAGCACTCCCCCCGACGACCGCACCTTCCGCCGCGAGATGGCCACGGCCTACCGCTCGGGCTGGCACTTCATCGATCTTGTCACCGCGATCCCCCACCACGGTGACTCCTTGATGGTGACCCTGCTCGGTGAGCCGATCGTCGTCACCCGTGACGACGAGGAGGAGATCCGCGCCTACCGGTGCCTGCGGCGACCGCGAGGGGCACCCCAGCCCGTGCGGTGTGCCGTCCGGTACGGCATGGTCTTCGTCAATCTGGACCGACGTGACCACCGGATCATCGGAGAACAGGGCCCGGACACGGCCGACGTGTCCGACAGCATCACAGCCACCCCCCGCAGTGCCTGACGCGATTCCCCCGTCGTTGTAAATCGCGCAGGCACTTCCCCCAGCAGCGGCGTCACCGTGGACCTGAACACGGTGGCGCCGCTGTGGCGTGCGCGCACCCCCTGAGCGCATGTCATCGGCGCACGCCCCCGCGCGGCCTCACGCCTTGCCCATCGCCCGCGTCACCCGGATCTCGATCAGTACGCGGTCGGGGTTCGGGGACGGCCTGCGTTCGTAGCGCTCCTCGTAGCGCAGCTCCGCCGCCTCGATCAGCGCCGGCTCCGTCCTGACCGTCGCGATGCCCTCCAGCGTGGCCCAGCGCCGGCCCGCGTGCTGGCAGACCGCCACCCGCGCCCCGGGCCCGCCGTCGGCGCCCGCCGCCGCGAGAACGTGCGCGACCTTCCGGCTGGTCTTACGGGCGAGCACCCGCGCGACGCCCTCGGCCGGGTCGTACGTCACGCCGACCGGCACCACGTGCGGGGTGCCGTCCGGGCGCTGTGTCGTCAACGTGCACAGGTGCCGTTCGCGCCAGAAGCTGAGGTAGGGCTCGGGCGGGTCGCGCGGGTCGACCTGTCTGCTGGGTGGCTTGGTGCTCATGGTCCGGAACATAGCCGCCCGGCCTTACCCCGCTCGCCTTGAGTGGAATAGACTCAACTTTGTGCACGTTGACGTAGTCAGTGTGGACGGGCGGTACGGGGTACCCGGCGATACGGGTGCGCGTGGGCCCGGGTGAGTGGTTGGACCGTAAGGAGGAGAAGCGCACGTGGACGCAGAGCTGACCAACAGGAGCCGGGACGCGATCAACGCGGCCGGTGACCGTGCCGTGCACGACGGGCACGCCGACCTGACCCCGGCGCATCTGCTGCTGGCGCTGCTGGAGGGCAGGGAGAACGAGAACATCACCGACCTGCTCGCCGCGGCCGACGCCGACCAGGCGGCCGTGCGCGCCGACACCGAGCGGATTCTCGCCGCGCTGCCCAGCGTGACCGGGTCCACCGTGGCCCCGCCGCAGCCCGACCGCGAGCTGCTCGCCGTCATCGCCGACGCCTCGCGGCGCGCCAAGGAGCTGGGCGACGAGTACCTCTCGACCGAGCACCTGCTCATCGGCGTCGCGGCCAAGGGCGGCCGGGCCGGGGAGGCGCTGGCGAAGCGCGGCGCCACCGACAAGAAGCTTCTGAACGCGTTCGAGACGACAAGGGGAGGGCGCCGGGTGACCACACCCGACCCCGAAGGCCAGTACAAGGCCCTGGAGAAGTTCGGCACCGATTTCACCGCCGCGGCCCGCGAGGGCAGGCTCGACCCGGTCATCGGGCGGGACCAGGAGATCCGGCGGGTGGTCCAGGTGCTGTCACGCCGTACGAAGAACAACCCCGTGCTCATCGGCGAGCCCGGCGTCGGCAAGACCGCCGTCGTCGAGGGGCTCGCGCAGCGGATCGTGAAGGGGGACGTGCCGGAGTCGCTGAAGAACAAGCGGCTCGTCTCCCTCGACCTGGGCGCGATGGTCGCCGGTGCCAAGTACCGCGGCGAGTTCGAGGAGCGGCTCAAGACCGTCCTCTCCGAGATCAAGGGGAGCGACGGGCAGATCATCACGTTCATCGACGAGCTGCACACCGTCGTCGGCGCGGGCGCGGGCGGTGACTCCTCGATGGACGCGGGGAACATGCTCAAGCCGATGCTGGCCCGCGGTGAGCTGCGCATGGTCGGCGCCACCACCCTCGACGAGTACCGCGAGCGGATCGAGAAGGACCCCGCCCTGGAGCGCCGCTTCCAGCAGGTCCTGGTCGCCGAGCCGTCCGTCGAGGACTCCATCGCGATCCTGCGCGGACTCAAGGGGCGGTACGAGGCGCACCACAAGGTGCAGATCGCCGACAGCGCCCTGGTGGCCGCGGCGACGCTCTCCGACCGGTACATCACCTCGCGCTTCCTCCCCGACAAGGCCATCGACCTGGTCGACGAGGCGGCGTCCCGTCTTCGCATGGAGATCGACTCCTCGCCCGTGGAGATCGACGAGCTCCAGCGCGCCGTCGACCGGCTGCGCATGGAGGAGCTCGCGCTCAGCAAGGAGACCGACCCGGCGAGCAAGCAGCGCCTGGAGAAGCTGCGGCGCGACCTCGCCGACAAGGAGGAGGAGCTGCGCGGCCTCACCGCTCGCTGGGAGAAGGAGAAGCAGTCCCTCAACCGCGTCGGCGCCCTGAAGGAGAAGCTCGACGAGCTGCGCGGCCAGGCGGAGCGTGCCCAGCGCGACGGCGACTTCGACACCGCCTCCAAGCTGCTCTACGGAGAGATCCCGTCCCTGGAGCGCGATCTCGAAGCCGCGTCCGAGGCCGAGGAGGAGGCCGCGCAGGCCAAGGACACCATGGTCAAGGAGGAGGTCGGCCCGGACGACATCGCCGACGTCGTCGGGGCCTGGACCGGCATCCCCGCCGGACGCCTCCTCGAAGGGGAGACGCAGAAGCTCCTGCGCATGGAGGACGAGCTCGGCAAGCGGCTCATCGGGCAGCGCGAGGCGGTGACGGCGGTCTCCGACGCGGTGCGGCGCACCCGCGCGGGCATCGCCGACCCCGACCGGCCCACCGGTTCCTTCCTGTTCCTCGGCCCGACGGGCGTCGGCAAGACGGAGCTGGCCAAGGCCCTCGCGGACTTCCTCTTCGACGACGAGCGGGCCATGGTCCGCATCGACATGAGCGAGTACGGCGAGAAGCACAGCGTGGCCCGCCTGGTCGGCGCTCCCCCCGGCTACGTGGGCTACGAGGAGGGCGGCCAGCTCACCGAGGCGGTGCGGCGGCGCCCGTACAGCGTCGTGCTGCTCGACGAGGTGGAGAAGGCGCACCCGGAGGTCTTCGACGTCCTGCTCCAGGTGCTCGACGACGGGCGCCTCACCGACGGGCAGGGGCGGACGGTGGACTTCCGCAACACCATCCTGGTCCTGACGTCCAACCTGGGCAGCCAGTATCTGGTGGAGCCGCTCTCCTCCGAGGAGGAGAAGAAGCAGCAGGTCCTGGAGGTGGTGCGGGCGTCCTTCAAGCCGGAGTTCCTCAACCGGCTCGACGACCTGGTGGTCTTCTCGGCGCTCGGCAAGGACGAGCTGGCGCACATCGCGCGGCTCCAGATCGGCCGCCTCGCCGACCGCCTCGCCGAGCGGCGCCTCACCCTGGACATCACCCCCGACGCGCTCGCCTGGCTGGCGGACGAGGGCAACGACCCGGCGTACGGGGCGCGCCCGCTGCGCCGCCTCATCCAGACGGCGATCGGCGACCGCCTCGCGAAGGAGATCCTCGCGGGCGAGGTCAAGGACGGCGACACGGTCCGGGTGGACCGCTTCGAGGACGGCCTGATCGTGGGCCCGGCCACGGGGTCGCCCACGGGCAAGACCCTGTGACCGGTCGGCAGACGGTGGAAACAGGGCAGACGCGGTGCCGGGGTTGCTATCGGGGGCCCCTCCTGGGAGAGGATGGCGGAATCCGTACGAAGGGACCACGCACGTGAGCATCGACCCGTCCTCGATTCCGAATTTCGGGGGCCAGCCCGAACCGCAGCAGGGAGCAGGACCGGCGGGCCCCGTCGTCCCCGACCAGGACCTGGTCAAGCAGCTCCTGGACCAGATGGAGCTCAAGCACGTCGTCGACGACGAGGGTGACCTCGCGGCGCCGTGGGAGGACTTCCGCACGTACTTCATGTTCCGCGGCGAGGACGACCAGCAGGTCTTCTCGGTGCGGACGTTCTACGACCGGCCCCACCAGATCGAGCAGAAGCAGCAGCTCCTGGAGTCGATCGACGACTGGAACCGCCGGACGCTGTGGCCGAAGGTCTACAGCCACACGCACGACGACGGCACGGTCCGCCTGATCGGCGAGGCCCAGATGCTGATCGGCACTGGAGTCTCCCTGGAGCACTTCGTGTCCTCGACCGTCAGCTGGGTGCGCGCCGCGATCGAGTTCGACCGCTGGCTCGTCGAGCAGCTCGGCCTGGAGTCCGAGGTGGATTCCGCCGAGGACGAGAAGCCGGGCGACGACGAGGCCTGAGGGCCCGTACCTCCTGTACGGCCGGAGCCCGGCCGGGGCGCGAAGACCCCGGCCGGGCTCTCGTCGTGCCGCGGCCGGGCGGTCTCAGCCCGCCAGTGACTTCAGGCGGGCGACCGCCTCCTCCAGGACCGGGATCCGCTTGCAGAAGGCGAAGCGGACGAAGGGGGCGCCCGCGTCGCGGTGGTCGTAGAAGACGGCGTTCGGGATGGCCACGACGCCCGCACGCTCCGGCAGTGAGCGGCAGAAGGCGAAGCCGTCGCCCCCGTGGGAGAGGCCGTCCCCCAGCGGGCGGATGTCCGTCGTCACGAAGTAGGTGCCCGCCGGGCGGTAGACGCCGAAGCCCGCGGCGGTCAGGCCCTCGCTGAGCAGGTCGCGCTTGGCCCGCATGTCCGCCCGGAGGCCGGCGAAGAAGGAGCCGGGCAGCGCGAGCGCCTCGGCGACGGCGTACTGGAAGGGCCCCGCGGACACGAAGGTGAGGTACTGCTTCGCCGAGCGGACCGCCGCGACCAGCTCGGGCGACGACGTCAGCCAGCCCACCTTCCAGCCGGTGAACGAGAACGTCTTGCCGGCGGACCCGATGGTGACCGTGCGCTCGCGCATGCCGGGGAAGGAGGCGAGCGGGATGTGCTCGGCGTCGTCGAAGACGAGGTGTTCGTAGACCTCGTCGGTGACGACGAGCAGGTCGCGCTCGACGGCGAGCTTCGCGATCTCCGCCAGCTCGGCCCGGGTGAGGACCGTGCCGGTCGGGTTGTGCGGGGTGTTGAGCAGCAGCAGCCGGGTGCGGGGCGTGACGGCGTCGCGCAGCTCGTCCAGGTCGAGGTGGAAGCGGCCGTCCCGCGGGCGCAGGGTGACCGGGACGCGGGTGCCGCCGGCGAGGGCGATGGCGGCGGCGTACGAGTCGTAGTAGGGCTCCAGGGCGATGACCTCGTCGCCCGGCTCGACCAGGGCGAGCAGGGACGCCGCGATGGCCTCGGTCGCGCCCGCCGTCACGAGGACCTCGCGGTCCGGGTCGTACGAGAGGGAGTAGCGGGAGAGCTGGTGTCCGGTGATGGCCGTGCGCAGCTCCGGGACGCCGGGGCCCGGCGGGTACTGGTTGCCGCGGCCGTCGCGCAGCGCCCGTACCGCCGCCTCCCGGACGGCCTCGGGACCGTCGGTGTCCGGGAAGCCCTGGCCCAGGTTGATCGCGCCCGTGGTCACCGCGAGGGCGGACATCTCGGCGAAGATCGTCGTACCGAACTCGGTCAGGCGGCGGTTGAGCAGCGGGCGCCCGCTCCCGGAAGTGGAGGTCATGGCGGCCATCCTGCGCCGAACCTCTGGACTTCCTCAACTCTGCTTTGGGGCGCGGCGGGTCCGGGCATCCCCCTGTCACGCGAGAGCGAGGGCCCACGGGGGACCCGCTGCGGGGGAACGGGAAGGAGCGTGGTGGCCGTGATCGGGGCCTTCATCTTCATCGGAGTGATCATCTTCGTGCTGGCCGCGGTGGCCGGGCGGCGCGGGAGCGGCAGGAAGCGCGCGCACGCGGGGGTCGGCTCGGGCACCTCGCCGGGCGGTGTGGGGGGCGGTAGCTGGTGGGCCGGTGACTCGGGCGGCGGCGACTCCGGCGGTGGCTCTTCCTGCGGTGGCGGATCCTCGTGCGGGGGCGGTTCCTCGTGCGGGGGTGGCGGGGGTGGCGGGGGAGGATGCGGCGGAGGCAGCTGACACGGGGCAGCTGGTCCACCGATCCCAGAGCGTCCGGCAGGAAGGCAACTTCCGCCGGGCGCTTCGTCGTTGGCGGTGCCGTGCCGGGTGGCCGCGGTACGTGGTGCGGCGGGGGGCGTGTTCGAGATGCCGCACGGCGCGAGGCGCATTGAACAGTTGAACTGCGCATCCCCCGGGGGTGGAAAGCGCATGAAGTTGGGTAAAAGTGCTGTGGCAGTGTCGCCGACCATGATTACCTCGTCAGTCAGCACGCCCTCAGAGGTCCGTCACAGGTTTCAGGGTCCGATACCGGGACATCCGTATGTGACGTGCTCGTGGGCACGAGCCGGTATTTCGGTGTCCCGGGTCCGATCCGGTGCGCCGGTCCCCCCTCCATTGCGTGTTAGCGGAGCCGACCCATGCTCACGACCTTGAAGACTGTCTATACCGACACGCGCGCCGAGGACCTCGCATGGGCCCTCGGCCGCGAGCCTCTGCCCGCTCTGGCCACCCTCGAACTCGAACTGGCCGGAGCGAGAATGGAGTTGAGGCTGCTCGGCGCCTCGCACCAGGTCCTCCTGGAGCAGGAGCGCGGCACGTGCTCCGAGACCGTGGCCTGCATCCCCGGCAGCAGCACACCGCTCCCGCTGGGCGTCTCCAAGCGCGTGGGCGAGTGGGAGTACGAGTTCGCCGCGCGCGTCGAGACGCTGTCGCGCGGCCAATTCGCCGGGCGCGCGCAGGAGTTGCTCGCCCTGGTCGCCGAGCACCCGCACGGTCTGGCCGGGGTCTTCCCCGGCAGCCCGCACGCCTTCACCGCCCTGCTCGCGCGGCGGCGCGAGGGCTCGGTGATGTGGCGGACGTGGCACGCCTACCCGCAGGAGGGCCAGTTGGTGGCCACGCGGACCAGGGTCGGCGTGCGGATGCCGCTGCCCGCCGCGCTCTGAATCCGGCGAAGCCGCGTCTACACCTCCGCCGGGTCATTTACACCCTTGTGGGTGACTTGGCGGCAGACTGTGGTGTCGTAGCGTTCCTGGCGTGATCGAGCCGTCGGTGCCGTTGCCGGTATCGCCCCGGGCGGGACGTTTCCTCGTCCTCGTGGGCGTGTTCGTCTGCGCCGCCTGCGGACTCGTGTACGAACTCGAACTGGTCGCGCTCGCCGCGTACTTGATCGGCGATTCGGTCACCCAGGCCTCGGTCGTGCTCTCCGTGATGGTCTTCGCGATGGGCATCGGCTCGCTGCTCGCCAAGCGGCTGCGGTGCCGCGCCTCCGCCTCGTTCGGCCTCCTGGAGGCGGCCCTCGCCCTGGTCGGCGGATGCAGCGCCATGGCGGTGTACGCGGCGTTCGCGTGGACCGGCGACGAGGGCGAGGCGTGGGCGGGCGGCCCGCGGCTGCTGCTGGTCGTGTTCTCCCTGGTCATCGGCATCCTCATCGGCGCTGAGGTGCCGCTCCTCATGGTGCTCATCCAGCGCGTCCGGCGCCAGGAGGCGAGCGGCGCCGTCGCCGACCTCTTCGCCGCCGACTACGTGGGCGCGCTGGCCGGCGGCCTCGCCTTCCCCTTCCTGCTGCTCCCGATGTTCGGCCAGCTCACCGGCGCCCTGTTCACCGGGGCCGTCAACACGCTCGCGGGCGGCGCGCTCGTCCTCGGCCTCTTCCGGCACGACCTGAGCCCGCGTGCCCGCTGGATGCTGCTCACGGCCAACGTCCTGGTCCTCTCCCTGCTCGCCACGGCCGCCGTCCTCGTCGACGACTTCGAGCGGGCCGCGCGCCGGGCGGTGTACGGCGCCGAGGTGCGGGTCGCCGTCCGGACGGACGTGCAGGAGGTCGTCCTCACCGGCGGCGACCGGCGCTCCCTCGGCCTGTACCTCGACGGACGGCTGCGGATCAGCGGCCGCGACGAGCACCGGTACCACGAGGGGCTCGTCCAGCCGGCGATGAGCGGACCCCACGCACGCGTGCTGATCCTCGGCGGCGGCGACGGTCTCGCCGTGCGCGAGGTGCTGCGCCACCGCGGGGTGCGCCGCGTCGACGTCGTCGAGCTGGACGCGGGCGTCGTCGACCTGGCGCGGCACGACCCGGCCCTGAGCGCGCTCAACGGCCACGCGTACCGCGACCCCCGGGTGCGGGTGGTGACCGCTGACGCCTTCCGCTGGCTGCGCGCCGCGCGCGGCTCGTACGACGTGGTGATCTCCGATCTGCCGGACCCGGGCATCACGGCGAGCACGAAGCTGTACTCCCAGGAGTTCTACGGCCTCGCCACCCGCGTCCTCGCCCCCGGCGGCCGGATCTCCGTGCACGCGGGGCCCGTGACGACCAGGCCGCGGGTCTTCTGGACGGTGGAGACGACGCTCAGGGCGGCGGGCCTGCGGACCGTGCCGTACCGGGTGGGAGGCCGCCGGCCGGGGTTCGCCGCGGGGCCCGACCGCACCTCGGAGGGGGTGCGGGCGGCGCGCGACTGGGGCTTCGTGCTCGCCTCGCGGGCGTGCCCCGTGCTGGCCGGCGCCAAGCGGACGGCGGTGGTGCGCGCGGGGGCCCGCGAGGTGCGGCGGACCAGGGTGCCGGGCCTGGTGGCGTCCACCCTGGTGCATCCGCGTTACGCGAACTGACGTATCCGCTGCGCCGAACCGCCGCACATAGTGGCGGGTGCGTGGGTAGGCTCGATTGTCATGGAGCATGAGGTGTTCGTTCCGGTTCCGGCGACGCGTCTCCGGCAGGTCCTCGCAGATCCCGAACGGGTCGCGGGGGCGGTGCCCGGGCTTCAGCGCGACGCCGAGGACGCGGCGGGTCCGCTCTCCGGGCGCCTGAAGGTGCGCGTCGGCGGGCATTCGATCACGTACCGCGGGTCGGCGACGACCACCGCCCGCGGCGACGGGACGTACGCCATCGAGGGCGAGGCGACCGAGGCGCGCGGTTCCGGTTCCGTCCGGCTCTCCCTGACCGTACGGATCGAACCGGCCATGGCCGGGGCGACCCTCGTCTTCGGCGGGACGGCCGGCGCGGACGGGCGCATCACCGAGGAGAACACCCCCCAGGCGGTCGAGTCGGCCGTGCTGCGGCTCCTCGACCGGTTCGCCGAGGGGCTGGCGGCGGCGGCGCCCGCGGACTCCGGGCCGCCGCGGGACGCCGCGGGAACCGGCGCGGGGGCGGGCGAGGAGACGGACCGGGACGAGGGCTTGGACGACGCGCTCGACGCACTCGACGCACACGACGGCCAAGACGGGCTCGACGGCCATGACGGGCTCGACGCACATGACGGGCTCGACGCGCACGAGGCGCTCGACCTCGACGACCTGGACGAACTGACCGAGCTGGACGACGCGGACGGGCCCGAGCGGCTCGACGAGATGGGTGACGTCGAGGACATCGACGTACCGCCCGCCGAGGCCGCGCACGCCCGCCGCACCATGATCGGCCGCAGCGCCGAGGAGGTCGACCACGCCCCGCCCCGCGGCCGGTACGCGCCCGCGCCCGCCGCCGAGTCGCTGACCGCGGGCGCCACGCTCCGCTGGGCCGCGCCCGCGGCGGCCCTGGCGGTGGCGTCCGCCATCGTGGTCGGAAGGGCCCTGCGCCGCCGCCGCTGAGCCCGCACGCCGTAGGGTCGCCACGTGAGTACCAAAGACGTGACCCTGACCGCGGGCGACGCGGAAGTGACGGTGCAGCCGGGCAACGGCTGCCGCATCGGAAGTCTGCGCATCGGCGGCGTCGAGCTGCTGCGGCAGGGGCAGAAGTACGGCTCCTTCCCCATGGCGCCCTGGTGCGGCCGGATCAGGGACGGCCGGTTCCGCGACGGGGCGGTGGTCCACCAGATGCCGCTGAACTCCCCGCCGCACGCCATCCACGGCTTCGCGCGGGACGCCGAGTGGCGCACGGCCCGCGCCTCGGACACCGAGGCCGTCTTCACCTACGACCTCGCCGACCCCTGGCCATACCCGGGGCGCGTCACGCAGATCGTGGAGCTCGCCGAGGAGTCGCTGACGCTGCGCCTCGGCATCGAGACGTACGGCGACTCCTTCCCCGCGCAGGCGGGCTGGCACCCGTGGTTCAACCGTTCCCTGGAGGGCGGCGGCGACCCCGTACGCATCGACTTCACCCCCGCCTGGCAGGAGGAGCGCGGCGCCGACCACCTGCCGACCGGCCGGCGGATCGACCCGCAGCCCGGCCCCCGGGACGACTGCTTCGGCATGCCCGACGGCGTCGACGTCACGCTGACCTGGCCAGAGCGGCTCGAAGTCAACGTCACGAGCCGTGAGCAGTGGGTCGTCGTCTACGACGAGCAGGAGGCCGCGGTGTGCGTGGAACCGCAGACCGGGCCGCCGGACGGGCTCAACACCGCGCCCCGCCTGGTGACCCCGATCGAGCCCCTGGAGACGTCCACCACGTGGACCTGGCGACGGCTTTAAGCTTCTGTGCATGACTGACGTACGCGGCGAGCTGCTGCAGCAGATCAAGGACAAGGCCGTCGTGCACGGCAAGGTGACGCTCTCCTCCGGCCTGGAGGCCGACTACTACATCGACCTCCGCCGGATCACCCTCGACGGGGAGGCCGCCCCGCTGGTCGGCCAGGTCCTGCTGGACCTCACCGCGGACCTCGACTTCGACGCCGTGGGCGGCCTGACCATGGGCGCCGACCCCGTCGCGGGCGCGATGCTGCACGCCTCCGCCGCGCGCGGCAGGCGCCTGGACGCCTTCGTGGTCCGCAAGGCCGCCAAGGCGCACGGCATGCAGCGCCGCGTCGAGGGCCCCGACATCAAGGGCCGCCGCGTCCTGGTCGTCGAGGACACCTCCACCACCGGCGGCTCCCCGCTGACCGCCGTCGAGGCCGTCCGCGAGGCGGGCGCCGAGGTCGTCGGCGTCGCCACGATCGTGGACCGCGCCACCGGCGCCGGCGAGAAGATCACCGAGGGCGCGGGGGTGCCGTACCTCTTCGCGTACTCCAAGGACGACCTGGGCCTGGACTGACGTCCGAGTCCGCTCCGGCGGCCGAGTCTGGAAGGATGGGGGCGACAATGTCGTCGCCCCCAGGTCAGGGTCAAGCAGCACAGCACCCACCCGCACATCACAAGGAGCGGACACATGCCCATCGCAACTCCCGAGGTCTACAACGAGATGCTCGACCGGGCGAAGGCAGGCAAGTTCGCCTACCCGGCCATCAACGTGACGTCCTCGCAGACCCTGCACGCCGCACTGCGCGGGTTCGCGGAGGCCGAGAGCGACGGCATCATCCAGATCTCCACGGGTGGTGCGGAGTTCCTGGGCGGCCAGTACAGCAAGGACATGGTGACCGGCGCGGTCGCGCTCGCCGAGTTCGCGCACATCGTCGCCGCGAAGTACGACGTGACGGTCGCGCTGCACACCGACCACTGTCCCAAGGACAAGCTGGACACGTACGTCCGTCCGCTGATCGACGTCTCCGCCGAGCGCGTCGCGCAGGGCCGCAACCCGCTCTTCCAGTCGCACATGTGGGACGGCTCCGCCGAGACCCTGGCCGACAACCTGGCCATCGGCCAGGAGCTGCTCGCCAAGGCCGCCGCCGCGAAGATCATCCTTGAGGTGGAGATCACGCCGACCGGTGGCGAGGAGGACGGCGTCACCCACGAGATCAACGACGAGCTGTACACCACCGTCGACGACGCGATCCGCACCGCCGAGGCCCTGGGCCTGGGCGAGAAGGGCCGCTATCTGCTGGCCGCCTCCTTCGGCAACGTGCACGGCGTCTACAAGCCGGGCAACGTCGTGCTGCGTCCGGAGCTCCTGAAGGACCTCCAGGAGGGCGTCGGCTCGAAGTACGGCAAGACCTCGCCGTTCGACTTCGTCTTCCACGGCGGCTCCGGCTCGACCGCCGAGGAGATCGCGACCGCCCTGGAGAACGGCGTCGTGAAGATGAACCTCGACACCGACACCCAGTACGCCTTCACGCGGCCCGTCGCCGACCACATGTTCAGCAACTACGACGGCGTTCTGAAGGTCGACGGCGAGGTCGGCTCGAAGAAGACGTACGACCCGCGCACCTGGGGCAAGCTGGCCGAGGCCGGCATGGCCAAGCGCGTCACCGAGGCCTGCGCGAACCTGCGCTCCACGGGCACGAAGCTGAAGTAACCCCCTCGCGTTCCGCGGGTACGCGGCTGAAGCGGCACCCCGCGTTCCACGGGTGCGAAGGCCCCGGGTCGGTGACCCGGGGCCTTCGTCGTACGGGCATGCCGCAGACTTGGTCCCATGGCCATTCACAAGGATCTGCTCGGGGGACCGCCCCCGACCCACCTGCCCGACGACCCGGAGCCGCGCGAGCTTCTCGCGAACGGCGCCGATCCCGCCGACGTCGCCGCGAAGTACCCGACGTCCTCGCTCGCCTGGGCGCAGCTCGCCGACGCGGCGTTCGAGCGGGGCAGCGTCGTCGAGTCGTACGCGTACGCCCGTACGGGATACCACCGGGGGCTCGACTCCCTGCGCCGCAGCGGCTGGAAGGGCCACGGGCCCGTGCCGTGGGAGCACGAGCCCAACCGCGGCTTCCTGCGGGCCCTGCACGGCCTCGCGCGGGCCGCGCAGTCCATCGGCGAGCAGGAGGAGTACGAGCGCTGCGCCGGCTTCCTGCGCGACTCCTCGCAGACGGCGGCGGAGACGCTGGGCTAGTTCCAGCGCTCGGGAGGGCCCGCGGCAGTGCACCGCGGGTCCGCCCGGCCGTGTCTAGTGCAGCGTGCCGAGCAGCCCTGCGTCGTAGGGCGTCGCCTCGGCCAGGCGGCCGGAGACCGCCTTGTCGGCCCACTCCGGGTCGCTGATCAGCGAACGGCCCACCGCGATCATGTCGAACTCGTCCCGCTCCATGCGGTCGAGGAGCAGGTCGATGCCGGTGGACGCGGATTCCCTGGCGAAGCCCTGCGGGCCCACGAACTCCTTGTCGAGGCCGACCGAGCCGACGGACAGCGTGGCCTTGCCGGTGAGCTTCTTGATCCAGCCCGCGAGGTTGAGGTCGTCGCCCTCGAACTCGGGGAGCCAGTAGCGGCGCGTGGAGGCGTGGAAGGCGTCGACGCCCGCGGCGGCCAGCGGGGCGAGCAGGGCGTCGAGTTCGGCCGGTTCCTCCGCGAGCTTCGCGTCGAAGGCGTTGGCCTTCCACTGGGAGAGGCGGAAGATCACGGGGAACGTCGGCGAGACCGCCGCGCGCACCGCCTCGACGATCTCCTGGGCGAAGCGGGTGCGGGAGGCGAGGCCGCCGCCGTAGCCGTCGGTGCGGCGGTTGGTGCGGCCCCAGAGGAACTGGTCGATGAGGTAGCCGTGGGCGCCGTGCAGTTCGACGCCGTCGAAGCCGATCCGCTCGGCGGCGGCCGCGCTGCCGGCGAAGGCGGCGATCACCGCGTCGAGGTCCGCGCCCGTCATCGCGTGGCCCTTGGCCTCGCCGTCGAGGCCGAGGCCGGAGGGGCCCGCAGGGGGCGCTGAGGGGATCGGGCCCTGGCCCTCGTCGCGGGTGGCGCCCACGTGCCAGAGCTGCGGGACGATCCGGCCGCCGGCCGCGTGCACGGCTTCGGCGACCCCGCGCCAGCCCGCGAGCGCCGCGTCGCCGTAGAAGTGCGGGACGCGGTGGCTGCTGCCCGCCGAGGGGTGGTCGACGTACGTGCCCTCGGTGACGATCAGGCCGACGCCGCCGGCCGCGCGGCGGGCGTAGTACTGGGCGACGTCCTCGCCGGGCACGCCCTCCGGCGAGAACTCGCGGGTCATGGGGGCCATGGCGATGCGGTTGCGCAGGGTGAGGCCGTTGATGTCGAAGGGGCGGCCGAGGACGCGGGCGGCCCGCTCGGCGCCTCCGGCCGTCGCCGCCGTCGCTGCTTCCGTTGTCGCTCCCGTGGCTTCCGTCGCTTCCGTGGCTTCCATGCGGCCCTCCAGGGCTCTGGTGCGGTTCTTCGATAGATTCGTTAGAGCTGACAGCACCGTAACGCCTTTGGTCATTTTGGTGCGGAGGCGGGTACCGTGAAGGGCATGAACCGGCCCGCGTCCGAGCGTTACTGCCTGACCCCCGCGCCCGGCGGCCTCGTCCTCGTCCAGGAGCTCCTGAACACCGCGCCCGCCGACCGCTTCGCCTCCGCCGGCCTGCCCGATCTGCTGGCCGACGGCTCGCTCGGCGTGGCCCAGGAGTGGGCCGACCAGGCGATGCGCGACTGGGCAAGGGAGACGGGCAGGGCCGGCGTGAAGCTCGTGCTGACCGATGACGACCTGCCCCAGCTGCGGTGTCTGCGGGACCAGGTGCGGCGCGCGCTCACCGCCGGGGAGTGCGGCGAAGGCGCGGTGCGCTTCACGTCCGCGCCGGTCGTCGTCGTGCTCGCGGGCGACGGCACCCTCACCGTGGAGCCGGAGGGCGCGGGCGCCCACTGGCTGGCCTCCGCGGTCCTCGCCGAGGCGCTGCTCGCCCAGGCGTCGGACGTCTGGCGCCGGCTGAAGATCTGCCGCAACGCGCCCTGTTCCGCCGCGTTCTACGACCGCTCCCGCAACAACAGCGGCGTCTGGCACTCGGTCCGCGGCTGCGGCAACGCCGCCCACCTGCGCGCCTGCCGGGAGCGCCGCCGCGGCCAGGCATGAGCGCCTCCGGCGATGCGATGAAAGCTACGTAGATCGTTAGGTGCTGTCCAGCAGGGATCGCCTTGCCGATTCGGGGAAAGTTACGGAGGATTCCGGTGGGGACCGGGGCCCCCGTGTCGGTAACGGCAGGGGCGGACCGCTACCCGGAGTACGTATCGAGGAGACAGCGATGTCCCCAGAGACGCATGAGACGTCCACCGAGACGCAGGCGTCAACCGAGGCGCACCAGGCCGAGAGCCCGAACCTCGACTTCGCGGGTACCACCCCGTACGAGGACTACGTCCAGGCGGACGTCCTCACCCACCTCCAGCACCTGCGCTCGGACGACCCCGGCGAGATGGTCTTCCTGGTCACCACCCAGGTCATGGAGCTGTGGTTCACCGTGATCGTCCACGAGTGGGAGACCGCCGCGCAGGCGCTGCGCCGGGACGACGTCCCGGTGGCCGTCGCCGCGCTGAAGCGCAGCATCCGCGAGCTGGAGGCCCTCAACCACTCCTGGACCCCGCTCGCCCAGCTCACGCCCGCACAGTTCAACTCCTACCGCGGCGCGCTCGGCGAGGGCTCGGGCTTCCAGTCCGCGATGTACCGCCGCATGGAGTTCCTGCTCGGCGACAAGTCGGCGTCCATGCTGGTCCCGCACCGGGGCGCGCCGCGCGTGCACGCCGAGCTGGAGAAGGCGCTGCACGAGCCGAGCCTGTACGACGAGGTGCTCAGGCTGCTCGCCCACCGCGGCCACGCCATCCCCGCCTCGGTCCTGAAGCGCGACCTCTCCCAGAAGTACGAGCCTTCGGCCGAGGTCGAGGCCGTGTGGACCGAGCTCTACTCCGGCGATGAGAGCGGCGACCTCGCCCGGCTCGGTGAGACCCTGACGGACGTCGCGGAGCTGGTCTGGCGCTGGCGCAACGACCACCTGGTGGCCACCCGCCGCGCGATAGGCTCCAAGACGGGCACGGGCGGCTCTGCCGGTGTGGCCTGGCTGGAGAAGCGCGCCACGAAGAACGTTTTCCCCGAGCTGTGGACGGCGAGGAGCCATGTCTGATCTGCGGAGCCGTGCCGAGACCCTGGACGCCGAGGACTCACTGGCCGACAAGCGGAAGGCCTTCGTCCTTGACGATTCGGTCTACCTGGACGGCAACTCCCTGGGCGCCCTGCCCGCACACGTCCCCGCCCGCGTCGCCGACGTCATCGAGCGGCAGTGGGGCGAGCTGCGCATCCGCTCCTGGGACGAGAGCGGCTGGTGGAGCGCGCCCGAGCGCATCGGCGACCGCATCGCCCCGCTGGTCGGCGCCGCGCCCGGCCAGATCGTGGTCGGCGACTCCACCAGTGTGAACGTCTTCAAGGCGCTGGTAGCGGCGGTACGCATGGTGCGCGACACGGACGGGGGCGCGCCGGACGGGGGGCGCGACGAAATCCTCGTTGACGCCACGACGTTCCCCACCGACGGCTACATCGCGCAGTCGGCGGCCCGCCTCACCGGCTGCCGCGTGATCCCGCTCGCCCCGGCCGAGGTGCCCGCGGCGCTCGGCCCGCGCACCGCCGCCGTGCTGCTCAACCACGCCGACTACCGCACCGGGCGCCTGCACGACCTGCCCGGCCTCACGGCGGCGGCGCACGCGGCGGGCGCCCTCGCCGTCTGGGACCTCTGCCACACGGCGGGCGCGCTGCCGGTCGGCCTGGACGAGCACGGCGTCGACCTCGCGGTGGGCTGCACCTACAAGTACCTGAACGGCGGCCCCGGTTCACCCGCGTACCTCTATGTCCGCCAGGAGCTCCAGGAACGCTTCGACTCGCCGCTGCCCGGCTGGAACTCGCACGCCGAGCCCTTCGGGATGCGGCCCGGCTTCGAGGCGGCGGACGGCGTCACGCGCGGGCGCGTCGGCACCCCCGACATCCTGTCGATGCTCGCCCTGGACGCGGCCCTCGACGTCTGGGACGGCGTCTCGGTCGAGTCGGTGCGGGCCAAGTCGCTGGCCCTGACCGACTTCTTCCTGGAGTGCGTCGAGGCGTACGTGCCCAACGGCCTCGTGGAGTCGCTGACGCCCGAGGCGCACGCCGAGCGCGGCAGCCAGGTCGCGCTGCGCTGCCAGGCGGCGGGCGACGTCATGAAGCGCCTCATCGAGCAGGGCGTGGTCGGCGACTTCCGCGCGCCCGACGTGCTGCGCTTCGGCTTCACCCCGCTGTACGTCTCCTTCGCCGACGCCGAGCGGGCGGCGCGCGTCCTCGCGCGCACCCTGGAGGCGTGACACCGGGGCTCGTGACACCGGGGTCCGTGCCGGGCTGATAACGTCCGGCGGATCTTGCTCCCGTCCCTCCGCGGAGGGGCGGGGGCGCCCCCGCAAGACGTACTGCTGTGGAGAGGTTGCCGCCATGCCGGACGACGCCGCCGTGGCCCGCGATGCCGCCGAGACCGAAGCCGCCTTCTCGCACCCCGCCGTGGATCCGGACGCCACCGCCGCGTACGGCGAACACCCGGACCAGGTCGTCGACTTCTACGCGCCCAGGGGCGACATGCCCCGCCCCGCGCCGCTCGTCGTCGTCCTGCACGGCGGTGCCTGGCGCTCGCCCTACGACCGCAGGCACCTCACGCCGTTCGCGGACTTCCTCGCGCGCCGGGGCTTCGCCGTCGCCAACGTCGAGTACCGCAGGGGCAGCCCCATCCCCGCCCAGGGCGGTACGGGGCCCGTGGCCGGGCGCTGGCCGGAGACCTTCGACGACGTGGGCGCCGCCCTGGACGCGCTGCCCGCGCTCGTCCGCCGGACGATGCCGTCGGCCGACCCGCGCCGCATGGTCCTCACCGGGCACTCGGCGGGCGGCCACCTGGCGCTCTGGGCCGCCGCGCGGCACGTGCTGCCCGCCGACGCGCGGTGGCGCACCGAACGCCCCGCCCCGCTGCGCGGCGTCGTGGCGCTCGCCCCCGTCGCGGACTTCCGCACGGCCGAGGAGCTCGGGGTCTGCGGGGGCGCGGCAGCCCAACTCCTGGGCGGCAAAGAAAGGTTCGAGGCGCGCCTGCCCTACGCGGACCCGGCGGCGCTCCTGCCGACCGGCATCGCCACCACCGTCGTGCAGGGCCGCGCCGACATCACCGTGCCGCACGCGGTGGCCGAGGCGTACGCCGACGCGGCGGCCGGGGCGGGCGAGGTCGTGGGCCTGACGCTGCTGGAGGACGTCGGGCACTTCCCGCTGATCGACCCGGCGGCGGACGCGTGCGCGGTGGTGGCCGAGGAGATCGCCCAACTGGCCTTCTGAGGCCGCGTCTTCCGAGACCGCGTCGTCCGAGGCCGCCTTCCGGTGTACGTCCCGGGGTGACGGCGTGGGCCCTGGGGGAGAACCCGAGGGGTACCCGTAATACCTGAGAGCTACGCGACAGCTGTATACCCCAGTGTGATGTGGGCGACGGCACCTGATCAATAACTTCCCTTCCATGGACGCGAGTCGGAGCACCGGCCCGCGCTGCGGAAGGGAATCGACCGATGAGTATCCGGACCGGGCGGCTGCGCCGCACCCTGCTGGCCGTGGGCGTCGCGGCGGCCGTGGTGTTCCCGCTCTCGGCAGCCGCGCGCCCGGAGATCCCGGCGCCCGAGCCGGCCGTCGTCGGCCACGTCACGGCCGATGACCTGCCGCGGGCGTACGCGGCGAACCGTGCGAACGCCGCGAAGGCCGCCCGCATGGCGGGGCGGTACGGAGCACAGGAGCGGGCCGGGGTGCTGCGCGCCATGGCCTCGCCCGGCCGGCGGTTCCTCACCTTCGACGGGCGGGGCGCGGGGCGTACCGCGGAGGTCTTCGGCGACCTGGCGGGCGCGCGGAGCGTCGCCGTCCTGGTGCCGGGCTCCGACACGTCCCTGGACTCGTACGACAGGTTCCGCTCCGGAGCCCGTGCGCTCCGCGACGAGCTGGGCGCGGGCACGGCCGTCGTGGCCTGGCTCGGGTACGAGACGCCGGGCACGGTCAGCCCGGCCGTGCTGACCACGGGGCGGGCGGAGGAGGCGGCGCCGGACCTGCGGTCCTTCGTGGCCGCACTGCACGGCATCAACGCCCACGCACGCGTGTCCCTGCTCTGCCATTCGTACGGCTCGGTGGTGTGCGCCGGTGCCGCCTCGGGGCCGCGCGGTCTCGACGCCGCCGACATCGTGTTCTACGGCAGTCCGGGCACGGGCGCCGACAAGGCCTCCGACCTGCGCACCCCGGCCCGGATCTGGGCGGGCAGAGGCGCGGACGACTGGATCGCCGACGTGCCGCACACCGACGCCGGCCTCTTCGGCACGACCTTCGGCTTCGGCACCGACCCGGTCTCCGACGGATTCGGCGCACGCGTCTTCGCGGCGGGGTCCGGCGGCCACAGCGACTACCTCGCACCAGGTTCCGTTCCGCTCGGCAACCTCGCCCGCATCGTGCGCGGCGAAGCCCCGGAGGCCCCCCATGCGTGATCTCGTACGCGGCCCGCTGCACCGCCTCTCCCGGTCGTTCAGGGACATCGACGCCGCGACACCACCCGGCAGGGACCGGGCCGTCGACGCCCTGCGGGCCTTCGCGATCCTCGGGGTCGTGGGCGGGCACTGGCTGGTCACCGCCCTGGTCTCGGACGGCGGGGTGCTGCACGCGGCGAGCCCCCTCGGACCCATGCCGTGGCTCGCGCCGATCTCCTGGGTCTTCCAGACGCTCGCCGTGTTCTTCCTGGTCGGCGGGCATGTGGCGGCCAGGAGTCACGCGGCGGCGCGGGAGCGCGGCACCGGTTATCGGCGGTGGCTCGCGGCGCGGCTGGGGCGTCTCTTCCGGCCGGTGGCGGCGGTGCTCACGCTGTGGGCGGTCGTCGCGGCGGGCCTCGTCCTGACGGGCTCGGACCCGGACACCGTGCACACGCTGGTGAAGCTGGCGCTGTCGCCGCTCTGGTTCCTGCTGGTCTTCGCGGTGCTCACGGCGCTGACCCCGCTGGTGGCGCGGCTCAACCCGCTGTGGCCGCTGGCCGTCGTCCTCCACGTGGACCTCGTCAGGTTCGGCTTCGGCGGGCCCGCCTGGCTCGGCTGGGTCAACCTCGCGGCGGGCTGGCTCGTGCCCTACACCCTGGGCGCGGCCTGGACGCGGGGCGAGCTGACGCGGCGCTCCGGGTGGGTGCTGCTCGTGGGCGGGGCGGCAGCGACCGCGGGCCTCGTCCTCCTCGGCGGATACCCCGCGTCGATGGTCGGCGTCCCCGGCGAGGCGCTGTCCAACCTCAACCCGCCCACCCTGGCGGCCGTCACCTTCGGCCTCGCCCAGTGCGGCCTTGCGCTGCTGCTCCGTGAGCCGCTGCGCCGCAGGCTGCGCGCGCCCGCGGCCTGGGCGGCGGTGGCCCTGGTGAACGTCTCCGCGATGACGATATTCCTCTGGCACCAGACGGCCCTGATGGCGGTCACCGCGCTCGGCCTGCTCGCCGGTGCCCCGCTGCCGGGCCTGCACACGGTGCCGGACGGCGCGGCCTGGGTGGTCGCGCGCCTGGCCTGGCTGCCGGTGTTCGCGGTGGGGCTCGGGGTGTGCTGGGCGGCGTTCCGGGCGCATGAGCAAGGGGGCGGCGGTGAGCGCGGGAAGCGCGGGGGCGGTTCGCGGGTCGTGCGCACGCACCGCGGGGGCCACGTCGGGGCACGGGACGCGGAGGGGGTACGACGTGCCTAGGGTTGGCGTTGTGGACGGTGGCGGGGGCGTTGTGGACCGTGGCGGGGACGCCGTGGCCAGTGGCGGAGGCGCCGTGGTCGGTGGCGGGGGCGCCGTGGATGGTGGCGGGCGGAAGGAAGGCTTCGGCGGGCTCGTGCTGAGCGGCGTGCGGTCCCTGTGCGACCCGAGGCGGCTGCCGCTGCCGCCGCTGACGACGCCGCGGTGGCTGCGCTGGGCCCCGCACCTGCTCGTCGTGTGGCTGGCGGTGGCGGTGACCGTCGGCAACTTCGACCAGTTCAACCAGCGGTACGGCCTCGGCCACACGCTCGGCTCCGTGATGGCGCTCGCCCAGGGCGTGGCCGTGGTGCTCGCCCTGTGGCGGCCGGTCCCCGCCTGGTGGCTGTCGCTCGCGGCGACCGAGACGGCGGCCCTCTGCTCGACGGGGAGCCTGCCGCACGGCGAAGGGAACGAACCCTGGCCCTGGGCCCCGCCGGGCCTCGTCGCGCACGCGGTGATCACGCTGCTGCTCGCCCTGCGGCTGCCCACCCGCGTGGCGATGACGGCGCTGGTGGTCGGCGTGGGCCTCCCCCCGCTGCTCCAGGAGGCGCGGGTCCCGCACAGGTACGACAGCACGGTGTTCCTGGCGCTGGTCGTCCTCGGCGCCGTCACGCTGATCGGCACCCTGCTGCGTGGCAGGCGCGAGGCGCGGTCCCAGCTCGTCCGGCAGGAGACGCTCACCGCCGAGGAGCGGGCCCGGCGCACCCTCCTGGAGGAGCGCGGCCGCATCGCCCGCGAGCTGCACGACGTCGTCGCCCACCACATGTCCGTGATCTCGATCCAGGCGCAGGTCGCCCCGCACCTGGTCGAGAACCCGTCGAAGGAGCTGAGGGAGAACCTCGCGGGCATCAGGGAGAACGCCCTGGAGGCCCTCACCGAACTGCGCCGCGTCCTCGGCGTCCTGCGCGCGGAGCACCCCGGGGACCCCGAGGCCGCCCCGCAGGCGCCGCTGCCCACCCTGGAGCGTCTCGACGCCCTCGTGGACAACGCCCGCCTGGCCGGTCTCACCGTGCACTGCGAGAGAACCGGGGAGCGGCTCCCGCTGCCGCCGGGCGTCGACCTGTCGGCGTACCGCATCGTGCAGGAGGCGCTGAGCAACGCGCTGCGGCACGCGCCGGGCTCGACGGTCCGCGTCGGCCTCGCGCGGACCGGGGCGGGGCTGCGCGTCCGCGTCGCGAACACCGCGCCCCGCGCCAAGGCCCCGCCCTCGCCGGGCGCGGGGCACGGACTGCTCGGGATGCGGGAGCGTACGGCGATGCTCGGCGGTGACCTCGCCGTCGGGGCCACGGCGGACGGCGGCTATGAGGTCTCCGCCTTCCTCCCGGCCCCGCACCCACTCACCCACCCACCTACGAACGGGGACAGCACGTCATGACGATCCGGGTTCTGGTCGCCGACGACCAGGTCATGGTCAGGCAGGGCTTCTCGGTCCTGCTGAACGCGGAGCCGGACATCGAGGTGGTCGGCCAGGCCGTGGACGGGCGGGACGCGGTCGCCAAGGTGGCCGAGCTGACGCCCGACGTGGTCCTCATGGACATCCGCATGCCCGAGATGAGCGGCATCGAGGCCACCCGCCGCGTCACGGCCGACCTGCCGGAGGTGCGTGTCCTCGTCCTGACCACCTTCGACCTGGACGAGTACGTGTACGAGGCGCTGCGCGCCGGCGCCTCGGGGTTCCTGCTCAAGGACGCGTCGGCGGCGCAGCTCGCCGAGGCCGTCCGTGTCGTGGCCGCCGGGGACGCGCTGCTGGCGCCCGGCATCACCCGACGCCTCATCGCGGAGTTCGCGCGCATGGACGGGGGCCCGCGCGGCCCGCTGAAGGCCCGCGTCGGCGAGCTGACCGAGCGCGAGACGGAGGTGCTCGCGCTGATCGCGCGGGGCCTGTCGAACGCGGAGATGGCGGGGCGGCTCGTGGTCGCCGAGCAGACCGTGAAGACACACGTGGGCCGCATCCTGGTGAAGCTGGGCCTGCGGGACCGTACGCAGGCCGCGGTGTACGCGTACGAGACGGGAGTCGTCAGACCCTCGGGGTACTGAAAGCACGCCCCCTGACGGCAAGCACGCCTCCCTGACGGCAAGCACGTCTCCCTGACGGCAAGCACGTCCCCGTGACGGCAAGCACGTCCCCCCTGGCGGTGCCCGCGTAGTACCTGCGACGGACCCCGCAGAACCCCTCTCGCTGTGGACGACCCCCTGACCCCGTCCCCGTACCTTCGTAGGCGTGACCGAGATGACTGATCCGCTCAAGGCCAGAGGCCGGCGCAGCCCCGAGTACCGCCTCGTGATGGAGGCCGTCGGCGGCATGCGACAGGCGTTGTTCCACGATGCCTTCGACTACCGCCCGCTGCCGCCGAAGAAGTCGGACGGGCTGCTCAGCAGGCGCCTCCCGAAGCGGATGCGCGGGTACGCGGACTGGACCCGGCACGGCCTGGTGGGGCTCGCGGCCGCGATCACCGTGTTCGTCGCCTACCAGCGGGACCTGGGCGGCAACGGCGCCCTGTACATGCTGACGGGCATCATCCCCGCCGCCGCCGTCCTGATGACCCTGATCAGGCCCGTCGGCGCCTTCTGGGTTTCGCTGCTCTCCACCCCCTTCACGGGCGTGCTCGGCAACAGCTGGGACGGTCTGCCGTGGACACCGCCCGCCTTCTTCGGGCACATCGTGGTGATGGTCGTGGTGGCGGCGCGGACCGGCCCGCGCACCGCGCTGTGGATGTGGACGGGGACGGCGGTGTACTCCCTGGCCTTCGAGGGATTCTGGGGCCTGGGGAGCTCCAACTCCGTGCCGATGCTGTTCTTCTCCGGGGTCGCCCTGCTGATCACCACGGTCATACACGTGCGCCGCGAGGCCCAGCGCGAGGTGACGGTGCAGCGGACCGTCACCGCCATCGAGCGCGACAAGCGCACGCTCCTGGAGGAGCGCACCAACATCGCCCGCGAGCTGCACGACGTGGTCGCGCACCACATGTCGGTGGTCGCCATCCAGGCCGAGGCCGCGCCCTACCGGGTGGAGAATCCGCCGCCCGAGCTGGAGCAGGCGTTCGTGACGATCCGGGAGAACGCGGTGTCGGCCCTGACCGAGCTGCGGCGCGTCCTCGGCGTCGTGCGCGCCGAGGACTACGAGGCCCCGGACGCCCCGCAGCCCACCCTCGCCGACCTCGACCGGCTCCTGGACAACGTGCGGGACGCGGGTCTCGATGTCGAGAAGGTGATCACCGGGGCGGCGCGTGAGCTGCCGCAGGGCGTGGAGCTCTCGGCGTACCGGATCGTGCAGGAGGCGCTGAGCAACAGCCTGCGGCACGCGCCCGGCGCCGCGGCCCGCGTGGAGATCGGCCATGTCCTGGGCGGTCTGGGCCTGCGCATCGTCAACGGCCCGGCGAAGGGCCTGGTCAAGCCGTCCCCCGGGGCGGGCCACGGCATCACGGGCATGCGGGAGCGTGTCACGATGCTGGACGGCGAGATGACGGCGGAGGCGACGGCGGACGGTGGCTATGAGGTCACGGTCTTCCTGCCGGTCGCGCTCGCGGACCGAATGGACCCGGCGGGAGCGGACTCGTGACGATCAAGGTGCTCATCGCCGACGACCAGATGATGGTGCGGGAGGGGTTCTCCGTCCTCCTCAACGCCATGCCCGACATCGAGGTGATCGGCGAGGCGGTCAACGGCCGCGAGGCGGTCGACCGGGTCCGCGAACTGGCGCCGGACGTGGTCCTCATGGACATCCGCATGCCCGAGCTGAACGGCATCGAGGCGACCCGCGAGATCATCGCCTCCGAGGGGACGGCGAAGGTGCTGGTCCTGACCACGTTCGACCTCGACGAGTACGTGTACCAGGCGCTGCGCGCGGGCGCCTCCGGGTTTCTCCTCAAGGACGCCTCCGCCCGCCAGCTCGCGGACGGGGTGCGGGTGGTGGCCTCCGGTGAGGCGCTGCTCGCGCCGACGGTGACGCGCCGCCTCATCACGGAGTTCTCGAAGCTGGCGGACACGCCCCGGCTCTCCGCGTCGGTCCAGGCCCAGCAGTACGGCGAGCTGACCGAGCGCGAGACGGAGGTCCTCGTGCTGATCGCGCAGGGCCTGTCGAACGCGGAGATCGCCTCCCGCCTGGTGGTCGCGGAGTCCACCATCAAGACACACGTCAGCCGGGTCCTGGTGAAGCTGGGGCTGCGGGACCGCACGCAGGCGGCGGTGTTCGCGTACGAGGCACGACTGGTCACGCCGGGCTGACCGAAGCCACGCGGAGCCCTGGTCGTAGCCCGCCGGCGCCGCTAGCGTCGCGGCATGGACGCAGCCTTCGAGGCCTCCGCGGTCTTCGCCCCCTCGTCACCGGAGTTCGTCGCCGATCCGTATCCCGCCTACGCCCGGCTGCGCGAGGCCGGGCGGGTGCACCACTACGCCCCCACCGACCAGTGGCTGGTGCCGCACCACGCGGACGTGTCGGCGCTGCTGCGGGACCGGCGGCTGGGGCGGACGTATCTCCACCGGTTCACGCACGAGGAGTTCGGCCGCGCGGCCCCGCCGCCCGAGCACGAGCCGTTCCACACGCTCAACGACCACGGCATGCTCGACCTGGAGGCGCCCGCGCACACCCGCATCCGTCGCCTGGTGGCCAAGGCGTTCACGCCCCGCACGGTCGAGCGGCTGCGGCCGTACGTCGAGGAGCTGGCGGACACCCTGGTGCGCGACCTGGTGGCGGACGGCGGCGGGGACCTCGCCGCGCGGATCGCCGAACCGCTCCCGGTGGCGGTGATCGCCGAGATGCTGGGCGTCCCCGAGGCCGACCGGCATCTGCTCCGGCCCTGGTCGGCGGCGATCTGCGGCATGTACGAGCTGAACCCGGGCGAGGACACGGCGGCCCGCGCGGTCCGGGCCTCGGCCGAGTTCTCGGCGTATCTGCGGGAGTTGATCGCGGCCCGCCGCGCGGCGCCGGGGGACGACCTCGTCTCGGGTCTGATCGAGGCGTACGAGGACGGGGAGCGGCTCAGCGAGCAGGAGATGATCTCCACCTGCGCCCTGCTGCTCAACGCGGGGCACGAGGCGACCGTCAACGCCACGGTCAACGGCTGGCACGCGCTGTTCCGCCACCCCGGGCAACTGGCCGCCCTGCGCGCCGATCCCGGGCGCCTGATCCCCACGGCGGTGGAGGAGCTGATGCGCTTCGACACCCCGCTCCAGCTCTTCGAACGCTGGGTGCTCGACGACATCGAGATCGACGGCACGACGATTCCACGCGGCTCCGAACTGGCGCTCCTCTTCGGCTCCGCCAACCACGACCCGGCCGTCTTCACCCGCCCCGCCGAACTCGACCTGGCCCGCCGCGACAACCCCCACGTCTCCTTCAGCGCGGGCATCCACTACTGCATCGGCGCGCCGCTGGCCCGCATCGAACTGGCGGCGTCCCTGGCCGCACTCCTGCGAAGGGCCCCGAAGCTCCGGCTCGCGGCCGAACCCGACCGCAAGCCGAACTTCGTGATCCGCGGCCTGCGGGAACTCCTGGTCGAAACCTAGGGACGCCCCAGGGAAGCCCCGAGGCCCCGGCTAACCGGCCATGTCCCGCCTCCGCAGCCCCGCGAGCCCCACGGTGACGAGCGCCGCCGCGATCAGGGTGAGGAGCAGCAGCGGCGCCCAGTCCATCGCGGCCCCCGGCAGCTTCGGCAGGTGCCCGAAGGGGGAGAGGTCCAGGACCGCCCGGGGGAGGTCGAGCGCCGGGCCGATCCAGCCGATGGCCAGGCAGCTCCCGACGACGGCCCAGGCGGCGACGGCCGCCTTCGGGTACGCCCCGACGAGCAGTACCGCGAGGCCGCCGAGCACCCAGATCGCGGGGAGCTGCGCCAGGCTCGCGCCGACCAGGGCCGCCGCGTCCTGCCCGTGGCCGACCGCCATGCCGAGCCCGCAGGCGGTCATCAGCACCACCGTCCCGCCGAAGGCGATCACCAGGTGCCCGGCGGCCCACCGCAGCCGTCCCACCGCGCCCGCGAGCACCGGCTCGGCGCGCTGCGAGGTCTCCTCGCCGTGCAGCCGCAGCACGGACGCCACGACGTACAGGGCGGCGACCATGCCGAAGAGCCCGGTGATGGTGGCCAGGAAGGCGTCCGTCAGCCCTGCCTGGCCGCCCATGCGTTCGATGATGTCGCGGGTGCTCCGGTTCTCCCCCACGAGATCGGCCGCACCGGAGGCCATCCCGCCGAACACGATCCCCGCCAGTACGAACCCGGCCGTCCAGCCGATCACGCTGCCCCGCTGGAGACGCAGGGCGAGGGCGCCCGGGGTGGCGATCCGGCCCCGCGCGGGCCCCGGCCGCGTCGGCAGGAAACTCATGCCGAGGTCGCGCCGCCCCGCGAGCGCGTACGCGACGAAGCCCTGCGCCACGACCGCGCCGCCGATGAGCGCGAGCACCCACCAGCGCTCACCCGCGTAGGGCCGCAGGTTCTCCTGCCAGCCGAGCGGCGAGAGCCAGGTCAGCGCGGACGAGCCGTCCGCCGTGCCCGCGTCACCCGCGGCCCGCAGGACGAACGCCGTGCCAAGGACGGCCGCCGTGAGCCCCTTGGCGAGCCGCGCGCTCTCGGTGAGCTGCGCGGCGACGGCCGCCACGCCGGCGAAGAGCATGCCGGTGCCCGCGACCCCGACGCCGAGCGCGAACGCCCCCGAGCCGCCGCGCCCCGCCATGCCGAGGACGATCAGCAGCCCGGCGCAGGCGTTGGCCACGAAGGCCGCGAGGAGCGCGGCGCTGAGCGGCGCCCGCCGCCCGACCACGGCCGCGGAGAGCATCTCCTGCCGCCCGGTCTCCTCCTCGTCACGGGTGTGCCGTACGACGATGACGAGGCTCATGACGGCGGCGAGTACCCCCGCGTAGCAGCCGATGCGCCAGGCGGAGAGGGCGCCGAGCGAGTCGCCGAAGACGGGCCCGTACATGGCCCGCATCGAGGAGTTGGCGTTCATCGACTCCATGGCGTCGGACCGCTCGGCGGCGGTCGCGTACACGCTCTCCAAGGAGCCCGGCATCGCGAGGACGATCCCGGAGACGACGAGCACCCAGACCGGCATCATCACCCGGTCACGCCGCAGGGCGAGCCGCAACAGTGTGCCGGTACCGGCGAGTTGGCGGTTGTTCCCGGCACGGGCCACGGAGACGGTACCGAGACCGACGGCGGCGGTCATCGCGTCATCGCCTCTTCCCGTGCGCCGGTGCCGGTGCCGGTGCCGGCGCTGTCCCGCACGTCGTCCTGGTAGTGCCGCAGGAACAGCTCCTCCAGGGTGGGCGGGGTGCTGGTCAGCGACCGGATGCCCGAGCCCGCGAGCGAGGTGAGGACCGCGCCGAGTTTGTCGGTGTCGACCTGGAGTTTCACCCGATGGCCCGGCCCGCCCTCGACTGACTCCTGGGCGGCGACGTCGAGGTCGTGGACGCCGGGGAGCGAGGACAGGCCGTCGGGCGGGCCGGTGAGTTCGGCGGTGACGCTGGTCCGCGTCAGATGGCGCAGCTCGGCGAGGGAGCCGCTCTCCACCGTCCGGCCTTTTCTGATGATGCTGACGCGGTCGCAGAGCGTCTCGACCTCGCTGAGGATGTGCGAGGAGAGCAGGATGGTCCGCCCGGCCCCGCGCGCCTCCTGCACGCACCCCTGGAAGACCCCCTCCATGAGCGGGTCGAGCCCGGACGTCGGCTCGTCGAGGATCAGCAGGTCGACGTCGGACGCGAAGGCGGCGACGAGGGCGACCTTCTGGCGGTTGCCCTTGGAGTACGTGCGGCCCTTCTTCGTGGGGTCGAGCTCGAACCGCTCGACGAGTTCGTCACGCCGGGCCCGGTCGAGCCCGCCGCGCAGCTTTCCGTAGAGGTCGATGACCTCGCCCCCGGAGAGGTTGCGCCACAGGGTGACGTCGCCGGGGACGTACGCGACGCGGCGGTGCAGGGTCACCGCGTCGGCCCACGGGTCACCGCCGAGCAGGCGCGTGGTGCCGGAGTCGGCGCGGAGCAGCCCGAGCAGGACCCGGATGGCGGTGGATTTCCCGGCCCCGTTGGGCCCGAGGAAGCCGTGCACCTCGCCGGGTTCGACGTGCAGGTCGAGCCCGTCGAGGGCATGGGTGGGGCCGAACGACTTGTGCAGGCCGGATACGTCGACGGCCTGAGGTGCCTTCGTCATAATGCGAACGTACGCGAGCTTCACAAATTTGTGAAGTTAAGGAAACGTATAAACTCTCCCTGAACGTGCCCATGAGGGCGGCGGCGATGGTGGCCGGGGGAGCGCGGGAGATGATCGACGGATGACCAAGGACGACGAGACGCGGGACGGGGCGGCGCGGCCATCGCAGCCGCCGCAGTCATCGCCGGGGTTGCGGCAGGGGCAGCCGCCGCAGCGGCCGGCGCAGCAGCCGCAGGACCCGCAGCAGCCCCAGCCGCAGCAGCCCCAGCCGCAGCAGCCCCAGCCCCAGCCGCAGCAGCCCCAGCCGCAGCCGCCGCAGCCCCCGCCCGGGCACGCTGAGGTCGTGTCGCGGTTTGTGGAGCAGTTCGCCGCGCAGCTCGTCGAGGCGGGGATGCCCCGGATGCCCGCCCGTATCTTCACCGCCCTGCTCGCCTCCGACTCCGGCGCGCTCACCTCCGCCGAGCTGGGCGAACGGCTGCGGGTGAGCCCCGCCGCGGTGTCGGGCGCCGTGCGGTACCTCACCCAGCAGCACATGGTTACGCGGGAGCGCGAGCCCGGGACCCGGCGCGACATCTTCCGGGTGCACGACAACCAGTGGTACGAGGCGCTGGGCAACCGTGACGGGGTGCTCAAGCGCTGGGAGAGCGCGCTGCGGGACGGCGTCGCCAACCTCGGCCCGGACACCCCCGCCGGCCGCCGCCTCTCCGAGACGCTGGCCTTCTTCGAGTTCATCGAGGCCGAGCTGGCGGGCATGATGGCCCGCTGGCGCATCCACCGCGAGACGCTCTTCGGCAAGAACTGAGGGCGGGCAAGGCCGCCGGTGGGGCGGCGCCGCGAAGCCGCAGCCGGGCGAAGCCGCCGGTCAGGCGGCCCGCAGGACGCTGAGGCACCGCCCCCGGGCCGGCCGGGACGACCCCAGGCGCCCCCGCACCGAGGCAGCGCCACCGAGGCACCGCCCCCGAAATGGCGTCACCGAGGCAGCGTCAGCCCCCAGGCCTCCGGACGTACCGTCCACGTCCGCGTGCGCACCGGCCCCGTCACCACCGCGTCCGCGCGGTAGCGGAAGTCGGCCCCCGACACCGTCACCGTCCGTGCCCGCACCCGCAGCGGTGCCGCCTCCGCGCCCACCGAGGACGGCCGCACCTCCACCTGGGCGAGTCCGCCGCCCCCCGCGGTGACGTGGATACCGGCGACCGGCTGGTCCAGGTCGACCAGGGTGACGCCGTCCGCCTCCACCCGCAGCCGCGCGGGCCCCGGCCCCGGCGCCGTCGCCACCCGCGAGGGCCGCGTGGCCAGGGTCCGTACGAAGGACTGGCAGGTCCGCAGCCAGGCGTGCCCCTCCACGGTGGTCGTGGCGCCGCCGGGCGCCTCCGGTGGCCCGGCGGCGGAATCCACCGCCCCCACCGGAGGAATCCGCAGGTCACCGAGGACGACCCCGTCGCTCTCGTCCACCAGCAGATCGAGTCTCCGTACCGCCCCTTCGAGGACCGCGCGGGCCGCCGCGACCGCCCCCGCGGGCACTCCGAGCGCCCGCGCCAACGTCTGCGAGGCCCCCACCGGCACCAGCGAGAGCGCGGCGTCACCGAGCCCCCGCTCCCGGTGCAGGGCGGCCACGGCGCGCAGCAGGGCCCGGTCGTCACCCACCACCACGAGGCGTCTCGCACCCCGTCTGGCCAGGGCTTTCATGAAGTCCTCCGGACCCTCGGGCAGACAGGTACGGATCGCCGCGCCCGCCCCGAGTACGTCCTTCGCGATCCGTACCGACTCGCCGTCCATGCGGCGGGCGACCGGGTCGATGACGACTAGCAGGTGGTCGCGAGCCGACACGTCCGTCCTTCCTCGGGTAGCATCTTTGTGCAAGAGCCCCTTGCGCTATTGCGCCAGGGGCTTCGTCTATTCCGGGGCAGCATCCAAGGCACACCCATACGGCGGCTACGGCCCCCAGACCTTGGACATGCCCCGCCCGGAAGGGGTGTACGCCTGTGCCCGCACTTGTGCTGCTCGGTGCTCAGTGGGGTGACGAAGGCAAGGGAAAGGCCACTGACCTGCTCGGTGGCTCGGTGGACTATGTAGTGCGCTACCAGGGCGGCAACAACGCCGGCCACACGGTTGTCGTAGGCGACCAGAAGTACGCGCTGCATCTCCTCCCTTCCGGGATCCTCTCCCCGGACTGTGTGCCTGTCATCGGCAACGGAGTCGTCGTCGACCCGTCGGTCCTGCTCTCCGAGCTGAGCGGTCTGAACGAGCGCGGCGTCGACACGTCGAAGCTGCTGATCAGCGGAAACGCTCACATCATCACGCCGTACAACGTCACCGTCGACAAGGTGACGGAACGGTTCCTCGGCAAGCGCAAGATCGGCACCACGGGTCGCGGCATCGGCCCGACCTACGCCGACAAGATCAACCGCACCGGCATCCGCGTGCAGGACCTCTACGACGAGTCGATCCTTCAGCAGAAGGTCGAAGCGGCGCTGGAGATCAAGAACCAGCTCCTCACGAAGCTCTACAACCGCCGCGCGATCGAGGCGGAGCAGATCGTGGAGCAGCTCCTGGAGCACGGCGAGAACATCAAGCAGTACGTCGCCGACACGACCCTGATCCTCAACAACGCGCTCGACGAGGACAAGGTCGTCCTCTTCGAGGGCGGCCAGGGCACGCTCCTGGACGTGGACCACGGCACGTATCCCTTCGTCACCTCCTCGAACCCGACCGCGGGCGGCGCCTGCACGGGTACGGGCGTGGGCCCGACGAAGATCAGCCGCGTCATCGGCATCCTGAAGGCGTACACGACCCGCGTCGGCGCGGGCCCGTTCCCGACCGAGCTGTTCGACCAGGACGGCGAGGACCTGCGCCGCATCGGCGGCGAGCGGGGCGTCACCACCGGCCGTGACCGCCGCTGCGGCTGGTTCGACGCGCCGATCGCCCGCTACGCGACCCGCGTGAACGGCCTGACGGACTTCTTCCTCACGAAGCTGGACGTCCTGACCGGCTGGGAGCAGATCCCGGTCTGCGTCGCGTACGAGATCGACGGCAAGCGCGTCGAGGAGCTCCCGTACAACCAGACGGACTTCCACCACGCGAAGCCCGTCTACGAGTACCTCCCCGGCTGGACCGAGGACATCACCAAGGCCCAGACCTTCTCCGACCTGCCGAAGAACGCGCAGGGCTACGTGAAGGCCCTGGAGGAGATGTCCGGCGCCCCGATCTCAGCGATCGGCGTGGGCCCGGGCCGCACGGAGACGATCGAGATCAACTCGTTCGTCTAGGCAGCCGCTCATAGGCAGCCGCTCAAAGGGGTGGGTCGCGCTGACGTGCGACTCACCCCTTCGGCATGTCCGGCACGCTCGGGCCATGACAGCGAGCGGCGTTGCCGTGGGAGGGCATCTCCGTCATGCCCGAGCGAGGAGTAGGCCGCCCCGGCTCACTACAAGTTCGGTGAAAGGGTTCGGATGGGCCAGGGGTCGGTAGACACCGCCGAGTTCCCCCGCTACCGCACCTGACCCGTCCGGGGGCAGGAAAGTTTCACGCCCTCCCGCTGCTGACCTGGGGTTACTCTCCGGCGAGGTGTGATTTCCCTGCAAGGAACGCGGCCCAGGCGTCCGCAGTGACCGTGAGGGTGGGGCCCTCGGGGTTCTTGGAGTCGCGGATGTGGGTGGTGGGGGTGTGGGGGCAGGGGGCCATCTCCAGGCACTGACCGCCGCCGCTGTCGCTGTAGCTCGACTTGCGCCAGCCGGTGGCCACTTCGACGCAGTTGCCGCCGCCGTCGTCGCTGTAGCTGGACTTGCGCCAGTCGTAGGCGACTTCGAGGCAGTTGCCGCCCCCGCTGTCGCTGTAGCTCGACTTGAACCACCGCAGGTTGCTGCTCATCGCTGATCTTCTCCTGCCAACCGCTCGATGAGGCTCAGCGAGTCGTCGGGACTCAGGGCCTGTGCGCGGATCTTCGCATAGCGGTGCGATAGTTGGGAGACTTCGGCGGGATCGCTGACCAGGATGCCCTGGTCCTCGATCTCCATGAAGACCACATGCTCATGATCCTTGGTTTCGACGAGCTTCATGGGGCCACGGTCGCCCGCGTACGTACCGCGTAGTCCGCGCTCAAGTGGCAGCACCTGAAGGGTGACGTTGACACGCTGGGCGTCCTCGGCAAGCGAGCGTAGTTGGCCACGGTGGATATCCCAGCTCCCGAACGGGCGCCGCAGCACGGACTCCTCCAGGATCAGCTCGATCATCGGAGTCGGGTTCCGGTCGAAGAGCGCCCTGCGGGCGAGCCGGGCTTCGACGAACTCTTCGCGCTTCTGCTCGGACACGGGCGGGTAGCCCCCTGTGATCAACGCCCGCGCATATGACTCCGTCTGGAAGAGACCGTCGACGACCAGGTTCTCGTACGAGGAGAGCGTGAGCGCCTCCGCCTCCATCGCGGAGAAGCCACGGAACCGCGCCGGGTACTTCTCCATCAAGACATACCTGCGGGCCTTCTCGAAGATGCCCAGCCCCGCCCCGATCACCTCCTCCAACTTGACCAGCATCTGGTCGCTCGCCGGCTGCGCGCACGTCTCCATCGCGCTGATCGCGGAGCCCGTGTAGCCGATCAGTTCGCCCAACTTGTCCTGTGAGAGCTGATGCTGCTCCCGCAGGGCCTTCGCCAGGGCGGCGACGAGGTGGGTGACGCCGCCCGCCTCGTCCTTGTTCCCGGACCGCGCCATTGCGGTCACCTCCGAGCTAGTTCGAAACCCAACCGAACCCAAGCAATCTCAACCGAACTCAAGTGATCTCAACCAGGCGGCGCCGAATCCTGACCGTGCGCGGTGGTCGACACAGAGTTATGGAAGACGCTATCCCCGTCCGGCTTAGCTGGTCCCATGAACACGCGAAACACGCAGGTCGACTGGGTTCCTGCCGCCGGTATCCAACTCCGTAAAGCAGGCGTCCAGTTCGATGCCGTACGGGTCGACGGCGACGCGGGCCGCGCCCTCGCGGACGAGCTCGCCCGGCACACGGGCGGCGACCCGGGGCCGGTCATCGAGGAGGCCCGCGCCTGCCGCGCGGTGTACTTCCTCGTGCCGGTCGGCAGTACGTCGCACCGGGCGTGGCCGGACGGTGTCACCCGGCTGACCGCCGGGCCGGGGCACATCTCGTACATCCCGGTGCCCGCGCTCGGCGGCTGGACCTGGCCGCTGCGGTGGCGCTACCGGCCCACCGGCGACGGACGCCTCGTCCACACGCTGCTGCTGCACGGCGCGCTGAACTCGCCCGGGTGAGGCTGCCGACGGCCCCGCAGGGGCCGCACATCACAGACTCCCGGCCCACATCCGTGCGGTCGGGTTCACCCAGCAGAAAGGAACGGCATGACCGCGTTGCTTGAGCGGCCCGAGACGGTATACCGCCAGTATACTGTCGTCATGGCTGACACCACCGTCAAGGTTGACCCCGCCGTCCGTGACCGGCTCATGGTGCTCGCCCGCGAGCGGGGCATGTCCATGCGCGACCTGCTCGCCGAGCTGGCGGGCGCCACGCCCACCAAGGACGAGCTGCGGAAGCGGTACGAGGAGGCCAAGGCGTACTGCGAGACGCACTTCGGCGTGACGCTGACGGACGAAGACCACGACAGGGCCGAGAAGGTGTGGCAGGACCTGGAGGCCGGTCGGCACGTGGACAGCCTGTGAGCGGGTCCACGGCGGTGATCTACGACGAGAGCGCCCTGCTCGCGCTGGGCTCGGGCAATCGGCTCGCCTCGCAGTTCATCTCGAACACCGCGCACGGCCCCACCCGGCACGTCTACGTACCGGCACTCTGCCTGGCGGCGGCGGAAGGGATGCGCAAGGGGCTCGCCGAGCACGTCGGCGCGCTGCCCGCCGCGGAGATCGTCGAGCTGGACTACGCCGGGGCGTCGGCTGTGGGCGTGCTGTTGCGTGACGGCGTCCAGTGGCGGGTCGGCCAGGCGGTCCATCTGTCCCGTCCGACGCCCGACTGGCCGGACGGGCGGCCCGTGGTGACGACCGCCCCGGACCTGTACGCGGACATGCCGCTGGTCCGGACGATCCGGCTGTCGTGACACATGGCGGGGCGGCCCCCCGCAGGGAGCCCCGCCCCGCTCACCCCGCCGTGGCGTCGCCGCAGATGCGCAACCCTTCCGGCGTCGCGCACGGCAGGTGCCCGTGGGTGCGGATGACGTCCAGGCCGTTGCCGCGTGCGTACGCGAGGAAGCTGGAGGCCAGGGAGTCGGCGGGGGGCTGGCCGTAGGTGTAGGCGTACTCGATCTCGCGGTACGGGTAGCCGCTCTTCTCCAGGTTCTCGGCGGACGGCGCGTGGCCCTCCAGGTTCAGGCGGTGCAGGCCCTTCAGGCCCTCCGCCGCGCGGAGTTCGCTGTAGCCAATGGCGCCCGGAATGCGGCCGACGGCGTCGAGCACCTGCTCGGTGGAGTCCAGCTCGCAGCGCGTGACGGGCACCGACCGGTCGTCCTTGCTCAGGCAGTCGTTGGACGAGGCCTTGATCTCGAAGGCGCCGTCAAGGACGCGGCGCTGGAGGGTGTCACGGGTGCCCGAGCTCGAACCCCGGCTGACGAGGACCACCGGCAGGTTGGGGCCGCCGAGCTCCTCCCAGTTGCGTACGCCGCCACGGTAGATGCGGCGCACCTGCGGCAACGTCAGGTTCGTCAGCTTTACGCGGTCGTTGAGGACCAGCGCGAAGACGGAGACGGCGACCCGGGTCTCCGCGAGGCGCGGGAAGCCGTCGGACTTCGGACCGTCGGAGAAGCTGAGCAGGGGCGGCGAGCCCTTGCCCCGGCCACCGGCAGCGTCGCTGCCGCCGCTGAACTGCTTCCCTTCGTCGTTCAGTTCGCGTACACCCGCCGCGCTGCCGTGCGCGGCGACCGTGATGTCGGAGCCGGGGCAGTCCTTCTCGTACTTGTCCGCCAGCTCCTCGGCGACCGGCGCGAACGCGGTCGAGCCGAGCACCGTCAGCTCCCCCGTCGCGCACTCGATCGGCGGCGGGTTGTCGTCGCGCAGCACGATGATCGTGGCCAGCGTGATGACGGACAGGGTGAGCAGTACGGTCAGGAGCCGCGCGGGCCGGGAGAGTACCGGCGGCTTGTCGTCGAGCGTGGTCGACCGGTTGGGCTGGACCTCGCCCGCCTGGATGCCGCCGGACACGATGACCTCGCCGCCGACGGGGCCGCCGGTGAGCAGGACCAGGAGCTTGTAGTGCTGGCCCCGGTTGAGCGGGACGCGCGGGATGTGCAGGGTGCTGCCCTCGTAGCGCAGGCCCGCGCCCTGCGTGAAGTGCTCCATGAGGTGGTCGGCGCCGGCCGGCGCGGTCACCGCGAGGCCCCGGACGGTACGGCCCGAGAAGACGGCGGTCAGGCCGTGCAGGGCGCGGCCGGTGTAGTCGGCGTCGGAGACGGACTGCGAGCCGTCGTTCTCGACGCGGAGCAGGACGAGGGTGGCGTCGGACATCTCGGGCGTCTCGTCGAACAGCCCGAGGCGGGCATTGGCGCCGCCCGTACGGACGTTGTCGCCTATGGCGGTGTCCAGCTGCACCCGGTAGCCGATGCGCTTCCGGCGTGGCACCCGGCGTTCGTACCAGAGTGCCCCCACGGTGGCGAGCAGGCCCAGGACCGCCGTCAGTACGGCGATGGTGTTTTCGGTGCTCAACCACTCCATGAGCGGTGACCGTAGGCGCCCGGCGGCTGGCGCGGGCCCCCTTCGCCGTCCCGTCGGCGACTGTTCGCCGACGGTTCAGCTCGTACGGTCCGGTGCGCCGAGGCGGCGCCCGGCGCGCTCAGCCCGCCTTGTCGTAGGTCATCTCGCCCGTGCCGTCCGTGTTGGCGCGGCGCAGTTTGCCGTTGCCGAGGATCGTGACGACGCTCGGTTTGCCCGGGGTGCACGCCGACATGGGCTCGCCCACCGTGATCTCGGTGCCGCTGAAGTGCAGCCGCTCGTCGGAGGCGGACTCCAGCTTGCCCTGGAAGACGCAGCGGTAGGGGGTGCCGTCCTTCATCGGGCCCTCCGCGACCAGGGACAGCGAGGTGTCCCCGGTCTCGCCCTGCTGGAGGGTGAGGCGGCGGGTGTGGTGTCCCGCGTCGTTGTCGAGGCCGCCGGCCCAGGTGCCGAGGTACTTCTCGGGCACCGTGCCCTCGTCGTCGTCCTGGGTGGTGGGCGTGGGGTCCGGAGTGCTCGGCCCCGGGGTGGGCGAGGTCGGGCCGGGTGTCGATGGGCCGCTGCTCGCGGTGTTCTTGGCGCCGTCGTCCTTCTTGCCGTCGCCCTCGCCGTTCATCACGGCGTAGACCGTGCCGCCCGCGCCGATGGCCACTATCAGCGCCACGGCGATCAGCGCCGCCGTCGAACGGCCGTTGCGGCGCGGCGGCTCGGGCGGGCCGAGGGCGACGTACCCGGGGCCGTAGGGGGGCGTCGAGCCGTACCCGGGAGGCTGCTGCTGCGGGTAGCCGTAGCCGGCCGGCGGCGGCTGGTGCTGCTGCGGATAGCCGTACGCCGGGGTGCCGGGCGGCGGCGCGGGCGGCGGGGACTGGCCCGAGACCATGGTGGGCAGGTGGTCGAGGGGCGTGGCGCCGGGCGTGCCCGGGGGCGGGGGCGTGTGCCCGTCGGCGGCGGGCGGCTCGGCGGCGTTGCGTGCGCCGTTCTGCGCGGCTGTCGCTCCGGCGGCGGCTGCCGGGGGAGTCACGGGCGGCAGTGGTGGCGTGCCGCCGGGCGGCGCACCCACGGAGGGCGTGCTTCCGGGAGCCGCGCCCTGAGAGGAACCCGGCGTCGAGGAGCCATTCGCGGAGCCGCCCGCCTGCGCCCCCGGCTCGTCCGGGTCCTCCGCGTCCAGCAACTGCACGGCATGCCGCCCCAGTTGCGCGACGAGCGCGCCCGGCAGCCACGGGTCGAGCGTGCGGCCGGCCTCGCTCAGCGTGTCCTGCGCGCCCGTGAGCCCCAGGACGTCGTCGAGGGAGGGCCGGGACGCCGGGTCCTTGCGCAGGCAGGCGCCGATCAGCTCGGCGAGGCTCTCGGGGAGCCCCTCCAGGTCGGGCTCCTCCTGCGCGATGCGGAACATCAGCGCGTGCACACCGCTGTTGGCCGTGCCGAAGGGCAGCGCGCCCGACGCCGCGTACGCGAGGACGGAGCCGAGGCAGAAGACGTCGCAGGCCGGGGTGATCCGGTCGCCGCGCACCTGCTCGGGTGCCATGAAACCGGGCGAACCGACGAGCGCCCCGGTGCGGGTCAGGCCGCCGTCGGTGACCGTCTCCAGGGCGCGGGCGATGCCGAAGTCGATGACGCGCGGGCCGTCGATCGTGATGAGGACGTTGGACGGCTTGAGGTCGCGGTGGACGATGCCCGCCGCGTGGATGTCCTTGAGTGCGTTCGCCAGACCGGCCGCGAGGATGGTCACCGACCGCTCGGGCAGCGGCCCGTGGCCGTGCGAGACGACGCTCTGGAGTGAGGGTCCCGCCACATACCCCGTCGCCACCCAGGGGATGGCCGCCTCGGTGTCGGCGTCGAGGACGGGCGCCGTCCACGCCCCGCCGACCTGCCGCGCGGCCTGCACCTCCTGCCGGAAGCGGTTCCTGAACTCGTCCTGCTCCGCCAGCTCCTGGCGCACCAGCTTCACCGCGACCGTGCGGCCCCTGCCGGACCGCGCGAGGTACACCTGCCCCATGCCGCCGGCGCCGAGCCGTGCCAGCAGCCGATACGCCCCGATACGCTGCGGATCACCGGCCCCGAGCTTCTCCATCGCCGCACCGTCCTCCCCCATTGGTGTGCAACACGGTGAGGATAGTGCGCGGGTACGACAGCGAGGACCGCTCCGCTCTCTACGGTTCCGTAACGGGTTCCACAACAGGTCCCGCGACGGGTTCCGCAGCCGGGTCGGGGAGGGCGTCAAGCGCCTCGGACAGGCGTTCCAACACCCTTACCGTTTCCGCGAGTTCCCGTCCCCCGAGCGCCACCGCGAGCCACCCCGCTAGCTCCGCGTGCCCCGGCTCGATCCTGGCCACGGCGGCCCTGCCCGCGTCGGTCGGCCGCAGCAGTTTGGCCCGGCGGTGCGCGGGGTTCGGCACGTACTCGGCGAGGCCCTCGCGCACCAGCAGATCCGCCACGCGCTGCACGCTCTGCCGGGTGATGCCCATCGCGCGGGCGATGCCCGCCACCGGCAGCGGCTCGCGCAGGACGGCGCCGAGCACCTGCCACCAGGCGGCGGTGAGCCCCGCCGGCCTGGCGAGCTCCTCGGAGCGTGCGAGGAACTGGCCGTTGAGACGGAAGACGGTGAGGGCCGCCCTGCTGAGCAGGTCCTGCTGTGCGCGCTGTGCTTCGTCGGTCATCTGCCGCTCCGCCTCTACGCGTTGAGCGTCTCGTAGGCCGCCGGGTCCGAGTCGTGGAAGAGCCGGTACCAGGCGTCGAGCTTCTCGCCCTCGAAGACGCCGCCGAGCCGCCCGAAGATCTCCCGGGCGAACGCGACCGGCTCGGTCGGGCCCGCCGTGACCAGGTCGCCGTCGGTGACCGCGTCCTTCTCCACGTACCGCTCGCCGCCCTTGTAGCCGGTCGCCGTCAGGTACATCGCCGCCGCGCTGGTGTGTGTCCGGTCGTCGAGCAGTCCCTCACGGGCGATGCCCGCGGTGGCCCCGCAGATCGCGCCGACCGGCACCCCGGCGTCGAGGAAGGCGCGGGCGGCGCGTGCGAAGGGCGCGAGGTCGTCGCTCGTGTCCCAGAGGTCGGCGCCCGGCAGGATCAGCAGCGAGCTGTCCTCGGGGCGCAGTTCGGCGAGCGCGAGGCCGGGCTGTACGCGCAGGCCGCCGAGGGAGGTGACGGGCCCTGCCGTCAGGGCGACCGTGCGGATCTCGTACCCCGCGCGGGCCAGCCACGCGGTGGTGTGGCCGGTCTCCCAGTCGGCGAAGGTGTCGTAGACGGCCAGGTGTACGGGCTTGCGGGACATGGGGTCCTCCGTGAGGTGGATGTCGCTGCGGCTCATGGCGTCGTACGTAAGCATGCTGTCGTAATGGCAGTGTGCTGTCAAGCCTGGCAGCGTGCTGTCAAGCATGGTCTTCGTGTGGTGCGCTTCGTTAACGTCCACCAGGGGCGGCCTTAACCCGGCCGTCCCTAGCGTGACCGGGCATGGACAGCACACTGACCCTCAGCGCTCACCTGGCCCTCGATCTGGCCGCCGTCACGCTGCTGACCTTCGGCGTCTTCTATCCACGGCATCGCAGGCGGGAGCTGGTACCGGCCTATCTCGCGCTGAATGTCGCCCTGTTCGCGGTCGTCGCGGGACTCGGGACCGTGGGCGGCGACGGCGGCCTCGCGCTCGGCTTCGGGCTCTTCGGGGTGCTCTCGATCGTGCGGCTGCGCTCCGACGCCCTCCAGCACCAGGAGGTCGCGTACTACTTCATCACCCTGGTGCTCGGCCTGCTCTGCGGACTCCCCGCCCTCGGGCTGCCCGTGGCCGCCGGTCTCGCGGCCGTGCTGCTCCTGGTCATGTACGGCGCCGACCACCCGCGCCTCTTCGCGGCCGACCGGCGGGCCGTCGTCACCCTGGACGCCGTGTACCGCGAGGAGACCGCCCTCCGCGCCGAACTGGCCCGGCGCCTCGGCGAACCGCTCGGCTGGACCGTGCAGGAGATCGACTACGTACGCGATCTCATGGTGCTGGAGGTCCGGTTCCGCCAGCCGGAACCTTCCACGCGCCCCGGGGAGTTCACAGGGAAGACGTCACGACGCACGCATCAGGAACCACGACGACGCACAAGCCGGTCCCGCACGCTCGCCCCCAGCCATCCGAAGGAGACCGTGTGAACCCCGCCGTACGCGCCATCGGCCGCGCCGCGCTCGCCGCGCAACCCATCGCGCTCGACGAGGTGAACGCCCGGGCGGAGCTGCTGGCCCGCTTCGACAACAGCTATCTCGTGCCCGTCGACGTCTTCGGGGATTTCGCGGCCCTGCTGACCGACCCCCGGCGCTCCTGCGGTCCCTTCCGGGCGCTCAGCATCGGCGGGAAGCGCTGGTTCCGGTACCACTCGACGTACTACGACACCCCGGAGCTCGTCACCTTCCACGACCACCGCCAGGGCCGCCGCCTGCGCTATCGCATCCGGGAGCGGGTCTACCAGGACAGCGGCGAGCGGCAGTTCGAGATCAAGCTCAAGAGCGGCCGTGGCGAGACCGTCAAGCACCGGCAGCGGCTCGAAGGGGACGACCACGTCCTGGACGCGGCACGGCAGGGGTTCCTCGCCGGGGTGCTGCGCGGTTCGTACGGCGTCGAGGCACCGGAGGGCCTCGTCCCCTCCCTGGTCACGGACTACCAGCGGGCGACCTTCGTGGCCGACGGCCAGCGGATCACGTGCGACGCCGGTCTCGTCGTACGGGACACCGCGACCGGCGGGACCGCCGAGGCCGACTCCGGTCTCGTGCTCGTCGAGACGAAGACCAAGGGGCATCTGACCGAGGCCGACCGGGTGCTGCACCGGTTCGGGGTGCGCGCGGCCGACTTCACCAAGTACTGCGGGGGGTATGCGGCGGTCCGCCCGGAGCTGGGCATCAACAAGTGGGCGCGGGCGGTACGGACGGCCTTTCCGCGCGGGGCGCGGGCGGGAACGCCAGGGTGACCTCGGCCCCGCCGTCCGTGCTCGCCGCCCCGAAGCGGCCGTGCGCCTCCTCGGCCGTGCGGCGGGCGATGTCCAGGCCGAGGCCCGTGGAGCCGCCGCCGCTCGTGCCCCGGCCGGGGGAGGCGTGACCGGGGAAGCCGGGGCCCTCGTCGCGGACGGTCAGCACGGCCTCGCCCTCGGGGGTGCCGCGCACGGTGACGTGGAAGGCGGTGCCCTGCGGGGTGTGGTCAAGGACGTTGCCGATCAGGGCGTCGATCGCCGCGGCCAGTTCATCGGCGGGGACGGGCACGGGCACCTCGTGCCCCGGGGCCGTGACGCCGGTGTCCCGTCCCTGGTCCTCGGCCAGCGGCCGCCAGAACGCGGCCCGTTCGCGGGCCACCGCCGCCAGGTCCGCGCGCGGCGCCTCGCGCAGGGGGCGCCTGGCCCGGCGGATCACGTCGTCGACGCTGCGTTCGAGGGCGGTGACGTCGGCCGCGATGCGCCGCGCCTCGTCGGTGTCGCGCAGCGTCTCGGCGTCCAGGCGCAGGGCGGCCACCGGGGTGCGCAGGCGGTGGGCCAGGTCGGCGGCGTTCTCGCGCTCGGCGGTGAGCAGCTCGTCGATGCGGCCCGCAAGGCGGTTCAGCTCGCCCGCGATCAGGCGCAGCTCGGGCGGCCCCTCCGGGGTGGCGCGGGCGGTCAGGTCCCCGGCGGCCAGCCGGTCGGCCGTGCGGGCCAGGCGCCGGGTCGCGCCGACGAGACGGGCCCCGAGCCGGTCGGCGAGCAGCAGCCCGAGGAGTACGAGGCCGACGCCGATGCCGGTGAGGACGAGCCAGGAGGCGAGCGTCCCGGCATACAACTGCCGCTCGCTGAGCGTCACTTGCACGACCGCGGTGCCGCCCTTCGCGCCCTGCACGGGCACCAGGACCAGGCGCCCGCCGGACTCGGGCTCGTAGGTGAAGGCACGGCCGGTCCGCGCGAGGCGGACGGGCTCAGTGACGGCGGAGTTCTCGGCGTTCTCGGCGCTCTCCGCGTTCCCCATGTCCCGCGGCCCGATGACCGACCCGTCCGCGAGGACGAGCGAAGTGGCGGGCAGCCCTTGGCCGTTGACGCTCTCCACCGTCTGCTCGGCGGTCTCCCGCTCGTCGGCGGTGGCCAGGGAGGGCCCGATGGCATGAGCGACCCACTGCGCCCGAGCGGTCGCCTCGGCCGTGGCACGGTCGGCGGCATGGGTCCGCGTCAGCAGGGTGAGCGGAACGAGCAGGGCGGCGAGAACGAGAGCGGTCGTGGCGGCAGTGAGCAACAACAGACTGCGGCGCATCAGGGGGCGCCTCGGGGGTCCGGGGGCGCGGGGGTGTCCGGGGGTGTGAGTTTTATGCCTACCGTGCGGACGGTGTGCAGGTAGCGCGGTCGCTGGGCCGTCTCGCCCAGTTTGCGGCGGAGCCACGACAGGTGGACGTCCACCGTCTTGTCGGCGCCGCCCAGCGGCTGCTGCCAGACCTCGGCCAGCAGCTCACGCCGGGAGACGACCTGGCCCGGCCTGCGGGCGAGATGGGCGAGCAGGTCGAACTCGCGGGGCGTCAGGTCGACGGGCGCACCGTCCAGGGTGACTTCGCGCGAGGCCGTGTCGACGGTCAACGCCCCCACCCGCAGCGGCTCCTCGGTCTCGGTCGCGCCGAGGCGGCGCAGCACGGCCTTGACGCGGGCGTCGAGCTGGGCGGCGCCGAACGGCTTGACGATGTAGTCGTCCGCCCCGTCCTCCAGTACCGCCACCATCTCCGGCTCGTCGTCGCGGGCCGTCGCCACGATCACCGGTACGTCGCTGACCGCCCGCAGCATCCGCAGCACCTGCGCCCCGTCCACGTCGGGCAGCCCCAGATCCAGGACGACCAGATCGGGCCTGCTGGTCACCGCCGCGTCGAGCCCCGCCATGCCGCTCGGCGCGGTCGCCACGGCGTGCCCCCTGTCGCGCAGGGCCCGCACCAGCGCGCCGCGCAGCTGGGGGTCGTCCTCGACGACGAGAAGATGCGCCATACAACCACCGTAGTCAGGGGCGGGCCCCGCTCCTTGGCGGGGTCTTGACCGGGCGTTAGGAAACGATGCTGCACAGTGGCGTCATGAGGAAGTGGCGGAGCGCCGCGGCGACTGCGGCGTGGGTGGCCGTGGGCACGGCGGCGGGGGCACTGGGCGCCTGGCAGCTCGCCGGCGCGGACAGCGGGGGCGGCGCCGCGCACAGCAGACCGCTGGACGAGGCCGCGGTGCGCGAGGCGTTGGCGAGGGCGTCGGATTCGGCGGGGCCTTCCGGTGGCTCCCCCTCGGGCGGTACGAAGGCTCCGCCCTCGCGGCAGCCGTCCGGCGCGGCCTCGCACGGGCCGGCGGGGAAACCACCGAAGCCCTCGCCGAAGCCGCCGAAGCCGCCGAAGTCGTCGAAGCCGTCGCCGGCCCCGGAGCGGTCCACCGTCCGTTTCACGGGCGGGGCGGCGACCGTGGAGTGCCGTACCGACGGCACGGTCTTCCTCGTCTCCTGGAGCCCGGCCGACGGCTTCCACATCGACGACGACGTGACCCGCGGCCCGTCGGCGGTGGCCCGCCTGGAGGCGGAACCGGCCGACGACGACGAACAGGACGACCTGCCGTACGAGATCCGCTGCACGCCGGACGGCCCGCGGGCCCGAGTGGTGGCGGACACGGACACGGACGACGACTGAGCCCCCGGTGAAGAAAGCCTCCCCGCGGCACATACGACACTGTGTCGGGTTCCGCTTGTTCCGGCAGACAGGACGCCCATGTCGTGTCCACTCCGCGGACATTTACCCTCGGCCTCATGACCCCTCAGCCGAATCCCCAGGTCGGCGCCGCCGTGAAGGCCGCGGACCGCGCACATGTCTTCCACTCCTGGTCCGCACAGGAGCTCATCGACCCGCCGGCCATCGCCGGCGCCGAGGGCTCCCACTTCTGGGACTACGACGGCAACCGCTACCTCGACTTCACCAGCGGCCTCGTCTACACCAACATCGGATACCAGCACCCGAAGGTCGTCGCCGCGATACAGGAGCAGGCCGCGACGATGACGACGTTCGCGCCCGCCTACGCCGTCGAGGCCCGCTCGGAGGCCGCACGCCTCATCGCCGAGCGGACCCCCGGCGACCTGGACAAGATCTTCTTCACCAACGGTGGCGCCGACGCCGTCGAGCACGCCGTCCGCATGGCCCGGCTGCACACGGGCCGCCCCAAGGTCCTCTCCGCGTACCGCTCGTACCACGGGGGCACCGAGCAGGCCATCAACCTCACCGGCGACCCGCGCCGCTGGGCCTCCGACAGCGGCTCCGCGGGCGTGGTCCGCTTCTGGGCGCCGTTCCTGTACCGCTCCCGTTTCTACGCGGAGAACGAGCAGCAGGAGTGCGAGCGGGCCCTGCGCCACCTGGAGGACACGATCGCCTTCGAGGGCCCGCAGACGGTGGCGGCGATCATCCTCGAAACCATCCCCGGCACCGCGGGCATCATGGTCCCGCCGCCCGGCTACCTCGCCGGAGTCCGCGAGATCTGCGACCGCCACGGGATCGTCTTCATCCTGGACGAGGTCATGGCGGGCTTCGGGCGGACCGGCGAGTGGTTCGCCGTGGACCACTTCGAGGGTGTCGTGCCGGACCTGATGACCTTCGCGAAGGGCGTCAACTCCGGTTACGTGCCGCTGGGCGGCGTCGCGATCTCCGCGGCCGTGGCGGAGACCTTCGCGCGGCGGCCCTACCCGGGCGGTCTGACGTACTCGGGGCACCCGCTGGCGTGCGGGGCGGCGGTCGCCACGATCCGGGTGATGGAGGAGGAGGGCGTCGTCGAGCAGGCGGCCCGGCTCGGCGCGGAGATCATCGGCCCCGGCCTCGCGGAGCTGGCCGAGCGGCACCCGAGCGTGGGCGAGGTGCGGGGCGTGGGCATGTTCTGGGCGCTCGACCTGGTCAAGAACAGGGAGACCCGGGAGCCGCTGGTGCCCTACAACGCCACGGGCGAGGCGAACGCCCCCATGGCGGCGTTCGGCGCGGCCGCGAAGCGGCGCGGCCTGTGGCCCTTCATCAACATGAACCGCACGCATGTGGTCCCGCCGTGCAACATCACGGATGCGGACGCGAAGGAGGGCCTCGCGGCCCTGGACGAGGCGCTGACGGAGGCGGACAACCACACGACCTGACCCCGAGCCAGGGGGACGCCCCCACGGGCCCCCGGCGCACCGCGAAACCTCCCCCAGGCGAGCCACCGCGTAGGGTGACGTGCTCGAAAGCAATCCGAAGCTGTCCGAGCGCGCCAGAAAACGACCACGTCGGCACGACCGGCCAGGCGACCACGCCAGGGGGAGGCCCCAACCCATGCCCGGAAGCGACGGCCCCGCCGTCATCCGCAGCACGCTGCGCCAGCAGATCGCCGACGCCCTCCGCGACGAGGTGCTCGGCGGCCGCCTGGAGCCGGGCCAGGAGTTCACGGTCAAGGAGATCGCGGAGCAGTACGGCGTCTCCGCGACCCCCGTCCGCGAGGCCCTGGTGAACCTCACGGCGCAGGGCCTCCTGGACGCCGACCAGCACCGCGGCTACCGCGTCCACGAGCACACCCTCGCCGACTACCGCGCCATGCTGGAGGCCCGCGGCCTCATCGCGGACGGTGTCTTCCGCGTCCTCGCGGAGAACGGCCCGCCCCGCGAGGACATGGGCGACGCCCTGATCTCCGTACGCCGCCGCGGCGAAGAGGCGGCCCGCGCGGCCTGCGCGGGCGACCTGAACGTCCTGATCGGCTACGACCTCCGCTTCTGGCGCGAGCTGAGCGCCCTCTTCGGCAACCCCTACCTCTCCGAGTTCCTGCACCGCATGCGCGTGAAGTCCTGGGTCTGCGCGGTCACGCACCTGCGCCGCTGGAGCGAGAGCGACGGCGGCGACCTGCGCGACGTCCTCTGGTCGAGGCACAGCGAACTCGTCGACGCCCTGGCCCGCCACGACCCGTGCGGCGCCCACGAGATCGTCGCGCAGTACAACGCCCACTCCCTCGCCCTCATCGAGCGGCTGGCCACTGCATGAGCGTCGACCTGACGGTCGTGGTCCCCGCGTACAACGAGGAACAGCGGCTCGGCCCCACCCTGGACGCGATCCGGGACCACCTGGACCAGACGTACCGCGGCGAGTGGGAACTGATCGTCGTCGACGACGGCTCCACCGACCGCACCGCGGAGATCGCCGCGGAGGCGTCCGCCGCCGACCCCCGGGTCCATCTCCTGACCAGCGACCGCAACCGCGGCAAGGGGCACGCCCTGCGCGAGGGCGTCCTCGCCTCGTACGGCCGTCGCGTCCTGGTCACCGACGCGGACCTCGCCGCGCCCATAGAGGAGCTCGACCGCCTCGACAAGGCGCTGGCCGACGGCCACACGGCCGCGATCGGCTCCCGCGCGCGCCCCGGCGCGAGCATCGGCGCCCACCAGCACCGCCTGCGCGAGCTCCTCGGCCGGACCGGCAACTTCCTCATACGCTCGGTCGCCGTACCCGGCATCCGCGACACCCAGTGCGGATTCAAGCTCTTCGACGGCGACCGCGCCCGCGAGGCGTTCGCCGCGTCCCGGCTGCGCGGCTGGGGCATCGACGTCGAGATACTGGAGTACTTCCGCCGGGCCGGCTGGCCCGTCGCCGAGGTGCCGGTGCGCTGGTCCCACCAGGAGGGCTCGAAGGTCCGCCCGCTGGACTACGTACGGGTCCTCGCCGAGCTGACCGCCCTCAAGGCCCGCGCGGTCCGCGGCGCGGACATCGCCGCCGCCCTGCTCTTCCTGGTCCTGGCGGTCATCCTCTACGCGGAGCGCTGGGTGGCGCCCGCCCACCGCTACATCCCGGACGCGCTCCAGGACCAGAACCAGTGGGAGTGGTTCTTCGCGGTGACGGCCGACAACGTCCGCCACCTGAACAACCCCCTCTTCACGACCCTCCAGAACTTCCCCGACGGCGTGAACCTCATGGCCAACACGGTCATGCTCGGCCTCTCCGTCCCCCTGGCCCCCCTGACCTGGCTCCTCGGCCCCGCGGTCGCCCTGAACGTGGCGATGACGGGCGGCCTGGCCGCCACCGCGTTCGCCTGGTACCGGCTCATCGTGAAGCGGCTCGTCGCGCACCGGGGCGCCGCCGCCGTCGGCGCGCTCCTCGCCGCCTTCGCGCCCCCGATGGTCAGCCACGGCAACGCCCACCCGAACTTCATCGTCCTGTTCATGATCCCGCCGATCATCGACAGGGCGCTGCGGCTCTGCGAGGGCACCCGTGTCGTACGGGACGGAGTCGTACTCGGCCTCTTCACGGCGTACCAGATCTTCCTGGGCGAGGAGCCCCTGCTGCTCGCCGTGCTCGGCATGCTGCTCTTCGCCGCCGCGTACGCGATCGCCCACCGGGACGTGGCACGGACCGCCTGGCGGCCGCTCGCCCGCGGCCTCGGCATCGCCCTCGCGGTCGCGGTCCCGCTGGTCGCCTTCCCCCTGTACTGGCAGTTCTTCGGGCCGCAGAGCTACAAGAGCGTGCTGCACGGCGACAACGCGGGCAACAGCCCGCTGGCGTTCATCTCCTTCGCCGAGCGCTCCCTCGCGGGCAGCGAGCGGAGCGTCGAAGGCCTGGCTATGAACCCCACCGAGCACAACGCCTTCTACGGCTGGCCGCTGCTCCTGCTGGCCTTCGCGATCGTCGTACGGCTCTGGGACCGCGCGGTGGTCAAGGCGCTGGCGTTCACGGTGGCGGGCGCGGCGCTCCTGTCACTGGGGCAGAAGTTCCGCATTCCGCTGACGGACATCGTGCTGCCGGGGCCCTGGGCGGCGCTCGCCGACCGCCCGCTCTTCGAGTCCGTCATCGAGTCGCGCGTGGCGATGGTGTGCGCGCCCGCGCTCGGCATGCTCCTCGCGCTGGCCCTCGCCCGCCTGCCCTGGAGCTCACGACCCCGCGCGTTCGCGGGCGGGGCCGCCGCGGCCCTCGCGCTGCTGCCGATCGTGCCCGCACCGCTGGACGCCGTGGACCGGATCGACGTACCGCCGTTCATCGCGGACGGCACCTGGCGGAAGTACCTGGGCGAGGACGAGACACTCGTACCGATCCCGGTGCCCGACCCCGGCGACGCCGAGGGCCTGCACTGGCAGACCACCGCGGACCTGGGCTTCCGTCTCCCCGGCGGCTACTTCAACGGCCCCTGGGGCCCGGACCGCGTCGGCATCTACGGTCCCTCGCCCCGCAACACCTCCAACCTCCTGCGCGACGTGGCCGACAAGGGCCGCATCGCGCAGATCACCCCCGCCTGGCGTGCGGCGGCCCGCGAGGACCTGCGGTTCTGGAAGGCGGGCGTCCTCGTCCTGGCCCCGCAGCGGCACGACGGCCAACTGCGCACCACCGTGGAGAGGCTCGTCGGCAGCCGGGCGCGGTGGGTCGACGGTGCCTGGGTATGGGATCTGCACAAGGGCAGCTAGCGGCCCCGGGCCCGACTACGCTGCCTGGACGCACGCCCGCACGTACGCGTGCGTGCACGCATGCACGCGAGGCACCGCACGGCACCGCCCGTCCCCTGTTCCTTCTTGAACCGAGGAGATCTACTTGGCCTGCGACCTGTGGCTGGTCCCGCTCGTCGACGTGTTGTGCCACAGCCCCGACAACCCCTTCGCGGAAGAGCTCGCCGTCTACGACAAGGCACTGCACGAGGCCGGTCACCCGTCCGTCCCCGTCTTCTCGTACATGCCGGGCCTCTCCGGCGACGTGGCGCCGGTCGCCGGCTTCGACTACGACGCGCTGCATTTCCTGCGCCGCGCGTACCTGCTCCAGATCTGCGGCCTTGAAGTCACGCCGGTGGACGCGCTGGGCGGTGACTACGAACAGCTCCTGGAGATGTTCGACGCCACGGCCCAGCAGTCGCACCTGGTCTGGCACTACGACCACGCGGGCGCGTACGTCCCCGTGGACTTCCCGGTCCCGCTCTCCAACGACGAGCTCCTGGCGGGCGGCGGCCCGCTCGGCTCCTCCCAGGCACTCCTGCGCGAGCTGGAGTTCGTGGCCCCGTCCATCGGCATAGACCCCGCGAACCCCCCGCTGGCCCCGCGGCCCCCCGCGGGCCCGACGTCCCTGGAGGAACCGGCGGCCCCGCTTCCGCCGGACGAGAACCCCTTCGCCCGGGAACGCCACGTCTGGCTGGGCCTGCACGCGGCGACGACCCGGAGCCTGGCGCAGGGCTCAATGATCGTCTACAGCTGAACAGGCACCATGCGGGGCGCCCTCCCGTGCGACCGCGTCACCTGGGCTCCGGCGGCCGCTGCCGGGGCATGTTCGGGCGGGCCCCCGGCGGCAACGGAATCCGGCCCGGCGGTACGGGAGCCTCCCGGGCGGGCCCGGGGACCGTGGCCTGCATGACCAGCGGCACGGGTCCCGCCCGGAACTCCACCATCCAGTCCGACGTCTCCGTCCGGACGAGCTCGGTCACGTCCTCGGAGAACTTCCGCAGCACCAGCAGACACCGCTCGGCGGCCTCGCCTGCGGTCCCCTCCGTGGGCCCGAGCACCTCACGGACGCTCTCCGCCGCCCAGTCGAACTGAAGGGCCTGCAACCGCCGCTGCACGGCCTGCGCGGTCGCGACGTCCCGCATCCACCCGGACGTGAGCCCGAAGAACCGGTCGCACCCCACGCAGGCCGCCCCGCCGAGGAGCGACACGAACCCCCAGGTGGCCACCCCGGCCACGGCCCCGGCCAGGTCGAGCAGCGGAAGCACCCCCGCGCTCACCGCGCCGAGCGCCGCCCCGCCCCGCAGCAGCCGGGCCCCCCGCCGCTTCCACCCCCGGTCGGTGAGATACCACTCGGCGGTGTCGAGGGCGCCCCGCTCCACCCACCGGTACAGCTCGTCGAGCCGCGCGGCGGGCTCGCCCCAGTCGCCGAGGGGGAACGCCCGGCCGGTCAGATCCCCGATGCGCTGAGCACCGGCCCCCGCGCCCGTGCCAGGCCCCTGCCCGCCCTGCCCTTCGGGGGGCACCCCCTCGGGATGCATCTCCGGCTGGCTCACCCGGCACTCCTCTACGAGATCCCTGACTGTTCGCTGCGGCGGCGTAACGATCGGCGCTGCGGCACAGGTCGCTGCGGAGCCTCAGTACTACCGCCCAATGGGTGGCCCTCAGCACGCCTTCCCGGCTTTTCCGCCCGGATGGGGGCCTTGATCAGGTATACGAAGACGCCCCGTCTCACTCGAAAGAGTGCTGGGGCGTGGCCCTCTCTGACCACGTAGGCTCGTTTCAAGCGGAAACCCCGCTTGTGACAGACGTTGATCGAACCGTGAGAACCCAGGAGCTGATCGTGATCCCCGGTGGTGGCCAGCCCAACATGCAGCAGCTGCTCCAGCAGGCCCAGAAGATGCAGCAGGACCTCGCGACCGCGCAGGAGGAGCTCGGCCGTACGGAGGTCGAGGGCCAGGCGGGCGGCGGTCTCGTCAAGGCGACGGTCACCGGCTCCGGCGAGCTGCGCGGCCTGGTGATCGACCCCAAGGCGGTCGACCCGGAGGACACCGAGACGCTGGCCGACCTCGTGGTCGCGGCGGTCCAGGCGGCCAACGAGAACGCGCAGGCGCTCCAGCAGCAGAAGCTGGGCCCGCTCGCGCAGGGCCTGGGCGGCGGCGGCATCCCGGGCCTTCCCTTCTAAGAACCGACCCGGCCAACTACCGTACGTATCAGGCAGCACGCAGCAGCACCCGGCAGCATCCCCAGAGAGGCGTTCCGTTGTACGAAGGCGTGGTCCAGGACCTCATCGACGAGTTGGGCAGGCTGCCCGGCGTCGGTCCCAAGAGCGCGCAGCGGATCGCCTTCCACATCCTCCAGACGGAGCCCACGGACGTCCGGCGCCTCGCGCACGCCCTCCTTGAGGTGAAGGACAAGGTCCGCTTCTGCGCGACCTGCGGGAACGTCGCGCAGGAAGAGCTCTGCAACATCTGCCGCGACCCGCGCCGCGACCTCTCCGTCATCTGTGTGGTGGAGGAGCCGAAGGACGTCGTGGCGATCGAGCGTACGCGCGAGTTCCGGGGGAAGTACCACGTCCTGGGCGGCGCGATCAGCCCGATCGAGGGCGTGGGCCCCGACGACCTGCGGATACGGGAACTCCTCGCGCGCCTGGCAGACGGCACGGTCACCGAGCTGATCCTTGCCACGGACCCGAACCTGGAGGGCGAGGCGACGGCGACGTATCTGGCACGCATGATCAAGCCCATGGGCCTGAAGGTCACCCGCCTGGCCAGCGGCCTCCCTGTCGGGGGAGATCTGGAATACGCGGACGAGGTCACCCTCGGCCGCGCCTTCGAGGGGAGACGACTCCTAGATGTCTGACGCCACGCTGAACACAGTGACCGACAACCCGGACGACTTCGCGGTCCAGATCTCCGACCAGGTCGCGAGCTTCATCGTCTCGGTCAGGGAGGTCGCGAAGGGCGACGAGCCGGAATCGGCGGTCCCCTTCCTCCTCCTTGAGGTCTCCCAGCTCCTCCTGGCCGGCGGCCGCCTGGGCGCGCACGAGGACATCCTCCCCGACGAGCGGTACGAGCCGGACATCGGCCCGGAGCAGGACGTCGACGACCTCCGCCAGCGCCTTGCGGCGCTCCTCGACCCCATCGACGTCTACTCCGAGGTCTTCGACCCGTACGAGCCCCGCAAGGCCCCGGTCCCCTGCCGCATCTCGGACGACCTGGCGGACGTCGTCGCCGACCTCGCCCACGGCCTGGCCCACTACCGGGCGGGCCGCACCACCGAGGCCCTGTGGTGGTGGCAGTTCTCCTACTTCTCCAACTGGGGCTCCACCGCCTCGGGCGCCCTGCGGGCCCTCCAGTCCCTGGTGGCCCACGTCCGCCTGAACCAGCCCCTGGAGGACCTGGACGGCCTGGACACGGACGAGGACCTCGCGGAGGAGACCCTCGAAGAGGCGGCGGGCAAGGTCATGGCCGAGGAGATCGCGGGTCCCCTGGGTCTGCGCACGGTCAAGTGACCGGATGCTGTGACGCGTCCCACTTTCCGGAGTGCAGTGCTCCGAAGCGGGCATGAGCCCAGCCGGGCGGCCGGGACGTATGTCCCGATCAGCGGGACGTATGCCGGGCCGGTCAGGGAGTGGGCGGGACATCTCACCCTCTGATATGGGCCAGGCGAATTTCGGCCGCTCGTTAGACTGAGCCGACCGCACAACGGATTGAGCGAGGAGCGCACGTGGGCCTTGTCGTGCAGAAGTACGGAGGCTCCTCCGTAGCCGATGCCGAGGGCATCAAGCGGGTCGCCAAGAGGATCGTCGATGCCAAGAAGAACGGCCATCAGGTCGTTGTCGTGGTGTCGGCGATGGGCGACACGACGGATGAGTTGATCGATCTTGCCGGGCAGGTATCCCCGATCCCTGCCGGGCGCGAATTCGACATGCTGCTGACCGCCGGGGAGCGGATCTCCATGGCGCTGCTCGCCATGGCGATCAAAAACCTGGGCCACGAGGCCCAGTCGTTCACCGGTAGCCAGGCCGGCGTCATCACCGACTCCGTCCACAACAAGGCGCGGATCATCGATGTCACCCCCGGGCGCATCAGGACCTCGATCGACGAGGGCAACATCGCCATCGTCGCCGGGTTCCAGGGCGTCAGCCAGGAGGGGAAGAACATCACCACCCTCGGACGTGGTGGTTCGGACACGACGGCCGTCGCCCTCGCCGCCGCCCTCGACGCCGAGGTCTGCGAGATCTACACGGACGTGGACGGTGTCTTCACCGCCGACCCCCGTGTGGTCAAGAAGGCCCGGAAGATCGACTGGATCTCGTTCGAGGACATGCTGGAGCTCGCGAGCTCCGGGTCCAAGGTGCTGCTCCACCGCTGCGTGGAGTACGCCCGTCGCTACAACATCCCGATCCATGTGCGCTCGTCCTTCAGCGGGCTTCAGGGCACCTGGGTCAGCAACGAATCGCAAGGGGACGTCACGGTGGAGCAGGCCATCATCTCCGGTGTCGCGCACGACACCTCCGAGGCCAAGGTCACGGTCGTCGGTGTGCCCGACAAGCCGGGCGAGGCCGCCACGATCTTCCGCGCCATCGCGGACTCCGAGGTCAACATCGACATGGTCGTGCAGAACGTGTCGGCCGCCTCGACGGGCCTGACCGACATCTCCTTCACCCTCCCCAAGGCCGAGGGCCGCAAGGCCATCGACGCCCTGGAGAAGACCCGGTCGTCCATCGGCTTCGACTCGCTGCGCTACGACGACCAGATCGCCAAGATCTCGCTCGTCGGCGCCGGCATGAAGACCAACCCCGGCGTCACGGCGACCTTCTTCGAGGCGCTCAGCGACACGGGCGTGAACATCGAGCTCATCTCGACCTCCGAGATCCGCATCTCGGTCGTCACCCGCGCCGATGACGTGAACGAAGCCGTGCGCGCCGTGCACACCGCCTTCGGGCTCGACTCCGACACGGACGAGGCCGTGGTCTATGGAGGCACCGGCCGATGAGCCGTAAGCCGACGCTCGCGGTCGTCGGAGCGACCGGGGCCGTCGGCACGGTCATGCTCCAGATCCTGTCGCAGCACGCCGACATCTGGGGCGAGATCAGACTCGTCGCCTCACCGCGCTCGGCCGGCCGCAAGCTGACCGTGCGCGGTGAGGAGGTCGAGGTCCACGCCCTGGCGGAGGAGGTCTTCGACGGGGTCGACGTCGCCATGTTCGACGTACCCGACGAGGTGGCCGCCCAGTGGGCGCCGGTCGCCGCGTCCAAGGGCGTGGTCGTGGTCGACAACTCCGCGGCCTTCCGGATGGACCCGGACGTGCCGCTCGTGGTGCCCGAGGTCAATCCGCACGCCGCGCGCGTGCGGCCGCGCGGCATCGTCGCCAACCCCAACTGCACGACGCTCTCGATGATCGTGGCCGTCGGCGCGCTGCACGCCGAGTTCGGGCTGCGCGAGCTGATCGTCTCCTCGTACCAGGCCGTGAGCGGGGCCGGGCGCGACGGCGTGGAGACCCTGCGCCGGCAGATCGAGCTGGTCGCGGGCAGTGAGCTCGGCACCAGCCCCGGAGACGTGCGCAGGGCCGTCGGTGACGACACGGGCCCCTTCCCCGAGCCCGTGGCGCTGAACGTCGTGCCGTGGGCCGGGTCGCTGAGGGAGGACGGCTGGTCGTCGGAGGAGATGAAGGTACGGGACGAGTCGCGGAAGATCCTCGGGCTGCCCGGGCTCCGCGTCGCCGCCACGTGCGTGCGCGTTCCCGTCGTCACCACGCACTCCCTGACCGTCCACGCCCGCTTCGAGGACGAGGTCACCGTCGACCGCGCGCGCGAGATCCTCGCCACCGCGCCGGGCGTCGTGCTGTTCGACAACCCTGCCGCGGGGGAGTTCCCGACCCCCGCCGACGTGGTCGGGACCGATCCGACGTGGGTGGGCCGGGTGCGGCGCTCCCTGGACGACCCGACCGCACTCGAACTCTTCGTGTGCGGCGACAACCTGCGCAAGGGCGCGGCGCTGAACACCGCCCAGCTCGCGGAGCTGGTGGCCAAGGAGTTCACGGCCCGCTGAGCGGACCTTTGTGGGATCTGTGTAAGTTCTGTGTCCAACTTCGTGTTGCGGCGCCTTGAACTGGACCATCCCGGCGTTCGAAGATTCGCATGCGATCAATGCAACCGGCAGGGGGCGGGGGGCGTCTTTAGCGATCGCCTTCTAGGTGTGTCGTGAACGCCGCAGAAAAATGGGGCATAGGGGAAGAGCTGGTACGCATGGGGGCATTTGATGCATCGTCACGAGCGATGCCCGCGCGACTCGCCGCAAACGCGATGCCGGATGCGTACAACCCTGACTGGGGGAAGCGTGTCCAACAAGCGTGGCAGAGGTACTCGACTTCACAGCGGTACAGGCGAGAGGCGCGGCGGCGCTGCGTCCCCCTCGTCGTACCCTCGCGGCCGGCGGCATGCCGGTGATCGCGCCCATGCCCGCAGCGCGGCCCGCCCGCATCCCGGCGCAGCGCGAGGGCGATGACTTGCGCGTGACCGCGGGCACCACAGTCGACCACCTCACCGAGACCTACCGCGCCCACTACAGGTCGCTGCTCGGCCTCGCCGCGCTGCTCCTGGACGACACGGCGTCCTGCGAGGACGTGGTGCAGGAGGCGTTCATCAGGGTCCACTCCGCGCGCAAGCGGGTGCGGGACCCCGAGAAGACGCTCGCCTATCTGCGGCAGACCGTCGTGAACCTCTCGCGGTCCGCGCTGCGGCGGCGCATCCTCGGGCTGAAGCTGCTCTCCAAGCCGATGCCCGACATGGCGAGCGCCGAGGAGGGCGCGTACGACCTGCTGGAGCGCGACGAGCTGATCAAGGCGATGCGGGGCCTTCAGCGGCGCCAGCGCGAGGTCCTCGTGCTGCGTTACTTCGCCGACATGACCGAGGCGCAGGTCGCCGAGACCCTGGGCATATCGCTCGGCTCGGTGAAGGCGTACGGCTCGCGTGGCATCGCGGCCCTGAGGGTCGCCATGGAGGCGCCGGCATGAGCGAGCGCGAGCGGGACGAGCAGGGCGGATCTGAGCGGCATGGCAGGAACGGCAACGTGAATCACGGCCCCGAAGAGACATCCGACGGGACCGCCGCCGAGGGTGCGCCGGGTGACGGCTCCGACGAGCGGATCCGTTCCCTGGAGAAGCTCCTCGCCGCACGCGGCGCCGACTCGGACTCGGACCCCACCACCGCTGCTCCCGCCCCGGACGAGGCACTGGACTCCGACGAGCTCGCCCTGCGGCGGATGATGCGGCAGGCCGTCGAGGAGATCGAGCCGAGCGAGCGCTCCCTCGACCACCTGCGGCAGGCCGTCCCGGCCCGCAGGGCCCGCAAGCGCCAGGCCGTCGTCGGCCTCGCCGCCGCCGCGCTGTTCATCGGCACCGCCGTCCCCGCCCTGGTGCACGTCACCAACTCCCGGGGCGAGGCGGACGACCGGCCCGCGATCGCGGGCAGCAGCCAGGAGTCGCAGGGCGGCTCCGGCAAGAGCAAGAGCACCGAAGGCACCGAGAAGGGCTCGGGCAAGCAGCCCGAAAAGTCCAAGGGCAAGGAGAAGAAGGGCAAGAAGGGCAAGAAGCAGGGCAAGGGCAAGGAAGGCGCGGGCAGCGGCGGCACCGGTTCGCCCGACCCCGGCACCTCCGAGGCCGCCACCTCGCCCGCCTGCTCGGCCGCCCAGCTCGGCGCCAGCGGTGTCGCGGGCACGGGAGACGGCAAGAGCGCGGTGTACGGCAGCTTCCGCGTCACCAACACCTCCGACAGCAGTTGCACGGTCGAGTCCGCGGGCGCGGTCGGCGTGACGGCGCAGGGCGCGGCCGACCCCGCGCGGGTCTCCGTCGTCGACCACACGGCGGGCGACGCGGCGAGCGACCTGCCGGACCCGTCCACGGAGGCGAGCCCGATGGTGCTGCGGCCCGGCGCCGCGTACGAGGTGCGGTTCGCCTGGGTGCCGTCGGACACGTGCCCCACCGACGGCGGCGGCGAGCCCTCGCCGAACCCGACGCCCTCCGAGGACGGCGGCGGCAGCAGCACCGGCAGCCCGGAGGGCGGCACGCCCGACGGTACGGAGCCTCAGCTGGGCCGCACGGACGGCGGCGTGAAGGACGGCAGCGTCGTGGTCTCCCTGACCACGGAGGCGGGCGCGCCATCGGCGGGCGCGACGGTGCCCAACGCGTGCGCGGGAACGGTGTACCGCACGGGAATCCTCCCCGCGTCCTGAACCCCTCGGGCTGGTCAGGCCTCGGGTTCTCAGACCTCGGGTGTCAGGCCTCGGTGGGCAGACCGAGGCGGGCGTCGCGGGCGAACTCCGCCTCGCGCCGGAACAGCCGGAACCACATGAAGACGACGAAGCCCGCGAAGACGAACCACTCGCCGGTGTAGCCGAGGTTCTGGAAGGCCTTCAGGTCCAGGCCGGTGTCGTTCGGGGCGGTCGCGGGGACCGGCTTCATCCCGGAGTCCGCCTTGGCGAGGGTGACCCACGCGTCGTACACGTCGTCGCGTACGAGGTTGACCAGCGAGGCCGAGCTGATCGCGCCGAGCTGCCCCTGGGGCAGGCCCCCGGCCGCGCTGACGCCGTTCGAGCCGGGGCTCTCGGAAGCCTGTAGCGCGCCCTTCACGGTGACCTCGCCCTTGGGCGCGGCGGGGGCCTTGGCGGCGCTCGCCTCGCCGGGGAGCCAGCCGCGGACCACCGGGAGTGACCTTCCGCTGTCCGTGCGGAGCAGGGTGAGGACGTAGAAGCCGGGCTTGTCGTTCAACTCCCGGTCGGGGACGAGGAGTTGCTCGCCGTACCGGCCGGTGGCCGTGGCCTGCTCGCCCGAGGTGTTCTTGTCGACGGGCAGCAGCGAGTCGAGGGGGCGGGCCTTGGCATCGGCGCCCGGTTCGGCCCGTGCCGCTGCTTGCCGTTCGGCGGACTCATGGTCCTGTACGCGGTCCTCGAAGCGGCCGAGCTGCCAGGATCCCATGAAGATGCAGAAGGGGATGGCCAGCACGACGAAGACGTTGATCCCCCACCAGCGGGGCGTCAGCAGAAACCGGTACACACCCCCACGGTACGGGGCCCGGAGGGCGGCCCGGCGGTGGGGGTGGCCCGCCGGACTCAGGCCCGCCGGACTCAGGCCGGCCGGGGGCTGAGGTGGCGGGAGGCGAAGGCCAGCTCCAGGGAGAGCTGTTTGATGCGTTCGTCCACGACCAGTGACCCGTGGCCCGCGTCATAGCGGTAGACCTCGTGGACCGAGCCCCGCGCGGCGAGACGGTCGACGTAGTTGTCGATCTGGCGGATCGGGCAGCGCGGGTCGTTGACGCCCGCCGAGATGTAGACCGGGGCCTTGACCTGGTCCACGTACGTCAGCGGGGACGAGGCCGCGAAGCGCTCGGGGACCTCCTCCGGGGTGCCGCCGAGGAGCGTGCGGTCCATGGCCTTCAGGGCCTCCATCTCGTCGTGGTACGCCGTCACGTAGTCCGCGACGGGCACGGCCGCCAGGCCCACCGCCCAGGCGTCGGGCTGGGTGCCGAGGCCGAGCAGGGTCAGATAGCCGCCCCAGGAGCCGCCCGCGAGGACCAGGCGGTCCGGGTCGGCGAGGCCGGAGCCGACCGCCCACTCCCGGACGGCCGCGATGTCCTCCAGCTCGATGAGGCCCACGCGGTGCTTGAGGGCGTCCGTCCACTCCCTGCCGTACCCCGTCGAGCCGCGGTAGTTCACCCGCACCACCGCGAAGCCGTGGTCGACCCAGGCCGCCGGGCCCGCCGCGAACGAGTCGCTGTCGTGCCAGGTGGGCCCGCCGTGCACCTCGAAGACGGTCGGCAGGGGGCCCGTGGCGCCCGCGGGCCGCTGGACGAGGGCGTGGATGCGGCCGCCGGGCCCCTCCACCCACGCGTCCTCCACCGGGACGGACCTCGGGGCCTTCATGCCGGGAGGGTCGAGGACCACACCGCCGGAGGTCGAGCGCACGACCGGCGGCTCGGCCGCCGACGACCACATGTACTCCACGGTGCCGTCGGGCCGGGCCGTCGCGCCCGAGACCGAGCCCGCGGGCGTGTCGACGCGCACCAGCTCCCGCGAGGCGAGGTCGTAGCGGAACAGCTCGCCCCGGGCCTCGAAGCCGTGCGCGACCAGCAGCGCCGAGCCGTCGGGATACCACTCGGCGCTCACGTCACCCGGCAGACCGAGCGCGAGGTCATTCTCCTCGCCCGAGGCGACGTCCCAGAGCATCGGCTCCCAGCGGCCGCGCCGCTGGTGCCCGACGAGGAGCCGCGTGTCACCGTCGACCGGCGCGAAGCCGAGGACCTCCAGGCCCAGCTCGACCGAGCCGCCCTCGGTGTCGTCGAGCTCGGCGACGGTGGAGCCGTCCGGCGTGATCACGCGCAGCGCGGAGTGCATCGCGTCGCCGTGCTCCGTGTGCTCGACGGCGATCAGGGTGCCGTCGTGGGAGAGGTCGCCCACGCCCGCCGACTCCCGGTGCCGGTACACCTCGACCGGGCCCGCGTCCGGGGCGCCGGGGCGCACGACGTGGATCGTCGAGCCCTCCTCGTCCGTGGAGCGGCCGACGACCACCGTCCCGCCGTCCCTGCCGAGGGCGAGGCCCGCGGGGTACGAGGCGTCGAGGCCGGGGACCGCGGGCTCGTCGGGGCCGCCGGCGAAGGGCTGGCGCAGCCAGACGCCGAACTCGTCGCCATCCTTGTCGTTGAACCACCAGATCCACTCGCCGTCGGGCGAGAGGACGCCGTCCGTCGTACCATTCGGCCGGTCGGTCACCTGGCGCTGGGTGCCGGTCTCCCTGTCCCATGCGTACAACTCGTACGTCCCCGTCGCGTTCGACACGAACAGGGAGCGCTGCGGGGCGTCCTCCGCCCAGTCCGGCAGCGACACCCGTGGTGCCCTGAACCGCTTCTCCCAGTCCGGCATGGCTTGCGTCCCCGTGGCCTTCTCGGCACCCGTCTCGCTCATGCCCCCATACTGCCTGCCGCCGCCCACAATCCGCTGGCGAGGGTCCCCAGCCTGTGGATAACTTTCCGGCATGTACTCCCCGACGCCCGAGGACTGGCGCGACACCAACAGGAAGCGCTGGGACGAGCGCGTCCCCATCCACCTGGCAGGCGACTTCTACGACCTCGACGCCTTCCGGGCGGGCGAGGACCCCCTGCGCGACTTCGAGCTCGCCGAGGTCGGCGACGTACGCGGGAAGTCGCTGCTGCACCTCCAGTGCCACATCGGCCTCGACACGCTCTCCTGGGCGCGGCACGGGGCGGCGCGCGTCGTCGGCCTGGACTTCTCCGAGCCGGCCGTGGAGGCGGCCCGCGACCTCGCCGCCGAGCTGGGGCTGACGCCGGAGCAGGCCGCCTTCGTCGCCGCCGACGTGTACGACGCGGCGCAGGCGGTGCCCGACTCCTCGTACGACATCGTGTACACCGGCGTCGGTGCGCTCGGCTGGCTGCCGGACGTCGGGCGCTGGGCGGAGACGGCCGCCTCGCTGGTCGCGCCCGGCGGTTTCCTCTACCTCGCGGAGTTCCATCCGCTCACCGACATCCTCGACGACGCCACGGGCACGCGCGTGGAGCACGACTACTTCGCGCGCGAGGCCTGGGTGGAGGAGCGGCCCGACGGATACGCGGACGCCGGCACGCCGACCGTCCACAACCGCAGCGTCGAGTGGCAGCACCCGATCGGCGACGTGGTCTCCGCGCTCGCCGCCGCGGGGCTGCGCGTCGACTTCCTGCGCGAGCGCGACACGACCCTCTTCGCGCGCTTCGGCACACTCGAACGGCGCGAGGGCGCCTACCGCTTCCCCGTGGACCGGCCGCGCATCCCGCTCATGTACACCCTGAAGGCGACCAAGGCCTGAGGTTCAGGGCTGGGCCCGGGGCTCACCCGGAAGGTTCGTCACGGCAGCGGTGACGGCGGTCGCAGCCACCCCTCGCGGCCGGGGTCGAACTCGCCGAGCTTCGCCCAGTCCCAGGCCCGCAGCACCTCCCGCCCCAGGTCGTCGCCCCGTTGGATGACGGTGACGACGACGTCGGCCGTGTGCCGGGTCATGAGCAGTGTCCGCAGCCGCGTCGCGATGCCCGACCTGCGCTGGGCGGGGCCCACCATCAGCTCGCCCAGGAGGAAGACCCGCCCCGACGCGGTCTGCTCCTGGATCTCGGCGGGCAGGATGCCGCGGAAGCCCTCCCACCATTCGCCGGTACGGGCCGCCCGGTAGCCGTAGAGGCAGCCGACCAGGCCCCCGGCCTCGGCGACGACCATGTCGAAGTCCGGCTGCTGGACGTCGTGCTCGAAGCGCCGCAGGAAGTCCTGGCGGTCGTGGCTCTGGGCGTCGGCCAGCCTCCGATAGGCCTCCACGTGGAGATCGGCCACGGCCTCGCGCTGCTGCTCGGCCTGCCAGCGGCTCAGCCGCCGCAGAAACACCTCAGCCAATGTGTGCCTCCCGCCCCGCCCCGCTGAGGGCGTCTCCCCCCGCACCTGGACTCCGCATGGTGACAGGGCGGAAGGACGAGGAGTAGAGGGCGGCATGTTCCCGGTCCGGGACGTGGCGGGCGGAAACCACCCTTTCGTCCCAATGGCACCGTTTCGTTTCTCGCCTGGACAGGAACGAAGACGGAGACCTCCAGCGGAGGCACCACCCACTCTCGGCGAGGAACTATGGCTGACCGCACACGACCATGGCAGCGGCTGGGTGCCGTTCCGACGAGCAGACAACCCCCGGAGTGCCGCACCGACCCCATCTACGACTCCTTGCTCAGGAGCTGGTTCGCGCAGGGCCGGACCGTTCCCGGCCGGCCCGATCCCGAGTGGAGAAGGCTGGTCGAGCGCGACCCCTGGAACCGGAACTCGCGTATTGAGTAGACGGCTATCGGGTGAATACCACCCTTCCGGCGGAGTGGCTTCCGTGTTTCACCGTCGTTTTCCAGATGCTGACATCTGTGGCGAGCTACTCAGTAGCCCGGCCTCGGTATCACTTGCCCGATTCGACTGAATGCACCAACAGCGGAGGTCCATCTTGCGTCGCAAAGAATTGGCCGTTCTGTCTCTGTCGGCCGCAGCGCTCCTGATGGCGGGAGCGGGTAGCGCCCACGCGGACGACGAGGCGAAGTTCCAGAACAAGACCCAGATCCTGTCCTGCCTGAGTCTTGAGGTCCTGGACATCCCGATCGCGTCTTCGGCCAACAATAATATTGACTGCTCGGAGAACCAGTACGCCAATTACGAGCGTATGACGGATGTGGCGCGTCAGTATCACTGACCCGAATGGAGCAAAACCTTTCGGGAAGCCACTTCGTTCAACTGGTTGGTGACGCCGGAGGTCCGACCGCCATTCCGATGACGCGAATGGTGCACGCCGGTGGCGCCGGTGTTAGTACTGGGTGACGACGTGTGATAGCCCAGTGGTAGGGACTTTCCGTTCCGGCAAGGTGCGGAAAGACGAACAAAAAGCACACGCCTCATAGGAGAAACCGTGAAGCTCAGCAAGGCCCTCATCGTTACCGCCGCTGCGATGGCCGTTGTCGGCGCCGGCGCCGGAGCCGCCCAGGCCGCAGACAACGACGTCTCGAAGTTCGAGAACGACACCCAGATCCTCAGCTGCGACGTGGTCGAGGTCATCGACATCCCGATCCTGTCGTCCGCCAACAACAACATCGACTGCTCCGAGAACTCGGAGGAGGAGAAGACCAAGATCGTGCACGTCGAGGACAACGACAGCTCCAAGGCGGCTGTTCTCTTCCCCAAGGGCCACCACGGCCGCTGACCATAGTCTGCCCGCCTGTCACCGTGCATGGCCGGGCGAACTGAAATGGTCTCGTGTCGCTCCGGGACTGCCCGGAGCGACACCTGGGTGCATTCCCTGGTGCGGGACTCGCTGAACAAGCTCTGTGTCCAGCTGTCTCCCGCACCGTCGTAGTGCCCGATCGGGCCGTCCGCTTTCAGGCGGGCGGCCCGATCTCGTGCATTCCGCTCTCGCGCATTGCGTTCCCCTTCAACGCAGCCCCTCCCCCTTCTCGTGCAGCCCGTTCTCCTTCACAGGGAATGCGCGGGCGCGCTCAGCGCCGCGTGGCATTCGGGTGAACTTCCATGGCCCGTCAACACTCCGGTTTCCTCTCCTCTTCTCACTCGTTGGGCAGGCACGGGCGCCCCGGTGTCCGTCGACAAGTGCGCGAATGACTGAGAGAAAGATCAATAGATTGCGACAGGCCCTCAGCAAAGGCATGCTTTCCGCCGCGGCCGTGACGAGCATTCTGTCCCTGTCCGGCACCTCCGCGTTCGCCGACTCCGAGGCGAAAGGAAAGGCACAGGACTCACCCGGCGTCCTCGCGGGCAACACCGTGCAGGCGCCCCTGGACGTACCGGTGAACGCCTGCGGGAACACCGTCAACGTCGCCGCAGGGCTCAACCCCGCCTTCGGCAACAAGTGCGCCAACGGGTCGGACCACCGGCATCGTGAGTCCCACCCGCACCACGAACAGCCTCCGCACCACGGCGGGCACCACCAGACGAAACCCGAGTCGGAGCCGGAGCCGCACGCGCGGCCTCCGCAGGACCGGCACGAGGAACCCCGTGTGCACGAGGAGGGGTCGTCGGGCACCAGCGAGGCCGTCGTCGAGGGCCACGCGTCCGACTCCCCGGGCGCCGGGTCCGGCAACACCGTGCAGACCCCGGTCGACGCCCCGGTCCAGGCCTGCGGCAACCACCTGGGCTTCGTCTCCCTGCTCTCGCCCGTCTTCGGCAACGGCTGCGACGCCCCGGCGAACGAGCCGGGCGAGAAGCACGGGGAGGAGGCGCCGCACGACCACGCGCCGCACGGACCCGGCGACAAGCACCGGGGCGGGCCCGTCCCCGTCCCGCTCATCGTGCCGCCGTCGTCCACGCCCACGCACATGTCCCCGGCGCCGAAGCACGAGCCGCAGACGACGCGCGCCGACGACCCGGTCGACACGCGGGCGAAGCTGGCCGAGACGGGCGCGGACCAGGCGCTCTACGGGGCCTCGGCCGCGAGCGCCGCGCTGCTGCTCGGCGGAGTGGTCCTCTACCGGCGCCGCACCGCGTCGTCCCGCCGCTAGGCATGTGACGACAGGACCCGGGCACCGGGCTCAGTCGCTTCGCGCTGGAAGCCCGGCTCCCGTGGACCATCGCGAACACGGGAGCCGGGCCGGGTGCCGTCTCCGCGTCACCTGAGCAGAGATTAGGGGCGGGCGCGGGCACGCGCGCGTGGCACGCCTGGCCGCGCCCGGCGTGCCACCCGATCCGATCAGCGCGCGGACACCTCGGCCCGGCGCGGGGCCTCCGCACGGCTCTGTACGGGCAGCAGGGCGCCCGGCCGGCGCCGTACGTGGCGTCGCACGCCCCGCACCAGGGCCGCCGCGGTGAAGGAGGCCCCGTACACGAAGCGCATGGCGGGGCCGAAGCTCGACGCGGTGGTCAGGCCCGCCGTGAAGAGGCCGGGGCAGGACGTCTCGAAGCGGTCGCTGACGTAGGGCGAGCCGTCCTGGAGCGAGAGCAGGCGCTCGCGGAGACCGGGGGCCAGGACGTCGAGCCTGGCCGTCGTCGCCCGGAAGCCGGTGGCCGCGATGACGTGGTCCGTCACGACCAGGCCCGCGGCGCCCTCGCGGTTACGGGTCCGCAGCCGCACCCGGCCGCCGACGCGCTCGGCGGCCTCCACCCGGACGCCCGTCCGCAGGGGGACGCCGGACTCGACGCGCTCCCTGACCCACCACGCGCCGGCCGGGCCGAGGGCGGTGGCTGCGACGCGGGAGCGGGTCTCCTCGGGCAGGCGGCGCACGAGGCCGGGGGTCCGCGCGTAGAAGGCGTTGCGCCACCCGCAGCCGAGACCGGTGTGCGGGGCCCGCAGCGATTCCCGCAAGGGCCGCTGCCGGGGCGCGGGCGGTCCGTTCCAGGCGACCCGGGGGGAGCGGGCGAGAATCCGTACCCGGGTGCCCTGTTCGGCCAGGAGCGCCGCCGTCTCCAGTGCCGCCTGGCCCGCGCCGAGCACGGTCACGTCCATGCCGCGGAAGCGCCCGAGGCCTGCGTGGTCGCTGCTGTGCGAGACGTGTTCGGGGCCCAGGTCCCGTACGGCCGCGGGGACTTCGGTGAACGGCATCACGCCGACCGCGAGGGCCACGGCCCTGGCGCGCAGGAGTTCGCCGTCCCCGGTCCGCGCCGCGTAGCCGTGCGTGGCGGTGTCGACGGAGGTGACGAGGCGTTCGTCGACGGGCGGTGCCGCCTGCTCGGCGAACCACCGTCCGTAGGAGGCGAAGTGCTCGACGGGCAGGGGGCGGCCGTGCTCGGCGGGCAGGCCGTGCCGGGCGCAGTAGGTGGCAAGGCCGTACCGTCCCGCCGGGTCGGAGAGGTCGGAGGCCCAGGGCTCCGACTTGAGGAACATGCCGCGCGGCATGTGGTCCCGCCACGAGGCCATGGTCCTGCCGAAGACCTGTACGTCGAGGCCGGCGGCGGCCGCGTGGGAGGCGATCGACAGGCCGTAGGGGCCCGCTCCGACAATCAGCAGGTCATGCACGTCAGGCATCGGTGACTGCTCGCTCTCTGTTCGTCGTGCCAGGGAGGGCTGTGGGGTCGGCAGGCCCCGCGGGGCCGGGCAGGGCCGCCGCGGCGGCGGGAGGCGGCGGCGCGGGGGCGCGCCCCCGCCGCCCGGTGGTCAGGGCCTGCCGGAGGCCGCGTGTCCGGCGGCGCAGCCCCGCGGCCAGGCGCCGCAGCACATGGCGGCGCCACAGCCGGCGCATGGCCGCCCCTGGCGCGGGATCGTCGCCGCAGTGCCAGGCGAGTTCACCCGGCGGCGACGGCTCCGGCAGGGCCGCCAGGGGGAGCGAGCGCAGGGCGGTGAGCGGCGCGTAGTTCTCCACCAGGAAGGTGCGGCCGACGAGGGGGCGCGGCGCGGGCACCGGCCGGTGGGTGAGGCCCAGGTGCAGGGCGCGCACCACGTCCGTGCCCGTGCCGTCGGCGAAGAGGCGGAACTGCGCGCCGGCGCGCGGGTTGAAGTCGATGAGGTGGAAGTCGCCGGTGCGGGCGTCCCTGCGGAAGTCGAGGTCGAAGATCCCGCGGTACTCCAGGGCCGAGACGAGCCGGGCCGCCGCCGCCCACAGTCCGGGGTGCGCGATCCACTCACCGCTCACCGTGAGCCCCGCCGAGCGCGGCCAGGAGCGGTGCTTGCGGCCCGTACCGCCGCCCCGTACGACGCCGTCGCGCCCGGCGCAGCCCTGGACGAACCAGTCCGCGTCCCCGGCCCCGGGCACGAACGCCTGGAGCAGCAGCGGGCTGCCCGCGTCGCCGCGGCGCCCGAACAGGGCCGCGGCCTCCTGCGGGGAGCCGATCACGGTGGTGCTGCGCAGCCCCGCGTCGTGGGGGAGCAGCCAGGGCCGGCTCCACTTGGCCACGACGGGGAGTCCGAGCCTGCGCACGGCGCGGACGGCCTCGGCGGCCGACTCCGGGGTCAGGGTGAGCGGGTGCGCCACGCCCGCCTGTTCGCACACCTGCGCAAGGGTGGCCTTGTCCGCGACGCGCTCGGCGGTGTTCCCCGCCGGGCGGGGCAGCAGGTAGAAGTCGCTCAACTCCGCGTGCAGGGCGCTGACCGCGAGGGCGCCCGCGTCGTCCATGGGGATCAGCACGGCGGGCTCGCGGAGGTGCCGGGCGACCCGCCGCAGGACGCGCGCCACCTCGGCGGGCGGCGCCCCGGGGGCGGGCGGCGGATGCATCCGGTGCAGATGTCGCGAGTGCCGTACGGGGCTTTCGTCGTCGTCGGCCACCAGATGGACCTCCACCCCGGCGCGCCCCAGCGAACGTACGGCACCCAACGTCCCATGGTGAAAGGGATTGCGGTCGATCCGCAGAAGGACCGCGGGGGTCCGTGTGTCCAGAGGAAGCAATTTCGTCCTCCCTGCTCGATCGCCCTTGTGGGCGAGGTGGCGTAATCCAGGGTTAGAAGCCCTATTGGCGCAATAGGAATACATATGACGGGGGGTCAGAATGTGAGCCCGAAAGAAGGAGGAGCGGTCATGGCCACACGGTGCACACGACGCAGACAACGGCTTTCCTTCATCGCCGGCGGAATGGTCGCGTCGGTGGCCATCGCCGCCGCGCCGGCCCATACGGCGGGCGTCATGCGCGACCCCGGGCCACCCGTCCCTTCCCCCTCGTCGAGCGCGGCCCCGGCAGTGCCTGCGCCGAGCGGGACCCCGGCGTCGCCCACGCCCACACCCTCGGCCTCCGCTTCCGTCGCCGCGCCGCCCTGGGTCCTGGAGCCGCCGAAGGGCGCCCCCGGCCCGGACAAGGCGCCCGCGTTCGGTGCCTATCTCGACTACGGGACGAGCGGGGTCGAGCGCATGGAGGAGCTGGGCAAGTGGCTCGGCGGCGTCGAACTGCTGGTCGGGCACACCTACCTCCCGGGCGACCGCTGGAGCAACATCGCGGGCGCGCCGAAATTCCTGGAGGGCTGGGCGGATTGGCGCAAGAAGAAGGACGACAGGCTCTTCGTGCTCAACGTGCCCATGCTGGAGCGGAACGAGGAGAACGTCGGGGACGCCGAGGTCGCGGCGCTGCTGCGCAGGGGGGCCGCCGGTCACTTCGACGAACACTTCCGGGTGCTCGCCCAGCGCCTGGTCGACCTGGGCGTGCCCGAGACGGTGATCGTGCTCGGCTGGGAGATGAACGGCACGACCTACACCCATCGGTGCGGCCCGGACCCGGAGTCCTGGAAGAGGTACTGGAACAGGATCGTCACCACCATGCGGTCGGTGAATGGACAGAAGTTTCGGTTCGACTTCACGCCCAACAGAGGACGTGACGCCATTCCGTGGACGCAGTGCTATCCCGGCGACGAGTCCGTCGACATCATCGGCATGGATTCGTACGACCAGCCGCGCGGAATGTCGTTCGACGAACAGGTCAAGGAACCCTATGGGCTCCAGGATCACATCGACTTCGCGGCGGCCCACAAGAAGCCCATCTCGTATCCCGAATGGGGACTGTTCCGCAACGGTGACAACGAAGAATACATGCGCGGCATGCTGGGATGGATGAAAGAAAAGAAGCCGCTGTACAACACCCTCACCGACTACTGCCCCCACGGCGTGTGGCAGTGCACGTCCAATCCCGGTGCCTCAGCGGTCTATCGGGACCTTCTCTCCAAGGAGCTCGAAGTCCTCGTCGAGCCGGCCGGACCGGCGAAGCCGCCCGCGTGTTCCCCGACGCGCGCCGGCCAGTGGGCCGGGCCCTGGCTGGGCAACAGGTTCTGCTTCCGGTTCGACCTGGGGACGGAGAAGGGCCGCTACTGACCCTGCCGGGCCCGCCGCTCCCGCAGCCGCCGCTTCGCCCACGCGCGGGCCGACGCGTATCCGACCGCGGCGGACAGGAGCGGGGCGGTCCGCCTGCGGGCGAGGAGGAAGCGCTGGTTGGTGACCGGGTCGGGGCGCCAGTGGTGCTTGTACGGTTCGTTGCCGCGCAGCAGGCTCAGCGCGCGGCGCTGTTCGCCGCCGGTGTGCCGGGTGGTCGCGTCCAGGAGCATCGTGGCCACGTCGACCTTGCGCTCCCTGAGGCTGGGGTGGGCGCCGTACAGATAGCCGCCGGCCAGCCTGCCGGAGAGCAGCGTCAGATCGGCGGCCAGCACCTCGCCGTCGAGGCGGAACTCGGTCACCACGGCCTCGCCCGCCGCCACCATCGGCCGCATCGAGCGCAGCAGGTGCTCGCGGAAGCGCGGCTGGAGGTGCTCGGAGGTCACCTTCCTGCCCTCCCACTGGAGCTTGTGCAGGTGCAGCAGGGTGTGCAGGGAGGTCTCCACCTCGTCGGCGGGCACGACACGGCTCTCCACGCCGAGCGCGGACAGTTTGCGGATCTTGGCGCGGGTGCGCTGGGCCCGCGGTGTCGGCAGGCGCTTGAGCAGCTCGTCCATGGGCAGCGCGGGGAGTTCGAGGCACGGCGAGTCGGCCAGGGCCCGCTTCGGCCCCTCCCAGAGCCCGTACACGCTCTCCAGGCAGGCGCCCGGCCGCACCTCCCCGAAGTCGATCAGCGCGGTCCCGGCGAGTCCGCGCAGGCCCGCCGCGAGCGCCCGCGCCCCCGCCTCGCGGTGGGCGTCGTCCAGGAGCACGTCCGTGAAGTCGGAGATCGCGCCCCCGAGCGGCTTCAGGACCGAGCCGCGCACCCGCATCAGCGGGGCCGCGGCGACCAGCCGGTCACCGTCGCCGACCAGCACCACCCGCAGCCGCCCCGGCCGCCCGTACGACCGCCACCAGGAGGAGAGCCACGCGTGGCTCTGGAACGGCGTGGCCGCCGAGCAGGACCGGTACAGCCGCCGCCAGGCGTCGGCGAGCGCCTCGAACTCGGCCTCGTCCGCGCACACCCGCGTCGTCAGGGCGCTGCCCCGCGCGGCCGTCACGTGGCGCTCCTGGCCAGGGCGGACGCGGGGCCCGGCACGGTGGCGCCGGGGGCCGCTTCGGTGCGTCCGCGCGGGCGTACGAGGAGGGCGAGGCCGCCGAGCAGGCCGCCCGCGCAGCCGCCGACCAGGGCGGTCACCCCGGTGGTGAGCGTGGAGGGCTCGGCCGGGTCGAGGGCCCGGGAGAACGGCAGCAGCTTGACCTGGGTGCTGTCCTTGGAGTGGTTGGCGCCCGTGGAGAGGGCGCGGGCCACCGCGTTGGCCGTGAGGGCGGCGTTCGCGGGTTTCGTGGCCGACACGGAGATCGCGATCATCGGCGCGTCGGGCGAGGTGGCCACCTGGATGCTGTCCTGGAGCTCCGTGGGCGACATGCCCGCCGCCACCTGCGCGTCACCGGTCACGGCGAGCTGCTTCGCCACCCGGCCGTACGCCTGGGCGAAGCCCAGGGCCGTGGCCGGGTCGGACTTGCCCTGCGGCACGGCGACCACGTAACTCGTGGCCGTGTACTGCGGCGTCTGGAGCACGCCGTAGCCGGTGCCGGCCAGGAGGCCGAGGAGCGCGCAGGCCGGCAGGGCGGACCAGCGGGGCAGCCGGGCGGCGCGGGCGCGCAGGGGGTCGAGACGGGCGCGCAGGCCGTCGGGCCGCGGGCGCTCGTTCGGGGAGTCGCTCATCGAGGGGTCACCTCCAGGGTCGGGCCGGAGACAACCGACGTGTAGACACGCATCAGTTGGTCGGCGCTGCGGGTGATGCTGTAGTGCTGTGCCGCGGCCGGTACCGGGCGGCGTGAGGGGGTGCCGCCGCGCAGGCCGTGCAGGGCCAGGGCGAAGGCGTCCGGATCGCTCGGGCAGTGGGCGGCGTCGGCCCCGACGTCCGCGGGCAGGTCGTCGACGGCGGGGCAGGACGAGTAGAGGACGGGCAGGCCACTGGCGAGCCCCTCCACGAGCGCGAGGCCGAAGGCCTCCTCGGGGGACGGCGAGGCCAGCGCGTCCATGGCGGCGAGCAGCGAGGGCAGGTCGGGCACGCCGTCGGCGGCGGTGCCGTCCTCGTGGCCCGCCTCACCGGCGAACCGCACCCGGTCGGCGAGGCCGAGCCGCTGGGCGAGGCCCCGCAGCTCCGGCTCCTCGGGCCCGGTACCCACGAGCAGGACGATGACGTCGCGCGGCAGTTGGGCCACCGCGCGCAGCAGTACGTCGAACCGCTTGCCGCCGGTCAGCCGGCCCACGCCCCCGACGACGAACGCCGACTCGGGGAGGCCGAAGCGCTTGCGGACCAGGACGCGGGCGGCCGGGTCGAAGCGGAAGCGCCGCACGTCGATGCCGTTCGGCACCACCTGGATGCGCTGGCGCGGCACCCCCCAGTTGTTGAGGCGCCGCCCGACGGCGGGGGAGACGGCCACGGTCATCCGGCCGAGCCGTTCCCCCGCGAGGTACAGCGCGCGGACCCCCTGGGTCAGCGGCCTGCCCTCCATCTGCGACTCGCCCAGGGAGTGTTCCGTGGCCACCACCGCGCGCACCCCGGCCATGCGGGCCGCGACGCGTCCGTAGAGGCAGGCCCGGTACAGGTGCGTGTGGACCACGTCGTACCCGCCGGACTTGATGAGTCCGCTCAGCCGGGGCAGCACCTTGACGTCGCGGTTGCCCGCCATGCCGAGGTCGGTGACGCGGGTGCCGTCGGCGACGATGCCGCGCGCGACGGTGCCCGCGTTGGTCAGCGTGACGACGTCGCAGTCCGTCGGCAGATGGCGCAGCAGCAGGCGCAGTTGCTGTTCCGCGCCGCCCACGCCGAGCCCGGTGATGATGTGCAGGGCCTTCATGCCGTCACCGCCGAGGCGCCGAGCGCGCGGTGCCTGAGCCGGTTCGTGCGCAGCTTCAGGCGCAGCCGCCAGGCCGTGTCGCTCTGGCCGATGTGTACGCGGGGCAGCGCGAGGGGGCCGGCGAGCGGACCGGGGGCGATGGCGCAGGCGTAGCGGTACCCGGCGTCGTGGACGGCCATGAGCACCCGCTCGTCCACGTGCCCGTACGGGTAGCAGAACCCCTCGGGTTCCTCGCCCGTCACGTCGGCGAGCGCCGCCCGGCTCCCGGCGGTCTCGCGCCGCAGCGTCCGGTCGTCGGCGGCGGTCAGGTCGACGTGGGTCATGCCGTGCGAGGCGATCTCCATGCCCTCGGCGGCGGCGTGCCGGATGCCGTCGGCGTCCAGGAGCGGCTTGCGGGGGCCGAGCGGGTCCCAGGCGTTCTCCCCGGCGAGGCGGCCCGGCAGCACGAAGACGGTGGCCGTGCACTCGTGGCGGCGCAGCAGCGGGAGGGCGTGGTCGGTGAAGTCGCGGTAGCCGTCGTCGAAGGTGAGGCCGACGAGGTTGTGCTGCCTGCCCCGGGCGCACGCCTCCATGAGGTGCCGCATCGAGACGCCGCGCAGGCCCTGGCGCCGCATCCAGCGGAGCTGGGCGTCGAGGCGGTCGGGGGCCACGGTGATCTCGTACGGGTCGTCGGAGGGGTCCGCCACGGAGTGGTACATCGCCACCCACGCCGGGGTGCGGGGTGTCCGGAGCCGCAGGAAGGGCTCCGCGTCCGAGGGGGCGGGCGGGGTGAGGTCAACGGACATGACGCAGCTTTCCTGTCACTGAGCGGATCACTGAACGGGTCACTGAGCGGAGTGCGGACGGCCAGGGCTGTGCCTTGAGGAGCAGCCCCAGGAGTACGAAGGAGACGGTGACCACCGCGCCGCTCGCCAGGACGGCGAGGGCGGGCCGCCCGATCCCGTCCTCGGTGAGCGCGCCGAGCACCGTCGCGCAGGCGGCGGCCAGGGTGAGCCGGGCGAGCTGCGCGAGCACCGCCCGCGTCCTGACGGGCACGGTGCGCGGGCCGAGGCCGCGGAACAGGAGCAGGGCGGTGACGCAGATGCCGGTGGCGTTGGCGGCGGCGATGCCGTGGACGCCCCAGGTGCCGACGGCCAGGAAACCGATGCCCGCGGTGGTGACCAGGCCGATGAACATCGCGTAGAGCGGGACCCACGTCTTCCTCGCCACGGAGAAGTGCGCCCTGGCGAGCGCGCCGACCATAGTGTGGCCGAGGAGGCCAAGGGCGTAGACGCGCATGACGGAGGCCGTGATGCCGGTGTCCCGCGCGGTGAAGTGGCCGCGCTGGAAGAGCAGTTCGATGAGGGCGGGCGCGCTCGCGATGACCGTGGCCGCGCCCAGGAGCACCATGCAGCCCGCGAGGACGACGTCGCGCTCCACGCGGTCCCTGGCCCGCTCGGTCTCGCCGGCCGCCAGCGCGCGGGCGACGACGGGGAAGGTGACGGTGCAGAGCATGAGGGACAGCACCATGGGCATCTGCGCGACCTTCTGCGCGTAGTTCAGGTGCGAGATGGCGCCCGCGGGCAGCGAGGACGCGAGGAACCGCTCGACGAGGACCTGCGACTGACGGCACAGCGCGAAGAAGAGGACGGTCCAGATGAGCGCGGTCTGAAGCGTCGTCTCCTCGGCGGGGCCCGAAATCTTGGCCGTGTCCTCGGTCCGCCGCCGCAGCTGCCGCCAGAGCGAGGGCGCCTGTACGAGCACCATGAGCGCGCCGCCCACCGCGACCCCGGCCGCCGCGGCCCGTACGCCGAAGGGGGCGGCCAGCAGGAACAGGGCGGCGATGATGGCGGTGTTGTAGGCGACGTACACCGTCGCGGGGGCCACGAACCGCTGGTGCGCGCGCAGGGCCGCGCTGCAGTAGCCGGTGAGGCCGAAGGTGAACGCGCAGGTGGCGGTGAGCCGCGTGCAGTCCACGGCGAGCCCGGGATCGGGCAGCCCCGGCGCGAGCAGCTCCACCACGGCGGGCGCCGCCGCGATGAGCAGCAGCGCGGCGCCCGCGAACCACAGGGACATCCGCGGCAGCGACGCCCGCACGAGATCGCGTACGGGATCGGAGTCCGGTTCCGCCGCCCGGCGGGCGAGGGCGAGGCTGAACGCCGGTACGAGGAAGAAGGCGAGCCCGTCCTCGATGAGCAGCGTGGCGGCCAGCTCGGGCAGGGTCCACGCCACGAGGAACGCGTCCGTGTCCGTACCGGCACCGAAGAAGTGCGCGAGCGCCTGATCCCGCACGAGCCCGAGCAACGACCCGGCCACGGACAGGGCGGCGGTGACCAACGCGGCCTTGGCGAGAAAGGACCCACCGGTCCTACCGGCGGCCACGGGGACGTCCACGGAAGCGGAACAGACAACCGGCCTGACGGCCTTGCCCGGTCCCGGCCCTGGTCCCGTTCCCGTTTCCGGTCCGGTCCCGGCCGTGGTGGGTGGCGGGGTCTCGGTCCTGGTGGACGCTGGGGGCGGAGGTGGTGTTGTTCGTGGTGCGGCGGTCATTTGGGGGCCGCCTCTCGGCGTGAGCCCAGTGACCACCACGCCACCATGCCGAGCGCGACCGCCGTCAGGACGGTGGAGGGACCGCCGATGTCCGCGTAGAGGAAGTCGATGAGCTGCCAGATCAGCAGGCCGCAGGCCAGCAGCGCGCAGTCGAGGCGAGGACCGCCGGAGCCGCCGCCGCGCCCGCCTCGCTCGCCGTGCCATCCGCGCAGGCCGCGGACCAGGAGCGCGAGCCAGCCGCCGGCCAGCGCGAGCAGGCCGAGGAGGCCCTGCTCACCCAGTACGAGCAGGTACATGTTGTGCGGGGAGAGCAGCGGCTGACGGACGAAGTCGCTGCCCGCGCCCGCGGTGTCGCTCGCGGAGGACAGCGCCAGCGAGGCGTGGCCGTCACGGTTGTCGGGGAAGCCCTTGAGGCCCACGCCGGTCACCGGATGCTCGCGCCACATGTCCGCCGACGCCGCCCACATCGTGTACCGGTCGGTGACCGACTGGTCGGGCGCCCCGGTGACCTGGGTGATGCTGCTGAGCCGCTCCTGGAGCAGCGCCGAGCCGAGGCCGAGCCCGGCGACCAGGACCACGGCCGCCGCGCCCCCGGCGAGCAGCACGCGGCCCGCGCGGCGCGCCCCGGCGAGGAACAGCACCGCGGTGCAGGCCGCCGCCGTGGCGATCCACGCCCCCCGGCTGAACGACAGGGCGAGCGGCACGGTCAGCAGGGCGGCGCAGGCCACGGCCGCCGACCGCTGGCGCGGCGCGTACGGGCGGAAGGCGAGCGCGAGGGAGCAGACGAGCCCGTAGGAGACGACCGTGGCCATCCCCATGACGTCCGTGGAGCCGAAGGTCCCGACGGCACGGATGTCCTCGCCCGCGTACGAGGCGCCGGTGCCCGTGAGGTTCTGGTGCACGCCGAGCGCGCCCTGCCAGAGCGCGAGCCCCACCAGCGCCCAGGCCACGATCCGGAACTGGCGCGCGTCACGGATCAGGATGAGCACGGCCGCGGGTACGAGGACGAAGATCTGGAGGTAGCGCGCGGCCCCCGCGACTCCGGTAGCGGCCGACGAGGCGCCGAACGCGGCGACGGTGACACCGACGACCGGCAGCCCGAGGAGCACGGCGGCGGTCCTGCTCAGCGGGCGCCGCCCGGTGCGGACGAGGTGGACGACGCAGGCGGCGACCACCAGGGCGGAGACCGCGTCGGCCACGGTGCCCGTGCCGCCGCCTCCGGCAGGCTCGCCGCCCGCGGGCAACGGCAGCGCGAGCAGCGCGACGAGGAGCACCACCGGCAGGACCGTGGCGTCGCGCCGCAGCCCGCGCAGGGCGGCGTCGAGCGGCCGGGCCCGGGGGAGGGACGGGGACGGGGCGTGGGTCACGGTCCTCAGCTCCCCGTGCGGCGCACGAGGCAGCCGACGGTGCGCAGCAGGATGCAGAGGTCCTGCCAGAAGGACCAGCCGTCGATGTAGGCGTTGTCGAAGCGGCACCGGTCCTCGATGGAGGTGTCCCCGCGCAGACCGTGGATCTGGGCGAGCCCGGTGATGCCGGTCGGCATCCGGTGCCGGTGCGCGTAGTGCGGGTAGGTCTGGCTGAACTGCGCGACGAAGAAGGGGCGTTCGGGGCGCGGCCCGACCAGGCTCATGTCGCCGCGCAGCACGTTCCACAGCTGCGGCAGCTCGTCGAGGGAGGTGCTGCGCAGGAAGCGGCAGAACGCGCTCATCCGGTGCTCGTCCGCGACGCTCCACCGCGTGGCCGCCTCCTGCGGGTCGGCGGGCCGGTGGGTGCGGAACTTCAGGAGGGTGAACAGCCGCCCGTCCTTGCCGACGCGTTCCTGCCGGAAGATGACGCCGGGCCCCTCCGTGGTCCGCAGGATCAGCGCGCAGGCGAGGAGCGCGGGCGCGGCGGCGAGCAGCAGGACGCCGGAGACCGCGAAGTCCAGGAGCCGCTTGCACAAGCCCGTCCCGCGCTCCTGGGCGAGCGGCAGCGGGCGGCAGTGGAACCCCGCCACGCAGTGCCGTGCGCTCTCCCGCGGCGGGGCAAGGCCGGGCCCGCGCGGGTCGATCTCCCACAGGTCGCAGCCGAGGCCGCGCAGGGCGGGCAGCCGGTCGGCGAGCCCGGGGCCCTGGCCCGCGAGCAGCAGGACGGCGCGGACGTCGTTCTGGATGACGGCCCGGTGGAGTTCGTCCTCCGTGCGGAGCACCGGAAGTCCGGGCGAGGCGGGCGGCTCGGTGCCGTCCTCCTCGGCGGGCCGCTGCTCCGCGGCCTCGTCCACGACGCCGACGGGCCGCATCCCGCAGCGGGGCCGGCGCAGCAGGGCGGCGGCCACGGCCTGGGCCTGTCCGCCGGGTCCGAGCACCAGGACGGGCCGTGGTCTTCGCAGGGCGCGGGCGCGCAGGTGCCGGTGGACCAGGGCGCGTCCGCAGACGCCGATCAGGCACTGCGCGGCGGCCACGAAGAGCAGCGTGCGCAGGGTGAGCGGCGGCAGGTTCACGGGCAGGGCGGGCGCGAGCGCCGCGGTGAGGGACCAGCCGAGCGCGACGCGTCCGCAGAGCGAGGGCACCTCGTCGAGCGTGGCGGGCAGGGCGGTGTACTCGTACAGGCGGCCCCGCGCGTTCAGGGCGAGGACGCCGACGACGAGCAGGGGCGCGAGCACGGCGTGCTGCCGGGGCTCGTCGAGCAGGAGCATGCCGAGCAGCGCGGCGGCGGCGTCGACGGTGACCAGGGCCGCCGCCGTGCGCCGGCCGCGCGAGGGCCGCCCGGCCGGAGTCCCGGCGCGCGGGCCGTGGGCGCCGCGGGGCGCCACGACGACGGGCGCGGCCGGTGCGTGCTGTTCCTGACGGGGTTGTCCTGAGGACGAGGCGACGGTTCGTTCGGCACTCACGTGGTCGTGAACTCCCTGTACTTGGTGGGCGCCGGGCCCAGCAGCTCGCGGTAGACCAGGTCGACCGCCGACGCGGTCCGCCGGGCGTCGTGGTGATCGAGGACATGACGGCGGCCCCGCCGCCCGAGCGCGGCCCGCAGCGAGCCGTCCCGCAACAGGGCGAGCAGGGCCCGGGCCAGCGCCGCCGGGTCCATGGGCGGTACGAGGGCGTGTGCGCGGTCGGCTGGGGGCAGGCTCTCCCTGGCCCCGTTCACGTCGGTGACCACCACGGGGCGGCCACAGGCCATGGCCTCCAGCGGGGCCAGGGCCATGCCCTCCCAGCGGGAGGGCAGGACGACCACGTCGGCCGCCCGGTACCAGCCGGCGGCGTCGTCCGTCGCCCCCGCGAACAGCACGGTCCCGTCCGCGAGCTCCCGCAGACCGGCCGCGTCGGGCCCGTCCCCGACGAGGACGAGTCGGGCGGCGGGCATCGCTCCGGTGACGGCGGCCCAGGCGCGGAGCAGGATGTCCTGCCCCTTCTGCCGGCACAGCCGGCCCACGCACACCACGAGGGGGGCCCGCGCGAAGGAGTCGGGCAGCAGCCGGTCGCGGGCGTCCGCCCGGCGGCCGGGGGTGAAGCGGCCGACGTCCACGCCGTTGGGGATCACGGAGTACGACCCCGTGACGCCGGCCCGGCGGCCGGTGATCCACTCGGCCTCGCTGACGCAGATGACGCGGTCCGTCCAGCGGGCGGCACGCCGCTCCCAGCAGCGGCTCAGCGGCGCCGTGACGCCGCCGACCGCCTCGAAGGACCAGGCGTGCGGCTGGAAGACGGTCGGGACGCGCCCCCGCAGGGCGATGCGTGCGGCGAGGCCCGCCTTGGCGCTGTGGGCGTGCACGAGCGCCGGCCGTACGGCGGCGATGACGCGGGCCAGGTCGCGGACCTCGGCGGCCAGTTGCGGGCCCGGGGAGCGTGAGGCCGTCCACGGGTGGCCGCGCACACCGCCGTCGGCGGTGTCCCAGACCCGGGCCAGCGGGCCCTCGTCCGGACAGGCCACGTGGACGTCGGTGCCGGCCGCGGCCTGGGCGCGGGCCAGGTCGGTGACCACTTGGGCCACGCCGCCCTCGACGGGCTGGCTGACGTGCAGGATCCGCGAGCCCGGGGAGTGACGCATGACGGCGTTGGCCTTCCGACGTGAAGAGCTCTGAACCACAGCGGAGATGGGGTATTTGCAGTGAATACGGGGATCTGACGTATATGACTGAAATGCCCCAAAGGGAAGCGCAACTGTAGCTCGATGGAGGAGCACCTCCGCCGATCCCGGCACGTGTGTCGGATCGGTGAAGGGCGTGGTGAGGCGGGGTCGATGGCGACGACACGCGCATCCGGCGGGCGCCCCGGCCCGCCCGCCGCCGCGTCAACCTGCGTCCTCGCCGTCATCAGGACGCACATCCCACATCACTCGTCTGGGCGCACAACTCGTCGTACCGATCGGCAGTTGATCCTCCGTATACGGGCATCCCGCCCGTACGTCTCACCCTCGCCAAGGAGCAGCACCCCATGTCCCGTACCACCAAGGCCCTCGCCTTCTCCGCCGCCGCCGCAGCCGCCGTGGCCGGTTCCGCGGGTGCCGCCGTCGCCGACGCCGGCGCGAAGGGCACCGCCACCAACTCCCCCGGCGCGCTCTCCGGCAACGTCGTGCAGGCGCCGATCCACATCCCGGTGAACGTGTGCGGCAACACGGTCAACATCGGCGGTCTGCTGAACCCGGCGTTCGGCAACAAGTGCGTCAACAACTGACGCGTCGTCCGAAGAACGGCCGTCCCCGCACGAGCGGGGGCGGCCGTTCTCGCGTCACGAGGGCTGCCGTTCTCGCGCACGAGGGCCTCGGGGCGGGCCCTCCCCGGATGGGGGGCCGGGGCGGGCCGGTTGTGCGGTGCCCCGAATGGTGGGCCGCCGGACGGGCATCCGACCATCCGTCACATACCGTCCCCACCTGCGCCGATGCCGCTTCGGGCCCGGCAGGTCACCGGTCCGGGTGAGCCCCTCGGTTGCGGCGTGCGCGCGCCGCTCGCACGGTGATCAGAAGATCCGACGTATCACCGAAAGGCTGTGACCTATGCGCGCTCTGCCCGTACGGCGTATCGCGACCACCACCCTGTGCGCGACGCTGCTTCTCGGCACGGCCGGCCCCGCGCTCGCCTCCGCAGACAACGCTCCCCGCGAGGAGACCAGGACCGCGCCCCGCGCACCCGTCCAGACGCCGGAGACCATGCTGGCCGAGGCGAAGCGGCTGCATGACGCCGGCGGTGTCATCACTCCCGCCGCCGACCTGCTGGTGGCGGTGCTCGAGGCCAAGAACTACAAGCTCTCCGCGGCGCAGGCCGACAAGCACGCCGACGCCGTGCGGGCGGAGGTCCGCAAGGCCGCCGCCAAGCCGCACGCCCTCCCGGCCAAGGGCTCCGCCGCCAGGGCCCCCGAGCCCCCGGCGGGCAGCCTCCCCGCCCTGACGCAGACGATCGACAGCCTGCTCAAGGCCACCACGTCCGGCGACGTCAAGGGCGTGCTCACCCAGGCGCCCACGCTCGTCACGGGGCTGCTCCAGGGGCTGACCAACGGCCTCGCCGGCGCCGCCCAGCCGGCCGCCCCGGCAGCTCCGGCCGCCCCGCTCGCCCCGGCCGCGGGACCGCAGCTGACGCCCGCGACCTGAGCCGAGGAGGACGGCAGGCAGCCTTCACACGCGTGGCTCCGCGGAAGTTTCCCGGCCCAGGGGTTTCCGTACCGGCCCGTGCTCGTTGGTCCGGTGAAGTGTCACGACCCGACGGGCGACACGCGTTGCCAAAGAGAGGAACAAGATGAAGGCCATGAAGGCTGCCGCCGTCCTTGCCGGTTCACTCGCCGTCGCCGGTTCCGCCGCGCCCGCGTTCGCCGCCGCCCCGGCGTCCGCCGGCCCGCTTGCCGGACTCGACGAGATCGTCAGCGAGGGCCTGGACCACGCCACGCCGGTGGGCACGAACATGCTCGACGCCGAGCACAACGAGTCGACGGTCAACGCGGTCAAGGGCGTCACCAAGGGCCTGGCCTCCGGCGGCGGACCCGGCAAGCTCCTCGGCGGTCTTCCCGCAGGCAAGTAGAGCGGCCCGCGGGAAGACCAGTTCGACCCGGCACCGCCTCGTGGCCCACCCGGGTGACCCCATCGTGTGATGGCCGCCCGGGGCTCCGCCACATGGGTGACAACGGAGCCGGTGGCGCCCCCCGGCGTCTGTACGGTTCGCCGCATGATCCCAACTCCCGGCGGACAGCGCCCCCTTGGAGCAGCCGATCCCGGAACTCCGGCCGCGCCCCCGCCGCGCGCCGCGGACCTGCCGCGCCGGGTACCGGCACAGGCCGCGGGCGGCGCGCGCGGCGCGGCCACCGTGCCGCCCTCCGAGGAGCCCGGCCGGTGGTTCGGCGCGCTCCTCGTGGTCACCGGGGCGGCCGGACTGCTCGCGGCGTGGGTCATCACGCTCGACAAGTTCACGCTGCTCCAGGACCCGGACTTCCGGCCGGGGTGCAGCCTCAACCCGGTCGTGGCCTGCGGCAGTGTCATGAAGAGCGAGCAGGCATCGGTCCTCGGGTTCCCCAACCCGCTTCTCGGCCTCGTCGCCTACGCCATCGTGATCGGCGTGGGCGCGAGTGTGCTGGCGGGCGCCCGCTTCCCCCGCTGGTACTGGCTGACGCTCCAGGCGGGCATGCTCTTCGGGGTCGGCTTCTGCACCTGGCTCCAGTTCCAGTCGCTCTACCGCATCAACGCGCTCTGCCTGTGGTGCTGCCTGGCCTGGGCCGCCACCATCCTCATGTTCTGGTACGTGACGGCGCACAACGTACGGCGCGGTTTCCTTCCCTCGTCCCAGGGGCTGCGGACCTTCGTCTCGGAATTCGCCTGGGTCCTGCCCGCCCTGCACATGGGCGTCATCGGCATGCTCGTCCTCACACGCTGGTGGGAGTTCTGGACGAGCTGAGCGCGCCGGTGTCCCTACCGGTACGGGGGGACTGACCCGGAACAGCACGAAGCCCCCGGTGGACCGTTCACCGGGGGCCGGGGGGCCACGCGTGGCGGCCCCGGGCGCTCAGTGGCCGTGGCCGTGGCCGTGCTGGTCGGCGTTCACGCATTCGTTGCCGAAGGCGGGGTTCAGCAGGCCGACGATGTCGACGGTGTTGCCGCAGACGTTCACCGGGACGTGGACGGGGACCTGGACCACGTTGCCCGAGACCGCGCCGGGGGAATCGGTGGCAGCGCCGTGCGCGCCCGCGTCCGCCATGGCCATGCCTGCGCCACCGAGCACGACGGCACCGGAACCGAGGGTGGCGGCGGTGACCTTCGCGATGCGAGACATCACGTTCTCCTTTGACTTGGCAAAAGCGGCTGCCTACACGCAACCGCACGTCTGCTAACGCCGGACGTCAACCCGAAGTCACGGTGACGCCGCCACACCGGGTGGGGTCACACCCGGCCGCCGACGACGCAGGAGCTGCCGTACCGCCAGTCGCAGTCGGGGGTGTCCACGACGGAGGCGTCCCGCACGGACTGCCCGCTCTCGGAAGTGGTGGTCGCCGCCGGGGCGGGCCCGGTGGGCGTGGCCGCCGCGGACACGATTCCCAGCAGGAGGATCAGGGCCAGGGCCAAGGTCAGGAGCGGCCTGGTGAGCTGAGCCGGCACGTCCGGTCTCCTCGTGATCGTCGTAACCCGAGACAGATTGATGGTGCACAGAAGTCACCCAAGATCGCATGACGGCCACGCTCGGTGAGGTGCGGTGGGGTGACGTGCGGCGACACCGGCCCCGGCTTCGGCGACGGAGCCGCCCCAGGTGGTTACGTTTTGTCACCGTTTCGCATCCCCCGGTGACAGGAGCCCCTGTGAAGATCGATTGTGTCGGCGGCGGCCCCGCGTCCCTGTACCTGGCCGTCCTGGCGAAGCTCCAGGACCCGGCCCACGAGATCACCGTCCATGAGCGGCACGCCGAGGGCACCAGCCATGGCTGGGGCGTGACCTTCTGGCCCGACCTCCTGGAGGAGCTGCGGGCGCACGATCCCGTGTCGGCCGCGGCCATCGCCGAGCGGTGCGTGAGCTGGCGCGGCGGCTTCGCCCACGTCGGCGAGCGGACCACCGCCCACGACGGCGACCTGGGCCACGCCATCGGGCGCCACCAGATGCGGGCGGTCCTCGCGGACCGGGCCCGCTCCCTCGGCGTACGCCTGGAGTTCGGCAGGGAGATCGGCGGCCGCGGCGACCTGCCCGACGCGGACCTGATCGTCGCGGGCGACGGCGCGCACAGCAGGCTCCGCACGGCCCAGGCGGAGCACTTCGGCACGCGGGTGACCACCGGCGCCAACCGCTTCATCTGGCTCGGGACGACCCGCGTGTTCAAGGCCTTCACCTTCGCCTTCGTGGAGACGGAACACGGCTGGATCTGGTGTTACGCGTACGGGTACAGCGGCGGGCACAGCACCTGCGTGGTGGAGTGCTCGGCGGCCACCTGGACGGGCCTCGGCTTCGACCGGCTCGCCCACACCGACGCCCTGCGCCTCCTGGAGAAACTGTTCGCCGAGCCGCTGGACGGCCACGGACTGCTCGGGCGCGACGACATCGAGGGCCACGCGCAGTGGCAGGCCTTCCCGACGGTCACCAACGCCACCTGGTCCCACGGCAACCTCACCCTGATCGGCGACGCCGCCCACACCACGCACTACTCCATCGGCGCAGGCACCACGCTGGCGCTCCGCGACGCCGTGTGCCTGGCGGGGGAGCTCAGGGGCGTGGGCCCGCGGGAGCTACCCGAGGCCCTCGCGCGCTACGAGCGCCGACGCAGGCACTCCCTGCTCGCGGTGCAGAGCGCGGCCCGGCACAGCGCCCAGTGGTACGAGAACCTGCCCCGCTACATCGGCATGCGGCCGGAGCAGATGTTCGCGCTCCTCGGCCAGCGCCACTCGCCGCTGCTGCCCTATGTGCCGCCTCAGATCTACTACCACCTGGACCAGACGGTCGGCCGCCTCAACTCCCTGCGCTGGCTGAAGCAGCGGCTCGGCCCGCGCGTGGCGCGCGCTCTTCAGGGCCGCAGGCCGCAGTCCTGACTCCCCGGGGTCCGTTGAGTGCAAATGCCATGCGTTCACCCGAATGGCCCCCTCGGGCCGGGGCGGATGTGACCGGTCCGATCGGCCCGGTTGCCGGGGTGGCGCGGCCTGACGGGGTGCTCCCCGTACGCTCCGTGACTCCTCGCCTTGCGGGGCGGGCTCCGGGGGCGCGCGATGGACCTGAGGCGTGCGTCGTCCCGTGGCGGATTGGTTTTCGCCCGTCGCATGCTCCAAGGGAGTGATCACCCATGACGCAGGGCGAGGCCTTCACCAACCCTGACGCACTCAAGGGCCTGACAGCTTATGACCGGACCGGCGAGAAGGTGGGCAGCGTCGAACGGGTCTACCTCGACGACCGCAGCGGCCGCCCCGAGTGGGTGACCGTCAAGACGGGCCTCTTCGGCATGAAGGAGAGCTTCGTGCCGCTGTCCGGGGCGCGCCTTCAGCAGGACGCCCTGCATGTCTCCTGCACCAAGGAGGCGGTGAAGGAGGCGCCGCGGGTCGAGGCCGACGAGCACCTCGACCCCGGCCAGGAGCACGAGCTGTACGCCCACTACGGCCTGACCCGGCCCGGCAGGGCCACCACCGGCACGGGCACGGGCATGGGCACGGGCACGGCCGCCGGCATGTCGACGGGCGGGCGCCCGATGGCGGGAGCCGCCGGCGGCCGCGAGTACGCGATGCGTGGCACGGAGCGTGACGACACCAAGGACCAGGACATGATCCGCTCCGAGGAGCGGCTGCGGGTGGGCACCGAGGAGGAAGAGGTCGGCCACGCCCACCTCCGCAAGACGGTGGTCAACGAGGACGTCACGACGTCCGTGCCGCTCTCCCACGAGGAGGTCCGTGTCGTACGCGAGCCGATCCGCGAGGGCGACCGCTCGCGCGCCAACATCGGCGAGGCGGAGACGGAAGTGACCCTCCACGCCGAGCACGCGGTGGTGAGCAAGGAGTCCGTGCCGGTCGAGCGCGTGCATCTGGAGACCGAGCGGGTGACGGAGACGCAGGAGGTCTCCGGCACCGTCCGCAAGGAGCAGATCGAGTTCGACGACGACACGAAGGGCGGCCGCCGCGGCATGAAGGGCGACCGCCGGGGCGCGAAGGGCACCGACGACTGGCGCGACCGCAAGCAGGGCCCGAGCCACTGACCCCGCTCCAGCGGCCCCCCGCCGCGACGCCCAAGGGCCCTCACCACCCGGTGGGGGCCCCTGTCGCACCATAGGTCCGTACGCAGCCGTCCGGCAGCGTCAGCAGCGTCAGAGAACCGCCCATCGCGTCGTGCTCGCCCTGGTCGTCGGTGAGCTTGGGCAAGACGGTGTGGGCGGAGGTACTCGTCGACGTGGCGGCTCCCGAGGGGCGGCACCACCACTGACGGCTCGGCTCAGAAGTGCAGCATCGACATCAACTCGGGGCTCCGTACGCCTGCCGGTACGGAGGGGACATCGGCGCCGGGCTTGATCCATCCGGCCCGCTCGGCCGCCGCGACGGCGGCCTTCTCCGCCGCGTCCGCCAGGGAGTTCAGCTCCTGGTCCGCCCCGAGGGCCCTGGCTCCGGCTGCCGCCGCTGCCGCCGCGGAGGCTCGGAGCGCGGCCCGGCACGCGGCGTGGGACGGCTCGGCGTCGCCGTCGGCGAGCTGCGCCATCTGGGAGGCCTGCGCGGCGGAGGCGGCGGCGTTTCTCGCGCAGCGGGCATCCGCGGCCGGGTCGGGCGGGGCCTCGGAGAGCACGGCGAGCGCCTGGGCCGCCACCCGTGCGGCGTGAGCGGCCTTCCAGGCGGTGTTCTCGTCGGCGGGTGCGCCGCCTCGCCGCTCTCCGCCGCCGCGCTCGATGGAGTGGCTGATGGCCGCCGCCCGGGCCGCCGCGCTCTCGGCCCGTGCGGCGTGGCCTCGCCTGAGGACGGCCGCCGCCGGCTCGCGCGCCCCACGGTCGCGTTCGCTGATGGACCTCTCACTCATGGGCCTCTCCGCTGTTCGGTGGGGAACGGACGTGCCGGGCAGGGTGGCACGCCGGGGCGCAACAGACCAGACACGCGTGCGCTGTTGCCGTCACCAGGGTGAGCCCATAATCTGAATCTGATGGGTCGTCAGGTACGGGAACGGGAAACCGGCGGGCAGTAGGGGGCACAGCAGTGGAGAACACCGAGGTCGTGGCCAAGGAACTCCCTCGCGTCATCAGCGTGGACGACCACGTGATCGAGCCCGCGCACCTCTTCGAGAAGTGGCTCCCGGGCAAGTACCGCGACCGGGGGCCGAAGCCGTTCACCGCGGGCATCGGAGAGCTGGAGTACATCGGCGGCAAGTACAAGTTCACGACCGACCCGCAGGGCCAGGTCACCGACTGGTGGGAGTACGAGGGCGAGATCTTCCCGTACAAGCGCATCATCGCCGCCGTCGGCTTCTCGCGGGACGAGATGACGCTCGACGGCATCACGCGCGAGCAGATGCGCCGCGGCTGCTGGGACCCGAAGGCCCGCCTGGCGGACATGGACATCAACCACGTCGAGGCCTCGCTCTGCTTCCCGACGTTCCCGCGCTTCTGCGGGCAGACGTTCTCCGAGGCCAAGGACAAGGAGGTCGGACTCGCCTGCGTCCGGGCGTACAACGACTGGATGGTGGAGGAGTGGTGCGGCGACAGCGGCGGAAGGCTGATCCCGCTCTGCCTCATCCCGCTGTGGGACATCGGCCTAGCCGTCGCCGAGATCAGGCGCAACGCCGCTCGCGGCGTGCGGGCCGTGACCTTCAGCGAGATCCCCACGCACCTCGGACTGCCGTCGATCCACTCCGGCTACTGGGACCCGTTCTTCGCGGCGTGCGAGGAGACCGGCACGGTCGTGAACATGCACATCGGCTCCTCCTCGCAGATGCCGGCCGCCTCACCCGACGCGCCCCCGGCCGTTCAGGCCTCCCTGAGCTTCAACAACGCGATGGCGTCGATGATGGACTTCCTCTTCTCCGGGGTCCTGGTCAAGTTCCCCCGCCTCAAACTCGCCTACAGCGAGGGCCAGATGGGGTGGATCCCGTACGCCCTGGAGCGCGCCGACGACGTATGGGAGGAGCACCGGGCCTGGGGCGGGGTCAAGGACCTGATCCCGGAGCCCCCGTCGACGTACTACTACCGGCAGATCTTCTGCTGCTTCTTCCGGGACAAGCACGGCATCGCCTCCATCGAGACCGTCGGCGTCGACAACGCCACCTTCGAGACCGACTATCCGCACGTCGACTCCACCTGGCCGCACACGAAGGCCGTGGCCGAGGACCACGTGGGCCACCTCCCCGCGGAGGTGGCGTACAAGCTGCTGCGCGGGAACGCGATCCGGATGCTGGACCTTCCGTTCGACCGGAACCCGTAGGCCGCCGCCGGTCGCGGCGGCCGTCAGCGCAGGGTCTCTGCGTCGACGCGGGAGAAGACCAGTTCGCTCTCGCCGACGACCGGGCCGCGCCACCGCACCGGCGGCTCCGGCCGGCGCAGGGCATGGGGGTAGTTCTCCGGCCGGTAGTCGGTGGGCAGGCGGTAGGTGTGAAAGCCCTGCTCGGCCATGGTCGAAAGCAGCTCGTCGATCGAGTCGCCGAGGGCGGCCATCCGCTCCGGGGTCACCTCCACGGCGATCTCCACGTCCGGCCGGAGCCGCCCCAGGGCAGGAGCGAGGCCCCTGATGACACCGCCCTCGGCGCCCTCGACGTCGATCTTGATGACGCGCGCCCGGGTGAGTTCTTCCTCGTCCAGGATGTCGGGCAGCGGCCGGGCCGCCATGTCGAATCTCGACTCGGCAGGACCGTCGTACGGGACGATCGAGTTCGCCCCCATGTTGTTCGAGCTGGCGAGCACGAACGTCAGCGTCTTGTCGGTGTCGGAGACCGCCGCGTTGACCGCCCGGACGTTGTCGCAGCCGTTGAGTTCGACGTGCCGCAGCAGGCGGCCGTGGAAGTCGGGGGAGGCCTCGATGGCCACGACGTGCCCCGTGCCGCCGACGAGGCGGGAGCCCAGGACCGCGAAATAGCCGATGTTGGCGCCCACGTCGATGAACGTGTCCCCGGGCCCGAGCCGGCTCTGGAGCCACCGCGTCATGTGCGGCTCCCACACGCCGTAGAGGCTGATGAACCGCTGGATGAGATCGCGTGAGTCGCAGGCGAAGCGGGCGCCGAAGCGGGCTTCGACCACCCGCCGGCGGGGATGGTCGCGCAGGTACGTGTTGAGCCACCGGGCCGCGAGCGGCCCCTTGAGCAGTGACCCGGGCGCGTTGCGTACATATCCACGGCCGAGGGTGGCCAGAAGCTCTGACGTGCGGCGGAGCGAAGCGGGAGGCATAGCCGTGACCGTACGAGCCCCGCCACGGCCGCGGCAAGATCCGACGGGGCCGACCCCGAGGCCCGGTCAGTCGGTGCCGAGGGGGTAGCGCCACTGGAAGCGGGCCAGCGCTCGCGCCCTGGCCTCGACCACGGCCATGCGGGCCTCGCGCTCGGCGGTGTCGACGTGCGCGGCCTGGCCGGTGACCTGGCCTTCCCACTTGCGGTACAGCAGGCCGACCTCGGAGGAGAACCAGCCGCGGGCCGTCGAGTTCAGGGCGAGCAGGAGGCCCGTGTCCTCGGAGGCCGGGAGGGCCATCCAGCCGCCCAGGGCCACGAGCAGGTCGCGGCGGACGAAGAGCGTCGCCGGATGGACCTGGGCGAGGTAGCCGTGGGACGCCCAGTGGTCCAGCACCGCACCGCGCTCGATCGGCCCGTGCCCGGGGTCACCGGGGAAGCCGACGGTGGAGCCGTCGGGCAGCAGGTCGAGCGCCCGTGACGTCGCCCAGCCGATGGTGGGATCGGCTTCCAGGGCCGCGAGATCACGGGCGAGCGCGCCGGGCGCGAGCTGGTCGTCGGCGTCCAGGACCTTGACGTACGCGCCGTCCGCGCGGGCCATGGCGATGGTCCGCGCGACCCCGGGTCCTCCCGGGCGGCCCTGCCGGAACGCGATCCGGTCGTCGTCGGGGACGTGCGGCGCGACCTGGTCGGTCGTCCCGTCCTCCTGGATCAGCCAGTGCCACTCCCACCCGTCGGGCAGTTCCTGCCCGCACAGGGACTCATGCGCGTCGGCCAGGAAGCGCGCCGACGGCGCGTGGACGGCCGTGACGACGGTGATGCGCCGGCGCACGGCTCACCACCTCTCCAGGCGGGTCGTGAAGAGCAGCTCCGTGCGGTCGCCGGGCACCGTGATGTCGGACAGCTCGACGACGCGGTCGTCCGTGTCGTACGTGGTCTTGCGCAGGACCAGGACCGACGTGCCGGGCGCCAGGCCGAGCTCCGCCGCCTCCTCCACCGTCGGGGGCCGGGCCGTCACCCGCTCCACCAGGCGGTCGATCTCGATGCCCACCGTGAACAACTGGTTCCATGTCCCGCCGGGCCAGGGTTCGTTCGTCTCGTCCAGGAGGTCGGGGTTCTTCTCGACGAGGTCGCGGACCAGGTACGAGGTGACGAGGTTGAACGGATTGCGCTCGGCGCTGTACCGGGTCCGGTAGGTCCGCTCGACGAGCACGGTTCCTTCGGCGACGCCCATGGCCGACGCGATCCCCTCGGGCGCCGCGATCTCCCGGTACGCCGCGTGAAAGACGAGGTCGTCGGCCTCCAGGCCGGTGTCGTGCTCGGTCGCGCCCGTCTCCAGACGCTGCCGCTCGGGCGCGCGGGCACGGTCCTTCTCCCACTGGTACCGCGTGTTCGTGCGCCGCACCATCACGCGTGGTCGGCGTACGAACGTCCCGCGGCCGTGCTGCTTCTCGATCAGCCCTTCCGCCTGGAGCATGCGAAGGGCCTGCTGGACGGTCGGTCCGCTGCGCCCGGAGCTGCGGACGAGGTCCGCCTCCGACGGCAGGCGGTCACCCGGCTTCAGCCGGCCCGCGCGAATCCGCGCGCGGAGCTCGTCCGCGATCTCCTCGTAGGCCTTCGCCATCCGTGCACCGTCCCGTCGCAGTCCGCGCTTTGAGGATATGACTCCTCAAGAGGTCCTGACGACTGGAAGAGCGTTCCGCCACTCGTTCGGCCGGGTGGAGAACAGGTGCCCACAGCCGTAATGCGCTGAGTTTCCGATTCGCGTTACCGAGATCTATCCCCGTGGAGCATGGCCCTACCAACCAGATGGCCAGAGGTATTCGGATCACCTCAATTCGGAGGTTCGAGGAACCGTCCGGACGTGCGAGATCACGAAAATGCCCGACCGCTGGCGACGGGGGATGCACCAGCGATCGGGCTATGCCAACAGTAACAAGGCCGCTCGCGCGGCGGGAGTCAACTGCCCATCCAAAATGCCGCGTTGTGATCGGGATCACGTGCCGCGGCTTCTCGTCGGATGTTCAAGAACATCGCATTGGCCGAGCCGCGGCCCTGTTACTCGGCTAGTCGTCGCACGGAGGGTCGTACGAGAGGCGGGGGAGATACTCACGCCATTTCTCGGGTGTCAGAACGCCCTGGGTGGTCGAGCAGACGCGGCGAATGGCGTCGTCCGTGTCCAGGTTCCACAACCGGACCGTGTCGGTCCCGCTCGACACTCCGAGCATGTCGCTCCGCGGACTGAACGACAGGAAGCTGCCGGTCTTGGCGTTGGGGCTCATCGACTGCCCGATGGCCGCGGCCTCGGCCGGGTCGGCGACGTCCCAGAGCCGCACCGTGTTGTCGTTGCCGCCACTGGCCAGGGTGTCGCCGTCCCGGCTGAACGTCAGCGACACGACCGCGTCGGTGTGGCCGGTGAGGGTGGGCCCCAGCCGGATCGCCTTGTGCGGGTCGGTCAGGTTCCAGAACCGGACCGTGCCGTCGTCGCTGCCGCTGGCCAGGGTGCGGCCGTCCGGGCTGTAGGCGAGCGTGTTGACGGGGCCCAGATGGCCCGTGAGAGGTGCGCCGAGCGCGGTGGCATGACGCGGGACGGTCACGTTCCACAGCCGGATGGTGCCGTCCGAGCTGCCGCTGACGAGGTCGCGCCCGTCCCTCCCGAAGGCGAGGGAGTTGACGTAGCCCTTGTGGCCGGTGAGCGGCTTGCCGAGGGGGCGGGGACGAGAGGGGGCGCCGACGTTCCACAGCTGGATGGTGCGGTCGGTCTGCGGAGTCGCCAGCGTGCGCCCGTCCGGGCTGAAGGCCAGCGCTGCCGCGAAGCGCGTGCGCAGGGCGATGGGCGCCCCGTGGGCGACGGGGCGGGCCGGGTCGGTGACGTTCCACAGCCGCACCGTGTTGTTCCCCGTCAGGACCGCGAGCGTGTTGCCGTCGGGGGAGAACGTCATCGCGCGTACCTCCCCCTCCCCGGGCTCGAACGGCTCGCCCAGGGCCGTGGGCCGGCCAGGCCGCCGCACGTTCCACAGCCGCACCTTGTCGTCGCGCGCGGCGGTGGCGAGCACGTGCCCGTCGGGGCGGAACGTCCCGGTGCGGCCGATCATGTCCGACGTCGGAATCGACCACAGCCGGGCCTTGCTGTCGCCGGTCCCGGTGGCGAGCGTGCGCCCGTCGGGGCTGAAACCGAGGGCGTACATCTCTCCGCTGCTGCCCGAGAGGTTCTCGCCGACCTGGGACGGGTGTGCCGGATCGCTGACGTTCCACAGGCTCGCCGTGCTGTCCGCGCTGGCGGCCGCGAGCATGGCACCGTCGGGGTTGAACGCCACGGACCAGATCGGTCCCGCGTGCCCGGTGAGCGGCGCGCCGAGCGGCTTCGGGCGGCGCGGGTCGGCCATGTTCCAGAGCCGGATGGTGTCGTCCGAGCCGCCGCTGGCGAGCGTGCGGCCGTCAGGGCTGAACGCCACGGAGTGCACCGTACTGCTGTGGCCGGTCAGCGCCTTGCCGAGTGGCTCCGGACGGCGCGGGTCGGTCATCTTCCACAGCCTGATCCCGCCGTCGTCACCACCGGCGGCCAGTGTCCGCCCGTCGGGGCTGATGGCCACGGACCGCACGGCGGCGGTGTGGCCGGTCAGCGTGGCGAGCGCCTTCGGCCGGCCCGGGTCCTTCACGTTCCACAGCCGGACGGTGTGGTCGTCGTTGGCCGTGGCCAGGGTTTTCCCGTCCGGGCTGAAGGCGACCAGGTAGATGGCGCCGCCGCGGCCGGACAGGGGTTTGCCCAGCAGCCGCGGATGGCGGGGATCGCGTACGTCCCACAGCCGGATCGTGCCGTCGTCCGAAGCGCTGGCGAGGGTCTTGCCGTCCGGGCTGAAGACCGAGCTGCTGACCCAGCTCTTGGGGCCGGTGAGCGGTTTGCCCAGCGGTTTGGGGCGCGAGGGGTCGCGCACGTCCCACAGCCGGACGGTGCGGTCGTAGCTGGCCGTGGCCAGGACCCGCCCGTTCGGGCTGAAAGAGGTGAGGTAGACGGCTCCCGAGTGGCCGAGCAGCGGCGTGGCCAGCGGTGCGTTCACGATCGAGATCAGCCGGTTCCGCGTGGCCTCGTCGTCCGGCCGCATCTCGTGGGCCACGAGGTCGAGCTGGGCGGACAGCGACGGGTCCGTGTTCTGGGCGCGGTCGGCCTCGGCGACCACCTGCTGGAACACGGCGTCGTCCCGCTGCCGCCAGGCGACCGCCGCCGAGATGACGGCCACCATCGCCAGGACGACCAGGGCCGCCACCGCGCCGCGGGCGATCCAGACCGTACGCCGGCGCAGCTTGGCCGAGGCGGCCAGGAACTCCACGGCGCACCGGGTCAGGAAGGAGTCACCGGCGGACTTCGCCCAGACGCGGGCCTGCTCCAGACGGGAACCCCGGTAGAGCAGTGCCGTATCGCGGTCGGACTCCTCCCAGGCCTTGCCGTCCTCCTCAAGGCGCTGCCGCAGCAGGTGATCGCTTCTGTCCTCGTCGATCCAGTCGCGCAGCCGCGGCCAGGCGTGGAGCAGCGCTTCGTGCGTGATCTCCACGGTCTCCGCGTCGAGCGTCACCAGGCGGGCGCGGACCAGCGCTTCGAGGGACTCCTCCGTCTTGTCGGGGTCCGTCGACTCCTCCGCCAGTTGGCGCCGCGTCCCTCTTCTGCGCGTGGCCTGGGTGTCCTCGCCGAGGCGTACCAGCCTGAGCAGCAGCAGCCTCGCGGCCGTGCGGGCCGCCGGGTCGAGCCGGGACCAGGCGCGCTCGGCGGTCGCCGCCACCGCGCCCTGGATGCCGCCCGCCGCGCGGTAGCCGGCCAGCGTGAGCCGCCCCGTCTTCCGCCGCTGCCAGGTGGCCAGCAGGGCGTGGGAGAGGAGCGGCAGCACTCCCGCGTCGTGGGCGCCGCGGGGGCTGTCCGTACTCACTTCCCGGACGATCAGCTCGGCAAGGCCCGGTTCGAGTTCGAGCCCGACGGCCTTGGCCGGTCCTGTCACCGCGTCGCGCAGCTCCGTGGCGGTCAGCGGACCCAGCACCATGTGCCGGTGCTGGAGCGCGTCGGCCAGTTCGGGGTAGCGCAGGCACTCCTCGTAGAAGTCGGCGCGTATGCCGAGGACCACGAGCGCGGGAGCGGGTTCACCGTCGGCCGGGGGCGAGCACGCGGCGTGCAGGAGCTGGATGAAGGTGCGCTTCTCCGCCTCGTCGGAGCAGAGGGTGAACACCTCCTCGAACTGGTCCACGATGACGACGGGACGGGCCGCCGACGCCGTCTCCCGCAGCGCCCACGCCGCGACGGACTCCCGCACCGCGGGCGCGAAGGCCGGGGAGTCGGGCTCCACCGCCGGTCCCTCCGCGGCGGAGGCGACCTGCGCCAGCTCGGGAACGTGGCGGGTCAGCTCCGCGAGGGGATCGGCCCCGGGTACGAGCTGAAGCACCAGGCCCGCCCGGGTCTCCTCGTCGCCGAGCGCTCCGTTCCGCAGCTCGGGCACGAGCCCGGCGTTGAGGAGGGACGACTTCCCGGCCCCGGAGGCGCCCACGAGCATGACCAGGCCGCCGGTCTTCTCCGCCGTGTGGAGCTGGTCGATGAGGGCGTCCGTGCTCCGCCGCCGGCCGAAGAACCACCGGGCGTCCTGCGGACGGTACGAGGCGAGCCCTCGGTACGGGCACACGGCGGGGGCGTCGGCGGCCTCGGCCGGAGGCTGCTTCTCCTCTTCCGCGGACGCCGCGGCGCGGCCACTCACCGGGTCGGCCACCGCGCGCTCCCACAGGCGCTGCCACTGGGCCATGTCGTACAGGCCGGCGGATACCGGCGTGGGCCGCTCGCGCCGGGCCTCGGGGACCAGGACCTGGAGCACCGCCGCGAGGGCGGCGAACTGGGCGGGCACGTTCTTGGCCCGCCGCCAGTCGCTGATCCGCTGCGCCGACACCCGTACGGGCCGCCCGCGTTCGTCGACCCTCTGCAGCCGGACGACCGCCTCGGCCACGCGCTGGAGGGGAGGGTTGCCGGCTTCCCTGTACAGCAGAGCAAGGCGTTCCGCGAAGGCTGTGCGTGCCCCTGAGTCGGGACTCAAAGCCTCCACCCCTTACTTCCGCTGCGTGCGCCCATCCGGACCGGAAAACTCACTTTATACGGCTGACCTGCGGATAAGTGGTCCGGACAACACCGGAACCTGCCCGCGGGCAGCCGTGAGTGGCAGGATCGTGTCGCAGTAGCGGACCAACCGCGCAGCGTCAGGGCAGGCCACCGGCTTGGCGCTCGGAAAGGTGCATCGTGACGCTGCGGATTCTCGGCTGATTTCCGCCGGAGTCGCCACCGGGCGGCGACGAACTCGCCGCATGAACTTTCAGATCTGTATAGCCAGCGATAACTAGCCATCACTAGCCATCACTAGCAATAGTCAGCCATAGCCGGTCACAGACGGATAAATGCCGCATTGGCCGCAGATCTGACCCTACTTCGATCCGCGCCGATACGCCGACGCGACGCGGATCGACACCGTCCGCGTCGTTCGGTACCGGTCCCCACAGGGGAGGGACCGGTACCGATACGACGCGGCGCGTGCGTGGTGTCCGGGGCGGTCGAGCGACGCGGTTCGACTCGTTCCGACGAACCCGCGGGGCCTGCTGGCAGAGGCCGCGGCCCGTGCGGCTCGGCTCGTCGGCACCGACGACGGGACCAGCCGTACGTCGCGCTCACGCGCAGCACCCAGACGCTCACGGTCCTGCACACGACGCCGCTGCCCCGAGAGCTCCAGCGCCACCGGCGAGGACGAGCGTCTCGGAGGTGAGGACGGCTCTGCGCGCTTGGTGATCAACGGACCGATCAGGAATCTGCTGTCGGCGTGGTGCCGAGTTCTGGTGCGTCTACTGCCTGTTCCGGTTGAGCGGGTTCTCTACGCTTTGCGGTCGCACGGCGGCTCTCTGTCACCTGCCATCGCTGGCGCCGATGCTCGAGGATCGCCTTCCACAGCTCCAGGCGATGCCGCGAGTCCCTCGGGAACGTGAGGCGGAGCACTCCGAGGACGACAGCGGTCACCACCACGGTCACGGACTCTGGGTGTTCGGCGAGAAATGGCACGAATCAGCCCTTCTCGTCGGACAGCTCAAGCGAGGCGGTGCCCAATGTGACGCGGAAGGCGTCGCCATGGAGAGTCAACCTGGCGCCCTTGATCCCGACTTCCCGATGGATCAGAGCGATAGCCAGGTCGTGGGGCTCCGGAAATCCATTCCAGCGGAGGGCCCACGAATCCCCGGAGCCCCAGAGCCGGCGCACGGCGCCGTCCATCCTCACATCAGGTTCCCTCCTGTGCTCGGAGCCGGGCCGCTCCAGAGGGTCCCAGGACAGACTGGTCGCCCAACCTCCTCGCCGGTCAACCAGGTTGTAGCGCGGGACGAGGCCAGCCAGCAGGGTCGTGGCGTCGTGCGACATCGGGGGGACCGCGGCCAGTGCGCGGCGCTCGTGCGCGGTGACTTCGTGGTCGATCGTGGGGTAGCGGTGTCGGGGAACGAAGCTGCGCTTGCTGCCACGTCGGCATGCGTTCGGATCACCGGTGATCGTCAGCATTGCACCGGTGGGCAGATGGCGCAGGCAGAAAGACTGCTGCCCGTGGCACGTGTAGCTCACTTCGTGTCGTAGCCCCGGAATGCCACGTGAGCCATCGACCTTGAGAGGCAACAGCCGCGTGGCCACGTTCTCAGGGGCACGTTCCGCCACCATCACCAACTGGTCGCGGCGGGGCGACATCACGGGGTCGTACGCGGCGACTACCGCGTAGTTCCATCTGGCCGTCGGCCCCGTGTACACGTTGCCATTGAAGAGCGCGAGCGCCAGTAGAGCCCTGAAGGCACGCTGATCGTCCGAGCAGTGGTCCAGGCCCAATCCATGGGTGTCATGGGCGATCGCGGATCGGGCGGCGGCGTCACTTTCCCCGGTGTATTCGGCACGGAGCGGGATCCGCTCCTGGGGAGCCATGGTGTGGACGGGGAGTGCGCCGAACTGACCTGCGGCGGTCAACCATGCCTGCTGGAAGGGGATTTCGGTCCCGCGCCGGATCCGGTGGGCGAGTTTGGTGATGTTCTTGTCGAGCGTCATGTCCGGCTCCTGATGGGCACGTGCCAGTGCTCCCGCCCACTGCGCCCCATAGGAGGAACGAACAGTTCTGCATCACGCGTGCCCGATGGCACTTTGCGCCCTCAACCCCGGGTGACTTGCGGGAGGAACCCAGGTCCGACGTAACAGCGAGCGTGGTCGCCTGGTGGAAGCATAGCGCCGGACGGGATGCGAACGCAGGCTTTCACTCTCGGGCGGCCTGGGGCATGACGGCATCCGTTCGTGCGCCCCGCCTGGGCCCATCCACTGCTGCGATCGGCCGCTCGGGGCTGCGTCCCGGAACGCCCTCTGTGATCGACTTGCGATTGGCCGTTCGCGAACGCGCAGATGCGGGTCAGCGCAGCCGAGACGTGTGTTGTTCCTGCTGGACGAGTATCTCCTGGGAGATCTCGACCAAGGCCGTCTCCCGAATTCCTCCCAAACGATCACCGCAGACACAGAAAGGGCCTGACCCGCAATGCGGATCAGGCCCTTGACCTGCTATTTCAGCTGTCGGGGTGGCGGGATTTGAACCCACGACCTCTTCGTCCCGAATGAGGGTCGGTTACTGATCTAGCCAGCGCCGATGACGTTTGCCCTGGTCAGAAGCGTGGCCCCGATGGTCTTGCGCGGTGCACGTCCTTGGAGGACGCGTCCCGGACGCTTGTGAGGAACTTCTGGCTGCAGATTGAGCGCATCCAGCCCGGCATCGACACACTCCGGCTGCCGCCTGAAGTCGTGAGCGCATGGAAGCAGGTCAGCCGGACGAAGGTCACACGCCGTCGGCTGCCGGATGGCACAGTCCATGAGGCGGTGACGGAGCGGGCCAACTACGGCAACCTCATGATCGGAGTTCGAGCCCTCTACCTCGACCTGGCCCACTGGGCCGTCGAAGAACCAGAACGCTGGGGCCCGTGGGTTGCTCCCTGCCCGGTCAGCGCCGCCGACGCCAGCACCTCCAAGCACGAGAAACGCCGCAAGGCCAAGATGGACCAGCGCACCCGCGAACGACTGCCCGCGCTGTCCACCGTCGTCCGCGCCGCTAAGGCGAACTGGACAGAGGCCCGTGAGGGGATGGACGCCCTGCAGGCCGCCCCACTCGGCGGCCAGTTCACGTTCAGAGGCAGAACCTACACGCGCCAGAAGAAGGACTCGTCGACTCCGTTCCGGGCCTACGACGAGTCCGGCCGACGCATCCATCTGGGACTGCTCGAGGAACGGGCCTTCTGGGCCTGGGCCACGATCGAATTCCTGCAGCACACCGGCGTCCGGATCGAGGAGATGCTGGAGGCCAGCCATCACGCCTTGATCCAGTACAAGCTGCCCACCAGCGGTGACATAGTGCCTCTGCTCCAGGTCGCTCCCTCGAAAACAGACGAAGAACGGCTTCTCCTCGTCAGCCCGGAATTGGCCGACGTCCTCAGCACGATCATCGCCCGCGTCCGTGACCCTCGAACAGGCGCGATCCCGATGCTGCCCAACTACGACGTCGCGGAGAAGATCTGGAACCCGCCGATGCCGCTGCTGTTCCAGTGGACATACGGAGGCCAGCGCACGCCAGTGTCCCGACAAATGATCCGCGACGGTCTCAACGAGGTCCTGAAACGGACCGGGCTCACCGACTCCGTGGGCCAGCCCCTCGACTTCGCTCCGCACGACTTCCGAAGAATCTTCATCACCGACGCAATCCGCAGCGGCCTGCCGCCCCACATCGCGCAGGTCCTCGCAGGTCACTCCGACATCAACACCATGATGGGCTACAACGCCATCTACCCGGCGGACGCCATCGAAGCCCACCGCGCGTTCATCGCCCGCCGTCGATCACTTCGTCCCAGCGAGGAATACCGGACCCCGACGAACGAGGAGTGGGACGCCTTCCTCGCCCACTTCGAGAAACGGAAGGTGTCCATCGGTACCTGCGCACGCGCCTTCGGGACCCCATGCATTCATGAACACGCTTGTGTCAGATGCTCACTCCTCCGACCTGACCCGGCCCAACGGGCACGGCTTGCCGAGATCCGCGACAACTTGATCGCCCGAGTCACCGAAGCCGAGACGGAAGGCTGGCTCGGCGAGGTCGAAGGTCTCCAGATCAGCCTGGCTGGCGCCGAGGAGAAACCCAGCCAGCTCGACGTACAGGTCTCCCAGCAGCAGGAGTCCGTTGACCTGGGAATTCCCACCTTCCGGGAGATCGTTGCTCACACCACTACCGTGGCCACACCGCCGGAGCCTTCGTGACCAGGACGGTCGTCACCTCTGGCGATGCTCAGTGGACGTCGGCACAGAACGCGGCGGCGCGGACGAGCTTCATCCACGCGGATGATCTACACCACCCCGACCCAGGCCACGGGCACGCTCTACGGGCGGCGGGCCAGAAAGTGGGTGTCGAGGAAGCCACGCTCGGACGCTGGGTCGTGGAGCAACCGAGCCACCGTGACAAGGCCGGCACCGGCCAGCAACTCGGCAAACTGCTCCGCCGGCCAGCTATAAGCGGGCGCCACCTTGTGGTCGAAGCGGACCGGTTCCGGCCCCTCCGTCCCGAAGAAGGACACCAGGAGCAGACCCCCTGGTGCCAGGACACGCGCCTGCTCAGCGAGCAGTGCGGGCAATTCTCCAGGTGGGGTATGGATCATCGAGTAGTGGGCCAGCACCCCGCCGAGCGCGCCGTCCTCGACCGGCAAGGCCTCCATGCGCGCTTCGTCGAACCGCAGCGCCGGCTCGGCCCGCCGAGCGTGGTCGACCATGGCCGGGGAGAGGTCGAGCCCGAAGGCGTCCAGCCCCAAGTCGTGCAGCATGGCTGTCAGATGACCGGGTCCGCACCCGACGTCGGCTACCCGCAGGTTCCCCGAATCGCGCACGAGCTCGGCGAAGGTGCCGATCATGTTCCGCGCGAACGGCTGCGTCTCCAACCGACTAGTGAACATCGACGCATAGAGCTCGACGACCCCGTCGTAGGCCGCCCTGGTCTCATCCTGGTGTTTTAACACGGGCAGGAAACTAACACCCGCGCCGTTCGCAGCCGTTCTCCGGCCCTTCCTCTCGGGACTGATCGTCCCGTCGCCGGATCACGGGACGCCCCGGTAGTTCGGAGAAGTGTCCACGGGGACGGTGTCCAACGTCCTCAACCACCCCGACTGCGTGCGGGAGGACACCCGCGTCCGCGTCGAGCAGGCGATCGCCGACCTCGGTTTCGTGCGGGGCGGCACGACCACTGAGCACGCGGCCCACTGGCGCAGGAACGGCTTCGGCACCTGGCTGTTCACCCCGGCGGTCTCCGGCTGGTACCCGAAGAAGGCACCGCAGGAGGCCCGACCGGTGCCGATCCTCGGTGAGCCGTGGCCCGGTATCCCGGCACGCGGGCGCGGCGCGAGTCAGTGGGCAGACGCCTGCTGGCTCCCGATCGCCAAGGGCCTCACACCCCACGGCCTACGCCACACTCACCGCACGATGATGGAGGACCTCGGCACTGAGAAGGTCCTCATGGACGAGCGCATGGGCCACATCGACGGCTCGGTCTCGGCGCGCTATGCCCACGTCACACTGGGCATGCGCAAGCGCCTCATGCTCGGTCTCACCGAGCAGTGGGAGATGGCACTCGACGCTCGCCTCGCGAGGCGCCCGACGTCACCGGTGCGTGTGCTGGATGATCTACTGCGCGCACGCTAGTAGGAAACGAGGGCTCGTCGCTCGGGACTCTCAATTGCCCCGAGCGACGAGAACCCGGTCAGGGAGTGCTCCGTAAGCGAAGCACTCCCTGACCGGCTTTCAGCGCAACCAGTTCGCTGCTCCCATGGCAACGGCCGTCATTGTGCTCCCGAGTGCCAGCAACTTGAGCGGTGCGCGATCAAGTGTCACGTGCAAGGGGCCGCAACGAAGCTCGAAGGCCGGCGTGCGTGAGGGCGGCTCTGACTGGTAGACCGCTTGAGCGTCAGGAACCACGTGAGAGTTGAGGTGCTTGGCCATGGCCTCTCCGATTCTTCGGGCCTACGGCGCATATCGACCGTAAGCAAGTGGGTTGCCCGGTGATTCGAGCGCGCCCACCTTCGAGCAGCTGCTACTTAGCACCGCAAGTCAATCCGCCCGCTTTCCGGCCTTGCTGTCATGGCTGGTCACTTTCTCTAGGCCAGGTCATGCGGGCGTGACCTGCAGTTCTGTTCTCCTCTCTGTGGCTTCGAGTCGAGTAGCCGAGCACATCAAACTTTCGAAGTCCGCTCTGCGACGGGCCCTTTGCGACAATCACGGTTGTCCTCACCGGGCATGCTGTGACAACTACGGTTGTCCCCATGCGTTCAGTGAGCGATGACGAGTTCTGGTTCGATTCGGACGCCATGGCGGATCCGTGGCGTCCGCCTCATGCTGCCGAAGCAGCCTGGATGCAGGACCAGTTGAGGGAGCTTGCCTGCAAGATCGCGGGTCGGATCTCGGCGCGTGGTCAGGAATGCCTGGTCAACGGACACGAACCCTCTGCTATGGCGGAGTTGTTCGCAGACTGGCAGCTCGCCTACCTGCATGCCCTGCGGTGGGTGCATGAAGCCGCTGAGGCGCTTGCCGCAGAGGCTGCGCTGATGGGCGGGGGAATGGGCGCTTCCTATGGCCATCTGGGGTCTGCCTGGGGGATCTCCAAGCAGGCAGCGCGTAAGAAGTGGCCCGGCGCGGTCGACGACGGCTCGGGGCAACCAGAGAAGATCACGGTGGAAAGGTACGGCGGGGTTACCGAGATTACATACCTTCCAGACCGGTGTGCTTGGGGCTGGACTGCTCACGGCGACGATGGAACACACCGGGAGGCGGAGGAGGTGTATACCGTCCGGTGGATAGCCATGAGTGCGGCCGAGGACTTCCTTCGTGATCACGCCGTGCCTTGGGGGGCGTCGATGTTCCGCATGCGCTTGGCGATCCGAAGGATTGCTGGTGCTGGGATGACGACGCCTAGGCGCAGGAGCCGAGCAGTGACACGTGACGGCGGTTCCCTCGGTGGAGCTGTGCAGGGGGACTGATCCCTCTTTTGGGTCCGGCTCCCAAATGGCTCCACCGAGTGCCCCAGAAACCCAGAAGGGGCCCGACCCGCTAAGCGGATCAGACCCCTGACCTGGTACTTCACTGTCGGGGTGGCGGGATTTGAACCCACGACCTCTTCGTCCCGAACGAAGCGCGCTGCCAAGCTGCGCTACACCCCGATGTCGTTGCTCCACTGTCCGCACTGCTGCGGCCGCGGCGACATCGACAACTCTAGCGGACCAGCGGCCGGAGACGAAATCCGGTTTTCGCGGGCCAGGGGAGAGGTGGCTCTTCGGCTCTGCCTGGGCCCCGGGGGAGGCAGAGAGGCGACCGGCCAGGCTGTCCAGAGCCCAGAGCCCAGAACTCACGGCCCCCCCGAGCCGGCGCTCAGCCCCGCGGTACCAGCGTGAGCAAAGTCGCCTCCGGGGGGCAGGCGAAGCGCATGGGGGTGTAGCGGTTGGCTCCGCAGCCTGCCGAGACGTGGAGATAGGACGTGTGGCCCTCGGCCTCGTGCGTCGAGAGGCCCTTCACCCGGTCCGTGTCCAGGTCACAGTTGGTGACCAGGGCCCCGTAGAAGGGGATGCAGACCTGTCCGCCATGGGTGTGGCCGGCCAGGATCAGCGGATAGCCGTCCGCCGTGAAGGCGTCCAGGGAGCGCAGGTACGGGGCGTGCACGATGCCCATCGAGAAGTCGGCGCCGGCCTCCGGACCGCCCGCCACGCGCGCGTAGCGGTCCCTTTTGATGTGCGGGTCGTCCAGGCCCGTGAAGGCGATCTCGTAGCCGTCGATCTTCAGCGAGCCCCGCGTGTTCGTGAGGTTCACCCAGCCCGCGGCGTCGAAACCGTCGCGCAGGCCCTCCCACGGGTTGTGGATGACGCCGACCGCGGGCGCGTTCCCGTTCAGGCCGTGCTTGCCCTGGACCTTCTCGAGGAGGTAGCGGGCGGGGTTACGGGGCTTCGGCCCGTAGTAGTCGTTCGAGCCGAAGACGTACGCCCCGGGGAACCCCATCAGCGGGCCGAGCGCGTCCAGCGTCTCCGGTACGCCCTCGGGGTCGGAGAGGTTGTCGCCCGTGTTGATCACGAAGTCGGGGCGCAGCCCCGCCAGTGAGCGGAGCCACCGCTGCTTCTTGCGCTGCCCGGACACCATGTGGATGTCGGAGACCTGGAGGACCCGCAGAGGCCGCATCCCCGACGGCAGTACGGGCACCGTGACCCGCCTCAGCCGGAAGGAACGGGCCTCGAAGCCCACCGAGTAGGCGAGACCGGCCGCAGCCGTCGCCGTGATGCCCAGGGGTACTGCGTATCGCGCGCGCATCCCTCCATCGTGTCAGACCCCGCAGGCCCACGACGCCGAGGGCATCCACCCCCAACGGCCGTCCCGCCGGGCAGACATTCCACCCCCAGCCACCGCCCCCAAGGCGAGGACATCCAGCCCCGACCCCAGACCCGCGACCCCAGACCCTCGACCCCAGACCCCAGACCTCCGCTCCCGCGGGGCAGGCATCCCGACCGAACCCCCGCCCCGCGGGGCGACCGCATCAGACCCCAACTCCCGCCCCCGGGGCGAGCGCATCCACCCCCAACCCCTGCCCCCGCCAAGGCGCCCCCGGCGAAATCGAGGGGCCGGGAACCTTCCGCACCTGCCACAATCGACCCATGACCACGCTCAAGTCGAAGCTGCAGGAAGACCTCACCGCCGCGATCCGGGGGCGTGACGAGCTGCGCTCCTCGACGCTCCGGCTGACCCTCTCCGCCATCACCAAGGAGGAGGTCTCCGGCAAGACCGCGCGCGAGCTCTCCGACGACGAGGTGCAGAAGGTGATCGCCCGCGAGGCCAAGAAGCGCCGCGAGGCCGCCGAGGCGTTCGGGCAGGGCGGCCGTGCCGAGCAGGCGGCGCGCGAGCAGGCGGAGGGCGAGATCCTCGCCGAGTACCTCCCGAAGCCGCTCACCGACGACGAGCTGCACGCGATCGTCGCCCAGGCCGTGGAAGAGGCCAAGGCCGCCGGTGCCGAGGGCCCGCGCGCCATGGGCCAGGTCATGAAGATCGTGAACCCGAAGGTCGCGGGCCTCGCCGAGGGCGGCCGCGTCGCCGCCGCGGTCAAGAAGCTCCTCGCGGGCTGACGGGGCGGCGCACCCGGGCACAACACACCGCCACAAACCGTCACACACCACCACACAACCACGGACAGTACGCACAGCGCTGAGGGCGCCCCCAAAACCAGGGGGCGCCCTCAGTCACGTACAAGAGGCGTTCGCGTGGCCGCAGCGGGGCTACCGCCGCCAGCCGCCCCCGCCTCCGCCACCGTTGCTATTGCCGTTCCCGCCCCCGTTGCCCAGGCCGCCGATGGCGTCCGGCGGAATGGTGACGTCCGGCCAGTCGTCCCCGAGGCCGCCGTCGCCGCCGTGGTCACCGTCGTCATCGTCGCCCGGCTTGGCGTCGTCGCCGCCCTGATCGCGGTCCCTGTCACGGTCACGGCCACGATCGCGGTCGCGACCCTTGCCCTTGTTGTCGCCGGGGATGTGGACGGTGTTGAAGCCGGGCGCCGGCTTGCCCGCGAGGGCGCCGCTCATCGCGTCACGCCAGATCGGGCCCGGCACCTCGCCACCGAAGACCTTGTCGTACGGGACTCCGCCGATGGTGATGTTGGTCATCGGCCGCTTGTGCTGCGGGTCGCCGACCCAGACCGCGCCCGACATGTTCGGGGTGTAGCCCACGAACCAGGCGGCGTAGCGGAAGTCGGTCGTACCCGTCTTGCCCGCGCTGGCCCGGGAGCCGAGACCGGCCTGCCGGCCCGTACCGTCCTCGACCACACCCTTCAGGAGGGTGTTCATCGTGTCCGCGGTCTTCTCCGACATCGCGCGCGAGCACGTCGACTTCGGCACCGGCAGCGACTTGCCGCCGAGTGTGTTGATCGACTCGATGGCGATCGGCGTGCAGTACGTGCCGCGCGAGGCGAAGGACGCGTACGCGGTCGCCATCGTCAGCGGCGACGTCTCCTGCGTGCCGAGGGCGATCGAGGGGGCCTGCGTCATCTCCTTGCCGTCGGCGCGGTCGACGCCCATCTTGTCGGCCATCCGCGTCACCGGGCAGATGCCGATGTCGCCGATGAGCTGTACGTAGTAGGTGTTGACCGACTTGGCGGTCGCTTCCCGCATGCCGTACGGACCGACCTCGGTCTCGTTCTCGTTGGTGAGCGTCTCGTTGTTGCTGTTCACCCACCTCTTGCCGTCACAGGTCGAGACCCGCGCCGGGTACGGCATCTCGTACGGGGACGAATAGCGCTGCCCCGCCGACTTGCCGCCCTCCAGGGCCGCCGCCGCGACGATCGGCTTGAACGTCGAACCCGGCTGATAGCCGGCGCCGCCGCCCATGTCGCTGTCCACCGAGAGGTTGATCGTGGTCTCGTCCTTCTGGAAGCCGTAAGGACGTGACTGGCCCATGCCGAGGATCTTGCCCGTGCCCGGCTCGACGATGGTCGCGGCGGTCGCCACCTCGTCGGTCTTGTTCACGTGGTCCTTGATCGAGGCCTGGACCGAACTCTGCGACTGCGGGTCGAGGGTCGTGCGGATCTTCAGGCCGCCCCGGTTCCAGACCTTGGCGCGCTCTTCCTTGGTCTTGCCGAAGACCGGGTCGTTGAGGAAGACCTCGCGTACGTAGTCGCAGAAGAAGCCCGCGCCGCTGACCGCGGTGATGCAGCCGTTCTTGGGGCGGCTCACCTTCAGGCCGAGCTCGGTCTTCTTGGCCTCGTCCGCCTCCTGCTGCGAGATGTCGTGCGTCTCCGCCATGCGCTGGAGGACGACGTTGCGCCGCTGGGTGGCCTCCGTGGCGTCGTTGACCGGGTCGTACCGGCTCGGCGACTGCACGATGCCGGCCAGCAGCGCGGCCTCCTGGAGCTTCAGGTCCTTGGCGGACTTGGAGAAGTAGCGCTGGGAGGCGGCCTCGATGCCGTACGCCTGCTGCCCGAAGTAGGTGATGTTCAGGTAGTTCTTGAGGATGCGCTTCTTGCCCAGCTCCTCCTCGACCTGAATCGCGTACTTCAGCTCGCGGATCTTGCGGCCGAGCGTCTGCTGCGTGGCCTGGGCGACCTTCGTCGGGTCGTCGCCGGCCTCCTCCACGAAGACGTTCTTCACGTACTGCTGCGTGAGGGTCGACGCGCCCTGCGAGACGCCGCCGCTCTGCGCGTTCTGGTTGAGCGCGCGCAGGATGCCCTTGAGGTCGACGGCGCCGTGCTCGTAGAAGCGGGCGTCCTCGATCGCGACGATCGCCTTCTGCATGTACGGCGAGATGTCCTTGAGGGGCACCACCGTGCGGTCACGTGAGTAGACCGTCGCGATGTTGCCGCCCTTGCTGTCCAGGATGGAGGTCCGCTGGCTCAGCGGCGGCTGCTTCAGGTTGGCGGGGATCTCGTCGAACCCTTCGACCGAACCCTTGGCCGCGAGGCCCAGCGCTCCGGCCGCGGGCAGGGCGATCCCGGCCAGCACCGCACCCGCCAGCACGCTGACACCTAGGAACTTCGCGGCTTGCTGAGTAGGTGACAGACCACCGCCCGAGCGCTTCTTTGCCATGGGGGCAGCCTAATCCGTAGTTATGGACGTTCCGATGGAGCGGGTGTTCCTCGGGATGTTCGAGTACCGGATCGTGACATCTAGGGGCAGCCGGGTCACTGATTCCTCAACGTAGACCGGGTGCGCGATCTTGGTACGCAATCGGTGGCGGCGGTGCCGTGGGCGCCGGACGGATGCTCACAACACACCGGCCATGATGCCTAGCGGTAGATCATGCGGTGTTCGGCGTCTGCGGGACTCGCCACCACCAGCAGGTCGATGTTGGCGCTTGTCGGTGCCGGACGGATGCCTAACCGTCACCGGGCTTTGAGGCCTCCTCATAGAGCGCGCAACGTCCGGCCCCGTCGAGCGTCAACACCGACTACTTGATCACTCGTTGGTGTTGGTGGTGCGAGCCCGCCGCATGGTGACCTCTTGTGATGCCCGAGCCGTCTGAGCTCCCGCATAGACCGGGGCCCGTGGGGTGAGCTGGTGCCACGAACGGCTACTGAGGTGGAGGACCAGTCCAAGGGACCGAGTCCTGGGATTAGGGAGCCGCGTGGTTCCGCATGCGCTCGTGACCAGCGCAAACACCCGAACGCTTGGGGAGGAACACTGTGATCTACTGCGGAATCGACTGGGCAGAGAAGACGCACGACGTTGCCTTGGTCAACGACGCCGGGGAGTTACTGGCCAAGCGGCACATCACCGATGACGCCGCTGGCTACACCCTCCTGCTGGACCTGCTCGCCGAGTACGGCGACACCGAAGACAACCCGATCCCGATCGCCATCGAGACCTCCCGCGGCCTGCTCGTCGCAGTGCTGCGGACCGGCAAACGGCAGGTCTACGCGATCAACCCGATGGCCGCCGCCCGCTACCGAGACCGCACGTCCGTCTCCCGCAAGAAATCCGACCCCGGCGACGCCCTGGTCCTGGCGAACATCCTGCGCACCGACATGCACGCCCACCGCCCCCTGCCGAACGACAGCGACCTCGGCCGAGCCATCGCCGTCCTGGCCCGCGCCCAGCAGGACGCTCTCTGGAACCGGCAGCAGATCTGCAACCAGCTCCGCTCCCTGCTCCGCGAGTACTACCCCGCCGCCCTGGACGCCTTCGCCACCTGGACCAACGGGCTCTGCCGCCCCGAAGCTCGCGAGCTCCTCAAGACCGCCCCGACGCCCTCCCGCGCCGCACGGCTGACCCGCACACAGCTCCAGGCCGCACTCAAGCGGGCCGGCCGCAAACGCAGCATCGACACCGAAGCCGACCGGATCCGCGAAGTCTTCCGCGCGGACTATGCCCACCAGCCGCCGCTGGTCGAGGGCGCGCTCGGCAAGCAGATGCTCGCCCTCCTCATCCAGCTGGAAGCCGCCTGCACCGCCGCCGATAACCTCGCCCAGGCGGTCGAGGAGTCTTTTCCCCAGCACCCGGACGCTGACGTGATCCTGAGCTTCCCCGGACTCGGAATCCAGCTCGGCGCCCGGGTGCTCGCCGAGATCGGCGATGACCACGCCCGCTTCGCCGACGCCCGCGGACTCAAGGCCTACGCTGGCTCCTCGCCCGTCACCCGGGCCTCGGGCAAGAAGTCGTCCATCACCCGCCGCTGGGTCAAGAATGACCGCCTCAACCACGCGGGCTACCTCTGGGCCTTCGCCGCACTCCGGGCATCATCTGGGGCCAACGCACACTACCGGCGACGCCGCGAGGTTGGAGACTGGCACGCAGCCGCTCAACGCAACCTCTTCAACCGCATGCTCGGCCAGCTCTACCACTGCCTCCAGGCAGGCGAGCTGTTCGACGAACAGACCGCATACCCCACCCCAATCTCCGCCGCCGCTTGACGAGTTAGGGCGCTGAGGTGTCTACGTTCTGATTCGCCGGACACGCCTTAATGCCTTGGCCTAAGCTACTCCCAACTGTCACAGGAGTGCGGTGCGGCAACAAGCCCTCCGTCGCCCCGGAATCTGATGGGTTCATGTCCGAATTCGCCTTAAGTGGCGTCCGGCGTCCGTTGTGACACAGCTGAACTGCCCCGTTGTGCCGGGTACCTCACATATGTCGCCAGCTCACTCCGTCGGGTGATCTGCCGCTTACGCATAGTCCGTTCGGGCCATTCAAGATTGGGCCCGAAGGGGGTGTTGCGCTGTGCCCACCTTCCGTAACGTCCTCAACTGGCGGCGGTGCATATGCCGCTGCCGCCGTGGGGGAGCCTCGATTCGGGAGAGGACGGCGCCGGTATGGGCTGGGTAACCGACTGGAGTGCGCAGGCGGCCTGCCGCACTACCGATCCGGATGAACTGTTCGTTCAAGGAGCAGCGCAGAACAGGGCCAAGGCGGTGTGCACCGGATGTCCGGTGCGGACGGAGTGCCTGGCCGACGCGCTGGACAACCGCGTCGAGTTCGGCGTGTGGGGTGGCATGACGGAGCGTGAACGCCGCGCGTTGTTGCGCAGGCGCCCCACCGTCACCTCATGGCGCAGGCTCCTGGAGACAGCGCGCTCGGAGTACGAGCGTGGTGCGGGCCTGCTGCCCGTGGACTTGGAGGACGAGGAGACGTACGAGAGCTACGCGGCTGTGGGGTAGCCGGCGGGGACAGTCACCCGTGCCGGCGGGCGCGTCAGCCTGCCAGCCGGTCCCCGATGGCCCGGAGCCCCGCCAGGTCGTGCACATCGCCCGGCAGCGCGGCGACTTCGGCCACCGCCACCTCAGGGTGGAGCGCGGTGAAGCGATCACGCGTGCGCTGCTCACGGTCGAGCAGCTGCATGCGCTCCGCGTGCAGCCGCAGCAGACCTGCCGTCAGCTGGGCGGTCAGTCGCTCCTCCGACGTGTCCTCGATCGATGTGTCCTCGATCGACGTGTCTTCGATTGACGTGGCGGCGTCGGCGTGAGCTTCGTGAGCTTCCGGTACGTCGGATTCGGCCTGCCCGGGCCGGGGAGCCTCGGCGGGGGTTTCGGAGGTCTCGGAGGTCTCGGAGTGCTCGGGGGAGCTACGAACTGCTTCCTTCCCGTCCTCCTGATCCACAATGCGATTATCTTCAAGATTTTCCACGGCGGCGAGCGCCCGCTCGGCGGAGAGCTGGGCGGCTCCGCTGCCGTGCACACGGTTCAGCACGAGACCGGCCAGCGGCATGTCGTCCGCGGCGAGCCGCTCCACGAAGTACGCGGCCTCGCGCAGCGCGTCCCGCTCCGGCGACGCCACCACGAGGAACGCGGTGCCGGGCGCCTGGAGCAGCCGGTACGTGGCGTCCGCGCGCGTGCGAAAGCCGCCGAACATGGTGTCCATGGCGGCCACGAACGTCTGTACGTCGCGCAGCAGCGGCCCGCCGAGCAGCTTGCCGAGCGCCCCGGTCATCATCGACATGCCGACGTTCAGGAACTTCATCCCCGCCCGGCCGCCCACCTTGGCGGGCGCCATGAGCAGCCGGATCAGCTTCCCGTCGAGGAAGGAGCCGAGGCGCTTGGGGGCGTCGAGGAAGTCGAGCGCCGAGCGCGATGGCGGCGTGTCGACGACGATGAGGTCCCACTCCTCGCGCGAGCGGAGCTGCCCCAGCTTCTCCATCGCCATGTACTCCTGCGTGCCCGCGAAGCCCGCCGAGAGCGACTGGTAGAAGGGGTTGCCCAGGATGGCCGAGGCCCGCTCCTTGTCCGCGTGCGCTTCGACGATCTCGTCGAAGGTGCGCTTCATGTCGAGCATCATGGCGTGCAGTTCGCCGTCGCCGTCCACGTCCTTGACCCGCCGCGGGACGTTGTCGAGCGAGTCGATGCCCATCGACTGGGCGAGCCTGCGCGCCGGGTCGATGGTGAGCACGACGACCTTGCGGCCCCGCTCCGCCGCCCGCAGGCCGATGGCGGCCGCCGTGGTCGTCTTGCCGACGCCCCCCGAGCCGCAGCACACCACGATGCGGGTCTCCGGGGCGTCGATCAGCGCGTCGACGTCCAGCGTGCGCGCGGCGTCGTCCAGCGTGCGCGCGGCGTCGTCCAGCGTGCGCGCGGCGTCGTCCAGCGTGCGCGCGGCGTCGTCCAGCGCGCGTGGGGCGTCGTCCGGCGTGCGCGCGGCGTCGTCCCGTGTGCGTGCGTCGTCGTCCAGGGGCCGTGCCGGTTCCGGGGTCATGCGATCCCTTGCTTCCGCAGTGCCGTGGCGAGCTCGTAGAGGCCCGCGAGGTCCATCCCGCCCGACAGCAGCGGGAGTTCGTGCAGAGGCCGGCCGAACTCCGTCAGCACGGCGCGCTGGTCCTCCTCCAGGGCGTGCCGCTCGGCGTACTCCGCGGCCTGCCCGAGCAGCGGGCCGACGAGCCGCTCGGCGCCCCCGCCACGCCTGCTTCCGCCGAGCCCCGCGGCCGACAGCGACCTGGCGATGGCCGTACGGGGCGGCCGGCCGAGGCCGAGCCGCAGCGCGGCCTCGTCGAGCAGGGCGGGGCGCACCATGTTCACCATGATCCGGCCCACGGGGAGCTGCGCGGCCCCCAGCTCCGCGATCCCGTCCGCGGTCTCCTGGACGGGCATTTCCTCAAGGAGGGTCACCAGGTGCACGGCGGTCTCGGGGGACTTCAGGACCCGCATCACGGCCTGCGCCTGGTTGTGTATGGGCCCGATCTTGGCGAGCCCCGCGACCTCGTCGTTCACGTTCAGGAAGCGGGTGATGCGGCCGGTCGGCGGCGCGTCCATCACCACGCAGTCGTACGCGAAGCGGCCCTGTTTGTCCTTCCTGCGCACCGCCTCGCAGGCCTTGCCGGTCAGGAGGACGTCCCGCAGACCCGGCGCGACGGTGGTCGCGAAGTCGATGGCCCCGAGTTTCTTCAGGGCTCTGCCCGCGCCCCCCAGTTTGTAGAACATCTGGAGGTAGTCGAGCAGCGCCAGCTCGGGGTCGATGGCGAGGGCGTACACCTCCCCGCCCCCGGGAGCGACGGCGATCTTCCGCTCCTCATAAGGCAGCGCCTCCGTCTCGAAGAGCTGCGCGATGCCCTGTCTGCCCTCGACCTCGACGAGGAGGGTCCGCTTGCCCTCCGTCGCGAGGGCGAGCGCGAGGGCGGCGGCCACCGTGGTCTTGCCGGTACCGCCCTTGCCACTGACGACCTGGAGCCTGCTCACACTTCCGAGCCTAACCAGTCGCAGGCCGGGCTACGCAGGAGCCCACCGTGAGCATCCCCTCACACCGGCTACAGTCGGCCACATGACCAAGTGGGAATACGCAACTGTGCCGCTGCTCGTCCACGCCACGAAGCAGATTCTGGACACCTGGGGCGAGGACGGCTGGGAGCTGGTCCAGGTCGTGCCCGGGCCGAACAACCCCGAGCAGCTCGTGGCCTACCTGAAGCGCGAGAAGCAGGCATGAGCGGCGTGGTCGAGGCCCGCCTCGCCGAGCTCGGCCTGACGCTGCCCGAGGTGGTCCCGCCGCTCGCCTCGTACCAGCCGGCCGTCCAGTCCGGTGTGTACGTCTACACCGCGGGGCAGCTCCCGATGGTGGAGGGCAAGCTCGCCGTGACCGGCAAGGTCGGCGCCGAGGTCACGCCGGAGGAGGCCAAGGGCCTGGCCCGCATCTGCGCGCTGAACGCCCTGGCCGCGGTGAAGTCGGTCGCCGGTGACCTGGACCGCGTCGCGCGGGTCGTGAAGGTCGTCGGCTTCGTGGCCTCCGCCCCGGACTTCACCGGCCAGCCCGGCGTGATCAACGGCGCCAGCGAGCTCCTCGGCGAGGTCCTCGGCGACAAGGGCGTGCACGCCCGCAGCGCCGTGGGTGTCGCCGTGCTGCCGCTGGACGCTCCGGTCGAGGTCGAGTTCCAGGTGGAGCTCACCGAGGCGTGAGGCTCGGCCCCGCGGGGCCTTCATGGAGCCGGTGCGCTCAGGCGGGGTCTCCGTAGGCCCCGATTGTTGCCTCTCGAACATCAGCTCACCAGGGGATAGCCTCCGCCCATGGCAAATGGGCAGTGGTATCCCCCGGAGTGGCCCGACCGCATCCGCGCCCTCGCGAGCGGCGAGCTGACTCCGGCGACTCCGCGCCGCGCCGCGACCGTCATGCTGCTCAGGGACGGCGCGGAGAGCGGGGCACCTCAAGTACACATGCTGCGCAGACGCGCCTCCATGGCCTTCGCCGGAGGCGCGTACGCGTACCCGGGCGGCGGCGTCGACCCGCGCGACGACGACCACCTGGTGCGCTGGGCGGGCCCCACGCGCGCGTCCTGGGCGGCCCGTCTGGGCGTCGACGGCGAGGCCGAGGCCCAGGCGATCGTCTGCGCGGCGGTCCGCGAGACGTACGAGGAAGCGGGCGTGCTGCTCGCGGGCCCCACCCCGGAGACGGTCGTGGGCGACACCACGGGCGAGGACTGGGAGGCGGACCGCGAGGCCCTGGTCGCCCGCGACCTGTCCTTCGCGGAATTCCTCGACCGCAGGGACCTGTACCTGCGCAGCGACCTCCTGGCCGCCTGGGCCCGCTGGATCACCCCGGAGTTTGAGCCCAGGCGTTACGACACGTTCTTCTTCGTGGCGGCGCTCCCCGAGGGGCAGCGCACCCGCAACGCCTCCACGGAGGCGGACCGTACGGTCTGGATCCGCCCGGCGGAGGCGGCCGCCCGCTACGACAAGGGCGAGCTCCTCATGATGCCGCCGACGATCGCGACGCTGCGGGCGCTGGGCGTCCACGCCTCGCCGGCCGGGGCGCTCGCCGCGGCCGGGGACCAGGACATGACGCCCGTACTGGCCCAGGCACGCCTGGAGGGCGACTCCCTGGTCCTTTCCTGGCCGGGGCACGACGAGTTCACCAAGCGTGTCGTACGGGGCCCGGAGGGCACGTCGTGACGCCGCCGCAGCTCTCGCCGAAGTCCTCACCGCAGCCGTCACCCAAGTCCTCGCCGAAGCCGTCGTCGAGCGGGGCTCCGGCCGCCGTACGTGACGCGCACACCCCCACCCCGACGGGAGTCACCCCCGCATGACCGACGCCGCCGCCCTGCCCGGACAGCCCCGTGGCGGGGTCCTCAGCGGGCCGGCCACCACCCGCGCGGTCAACGTTCTCGCGCCGAACGCCTCCGCCATGACGCTGGACGGCACCAACACCTGGATCGTCTCGGAGCCCGGCTCCCCCCTCGCGGTGGTCATCGACCCGGGGCCGCTCGACGACGGCCACCTGAGCCACGTCGTCGAGACGGCCGAGAAGATGGGCAAGCGGGTGGCGCTCACCCTCCTGACCCACGGTCACCCCGACCACGCGGAGGGCGCGTCCCGCTTCGCCGAGCTGACAGGGACTCACGTACGCGCTCTCGACCCCGCCCTGCGCCTCGGCGAGGAGGGCCTCGGGGCCGGTGACGTGATCACCACGGGCGGCCTGGAGCTGCGCGTGGTGCCGACCCCCGGCCACACCGCGGACTCGCTGAGCTTCCATCTCCCGGCCGACCGGGCGGTCCTGACGGGCGACACCATCCTCGGCCGCGGGACGACGCTCGTGGCGCACCCTGACGGCCGTCTGGGGGACTATCTCGACTCCCTGCGCCGGCTGAGGTCCCTGACGGTCGACGACGGCGTCCACACGGTCCTGCCGGGCCACGGGCCGGTCCTGGAGGACGCGCAGGGGGCCGTCGAGTTCTACCTCGCCCACCGGGCCAACCGCCTCGCCCAGGTCGAGACGGCCGTGGAGAACGGTCACGTGGCGGCCGCGGACGTCGTGGCGCACGTGTACGCGGACGTGGACCGTTCGCTGTGGCCCGCGGCGGAGCTCTCCGTCAGGGCGCAGCTGGACTACCTCCAGGAGCACGGCCTGATCTGAGGCGCCTTCCCGAGCTTCCGGGGACGCGAGCACGGATGGGCCCCGCTTCTTCAAGAAGCGGGGCCCATCTCCGTACGTCGTACGAGTGTCAGCGCGAACGCTTGGCGAGGCGCTCCACGTCGAGCAGGATCACCGCGCGGGCCTCCAGGCGCAGCCAGCCGCGCCCGGCGAAGTCCGCCAGTGCCTTGTTGACCGTCTCGCGGGAGGCGCCGACGAGCTGGGCCAGCTCCTCCTGGGTGAGGTCGTGCACCACGTGGATGCCCTCCTCGGACTGCACGCCGAAGCGGCGCGACAGGTCGAGGAGCGCGCGGGCCACGCGGCCGGGCACGTCGGAGAAGACCAGGTCGGACATCTGGTCGTTGGTCTTGCGCAGCCTCCGGGCGACGGCGCGCAGCAGTGCGGACGCCACCTCCGGACGGGCGTTCAGCCAGGGCTGGAGGTCGCCGTGGCCCAGGCCGAGGAGCTTGACCTCGGTGAGGGCGGAGGCGGTGGCCGTACGGGGGCCCGGGTCGAAGAGCGACAGCTCACCGATGAGCTCGCCGGGGCCGAGCACCGCGAGCATGTTCTCGCGGCCGTCGGGTGAGGTGCGGTGGAGCTTCACCTTGCCCTCGGTGACCACGTAGAGGCGGTCTCCGGGGTCTCCCTCATGGAAAAGGGCGTCTCCGCGCGCGAGCGTCACCTCACTCATGGAGCCGCGAAGCTCCGCGGCCTGCTCGTCATCGAGCGCCGCGAAGAGCGGGGCGCGCCGCAGAACGTCGTCCACGAGTTCTCTCCTTGTCGACCTGCATCAGGGGACCGTGTTCCCCAGTTTGCCGGACGGTCCAAACAGTGTGATCAGTCACAAGTCTGCCGCACCGGCGTGGCGTGCTGTGCGGGAGGGGGCCAATTGGGGGCCGATCCATGAGGTCAGGGACGGATGTCAGTGTCTGGCTCTAGGCTGGCCGGGTGTCCAAAAAGCCGGTGAACGCACAGGCCGAGGGGGGCTGAGAAGGTGGCCGCTCCCCGCGATTCCGCCGTGGGCGAACATGAGTCCAGTGAGTCGGGCAAACCGGCGAATCGGGCAGGAGTGACACGTCCGGAGGGTACGCCTCCGGTGCAGCGGACCGCACACGCGAAGCGGTCGGCCCCCGCCCGCCAGACCATCCCCGAACACCGGCCGGCCACCCGGAAGGCACCTCCGAGCAGCAGCCGGCCTCCCCGAAGAAGGCACCTCCAGTGAAGAAGAAGACACCCCCGGACACGGAACCGCCCCTGACGGAACGGACCGCGGCGTCGGCGGGGCCGACTGCCGCTTCGGCGGGGCAGGGCGCCCACTCGGCGGGGCCGACCGCCGCCCCGGCAGGGCAGGACGCCAGCGCGGCGCAGAGGGCGAGGCCCGCCGCTGGCGAGGCGGCCCCGGCGGAGACGGTGACCCCGGTGAAGAGAACTGCTGCCTCGGCGGACAAAGCCGCGCCTGCGGTGAAGAAGGCCGCCCCCGCAGCTCGAAAGGCGTCCGCCGCGAAGAAGACCGTGGCGGCCGCGAAGAAGGCGACGTCCGCCGCCGAGAAGACTCCAGCGGCCAAGAAGGGCATGTCCGCCGCCGAGAGCGTCTCCGGCACAGCCAAGAAGTCCACGCCCACGCCCGCCAAGAAGTCCACGCCCGCCGCGAAGAAGACCGTGGCTGCCGCCAAGAAAGCCCCGGCCACCCCCAAGAAGACCCCCGCCGCCAAGAAGCTGCCGCAGGAGTCCCACGCCTCGCTCGTCCGCCGCGCCCGGCGGATCAACCGGGAGCTCGCCGAGGTGTACTCGTACGCCCACCCCGAGCTGGACTTCGAGAACCCCTTCGAGCTGCTGGTGGCGACGGTGCTCTCCGCGCAGACCACGGACCTGCGGGTGAACCAGACGACGCCACGGCTGTTCGCCAGGTACCCGACCCCGGAGGACCTGGCCGCGGCCGTGCCCGAGGAGGTCGAGGAGCTGATCCGGCCGACCGGGTTCTTCCGCGCCAAGACGAAGTCGATCATGGGCCTGGCCAAGACCCTGGCGGAGGACTTCGGGGGCGAGGTCCCGGGGCGCCTCGACGACCTGGTGAAACTCCCCGGCGTCGGCCGCAAGACGGCCTTCGTGGTCCTGGGCAACGCCTTCGGGTTTCCCACACCGGTACCACGGTCGGGAGGCAGCAACGGGGCCGTGGTGGGCAACGCCTACGGGGTAGCCGCTTAGGCACCACGGTCACGCAAGCAGCACGCCTCTCTACCTGGGAACGGTGGCCCGTAGGGGTCCATCCAGACCCCTAGGAGTAGGCGTGTTGGACACGTCCCCCGCTGGCATTCCGGCTAGCTTCCTGGCCCGACCGATCATCGAGGCCGTAGCCGTCAGCTACGTACGGCAGTCCTCGGCCAAGACCAACAAGACCGAGGCATCCCCCCTCACACAGCGCGCGGCCAATGAGACCCGGTCCGCCGAACTCAACGCGCGATTCGTCCGGCACTACGAGGACATCGGTGTTTCCGGCTGGGACCCCGACGCGTACCGCGAGGGTTTCGAGGAGATGTTGAAGGGGGCCCGCGCTGGAGCCTTTAACGTCCTCGTCGTCTACGACGTAAGCCGCTTTTCCCGCCGTGAATTGAAGGACGCTGGCCCGGTCGTGTTCGAGCTGCACCGGCTCGGAATCACAATCGTGAGTGTCAGCGAGGGAGTATTCCCGCCCAACGACACAATGACCCTGATCTACCTTCTTATGCGGCTGGACGCCGTGAACAAGGAATCGGCCGTCAAGTCTCAGAAGGTGCGCGACGTAAAGGCAGCACAGCGCGCTAAGGGTTCGTGGCTCGGGGGACAGACCCCCTACGGTCTCGACGCCGTTTCGTACATTGACGGCAAGCTGACGCTTATGCGTCTCGTGCACAACAAGGCCGAGGCAAAGAACCTCCGCCGTATCGGCGCACTCATCCTCAAGCACATGCACGACCCGGTTACGCGTAAGCCCGGACAGCGCAACCCCGGCACGCTTTCCGCGCTGTGCGACGACATGAACGCGCGGGGAATCCAGACCCGAGGACAGCGCAAGGGGAAGGAACGGAAGAACTCCACTTGGCAGGTGCGCACGCTGAAATGGATTCTCCTTAATCCGGCAATCGCCGGTATGCGGGCCGAGCCGATTTACAAGGTTCGGGAGAACGGGAGCAAGACCAACACCCTCATTGGGTACCGGATCATCCGGGATGAGGACGGCCGCCCGGAAATGATCTGCGAGCCGATCATTCCCCCGGCGCAATGGTTCGTCATCAGGGATTGGCTGTTGGGCCGTGGCCAGGGTGAGGGAGTGGCGCGCGGAACGTCGCTGCTTTCCGGACTCCGCAGCGCTCCGCGTAAGGCAGTTCTCACGTGTGAGTGCGGCCGTCCGCAGTCGGCGCAGAACAGCGGAGCCAAGCCCATTTACCGCTGCACTCGGGGAACCACCGTGGCCGGTAAGGGCGAACACTCGGGCCTTAACCGGGTGATGCAAAGCCACCTTGACGACTACGTGGCCCGGCGCATCTTCGCTGTGATTGGCAGCGTGGAAAGCGGGTCGGCCAGCGCCGAGGAACTGGAGATCGTGGCCGAGGCAACGCGTGTGTTCTCGCGCAGCATCGAGAACCCCGAGACGGCCGCCGAGCGAACCGAGGTGGTGACCGAGCGGGCCGACGCGAACAACGCGCTGAGCGACCTTTACGACGACCTAGACGCCGGTCTCTACGAGGGGAAGATGGGGCGCGACCGGTTCAAGCAAAAGAAGGGCCGCATTGAGGCCCGAATTCGCGCGGCCGACAAGCGACTTGAGGAACTGGCCGACCCGGAAACGACGGAACTCCCGCTGTCCATGTGGTTGGACGGGAACGAGGACGGCGACCCGTTGGCCAAGGGCTCATGGTGGGCGACGGCCGAACTGTCCGAGCGGCGCAAGTTCGTTGAGTTGTTCGTCCGGCGCATCACCATCGTTGCGACGGACAACCCGCATGCTGGCCGAGTGCGCGGAGGGTATGACGTGGCCCCGCGAGTGCGGATCGAATTCGTCCGGCCCGAGGACGACAGCGAGGGGGAGGCGGAGACGGCCGCGTAAGCGGTTCTGAGAGGCGACTAGGGCCCCGGTGGGATAACTCCCCGCCGGGGCTTTCTCATGCCCGCAGACGGCCGCACAGCGACTATGCCGACCGGCCAGCGCCGAGGGGTTCCGGACGCTTGCCGACAACGGGCCCGAGAAAGCCGCAGACGGCCCCTGAGCGCCGTTCTCCCGCTCGCTGGCCGGAGGGTGCCAATCGTCCCGGAGAGGCCGTCAGAGAGCCTTACGGGAAATCTGTAACCAAGGCATTACGGAGAGTGATCGAAGGACTCGCCGGCTCGGATCGACCGGGTTTCAACTCGCCAAATTCAAGGGGCAGTTGGGCTACCTCCCCGGAACGTTACGGGGAGCGCAAGCCACTCGATCTCTGGAAGTCGGAACCGCCGTACTGGAGAGAACAGCGAGGAGGAATCGCGGTGCCGATCACGAACACCCTTGACCTTGAAACGCTCAGCGCTCGCATGGACGCATGGGCCGACGAACCCCGGAGCAAGCGGGGCCGTCTCGTCCGAGTCTTCCGAGCCAACCTCGGCAATTCTCCCGACCTACAGGCGGCCCGGCTCGCGCTGCTGATCGGGTACGCCGAGAAGACCGCCTAGACGTTCTGTCGCTCCCTCCCGAAGAGAACCCCCGTCCCTTCCTGGCGGGGGTTTTCTTCGGAACCCTTTAGCGGACTTTCGAGGAATGGCGACGGTTCACCAACCCCCTTTAGAGGACTTGCGCGGAAAGCCGCACAGTCCGGACCACCCTTTAGCGGACTTTGGAGGAAACCCCGCATGACTGACCAGACTAACGAGGGACTTACGAGGAACAGCCGCGCCAATGAGCACGACTTTTCTCGAATCCGCAAGGCCGTACAGCGGGCCGAGGCTGCGGCGTGGGAAGCAATCGGCACCGGCGACCCGAGGGCCGAGGCCGCCCACGAATACGCGCGTCTCGCGCTGGCCGTAGTAGACGAGATCCTGTTTCCGGCTAACCGCTGTGCTGGCCCCGACTGCGTAAATCCCGTACAGGACAAGGGCTTTGGGCGTCCGGCCCTGTACTGCGGGCAGCGCTGCAAGGACCGGGCCGCGTACGCGAGGAAGCGACAGCGCGCACAGCGGGAGAGCTGAGCCGGTCTCTTTTCTTCTTAGTTTTCTTATCTCTGTTACGTAATGAAGGTGTCGAGTGTTGATTTCGAGGGTCACATCAGGTCCCCTATGGAAACTCTAAGGGCGACCCGAAGTCGCTCTCGGAAACAGCACTCGACACACTCGGGAGGGAAGTGCCGAAATGGCGTACGACCCGCAGACAGCCGGGTATGGCCGCTGTGTCGTCTGTGATGCCTCGCTGTCCGGCCGACAGGAGATCGTTTGCTCTGCCCGCTGTCGGACCCATAGGCGCGAAGCCAAGCTTGCCCGAAAAGTGTTTTGGGACAAGCTATCGGGCCGAGACTGTGCGCACTGCGGCGAAGCGTTCGACCCCAGAGACAGCCGACAGCGTTTCTGTTCGCCCAACTGTGGTGACGCCGACAGGCGGGCAGTGGTAGACGCGCGCTGTTATGCCGTATGCGAGCTGGATGGGTGCGAGGAAAACACCGGATGGAATGGAGTAGGACGACCACGCCGGTATTGCTGTGACGCTCACAAGGTAAGGGCGTACCGCCTCCGTAAGGCCGCTGAGGGCACATCTGCGGGCCGCTGAGAGGCTAGCCGGTCTCTCTGGTCATTGACCCGGAGATAGGCGCTCTGAGAGGCGCTGACGCGTTTCCGATAGGGGTCAGCCGGCTCGGGTCTCAATCGAATAACGGAATGCCCGCCGACAAGCGAATATCCGGGAATTCTCTTGATTCCGCGCAAGCCACACGATCTCTGATCAGAGACGGTCCTTAGTGGCCTTCTCGGTTTGCCTCGGTGATCACTGTGGGGCCGGTCGCGCCTCTCCTGTGGCCGGTCCTCACGTGCACGCCTCCCCGTAACGTTACGGGCTGGTCGCAAACCGCCCCTGCGGCTGCTCCCGCAATCCCCCTCATTCTTCGGTGAGTTGAAGTCTCGCGCGCGTCGATGTCGCGGCGGACTCCCCACCGGTTGGGCCCCCTTGCCCGCTGTGATCTGAGCAGAGATCCGGCGCGCGAGGGGGCCTTTTTTCGTATCCGGAGGAAACGCATGTCTGCCCCGATCATCTCCCTTGTCGCGTACACCGACAGCCGTGGTGCCGTCGAGAATCGCCACCTGCCCGCCGAGGTATTCGAGCACCCCTATCCGTCTCGTCCTGGGTTCCACCTCTACTTTACGAATGAGGCGTACCTAGACCCCGATGACCGACAGCTAGTGATTGACGCTGCCAACGACCTAATGGCAGCAATTACCGACGCAGTGCGTGCAGCGTCCATTGCCACTGCGGAGGCGACCGACCGATGACGGCATACGACATGACGACACCGGGGGCGGGCTCCAATTCCCGCCTCAACAGCGCGCGAATGCAGCAAGGTTCGACCGAGAATGCCGACCGGCTACTAAGCGAGCGTCGGGCCGGTTCCTCCGCTGTGAGCCACGCCGACGTTTACGAGGAGCGGGCCGCGCGTAAGGAAGCCGAACAAAGCGAGCTAGACCTAGGCGAATTCCAAAGGGAAGTTCGGCTAGATATGGCGCAGTCAGACGCGTTGGAAAAGGAACCAGAACTACGTGAATTCCTGGACAGTAATCGCCATCCGATACGACGAGACTTTCCGAGTGAAGCTGAATTCCAGGAAGCTGCGCGCGAATGGGAAGCCGGTTACGCAGAGGCCGAAGCGAGGGTAAGCGGCCGACAGCTTGGGGACCGGATTGCCGCTGGCATCCTCCACCCCTGGACCCGATAACCACTACATCGAGGAAGTAACGCAATGCCCGAGATCACTACTCCCGAAGACTTGATTACCCCCAACGTCGAATTCATGATGACCAATCGGCGTCATGGGGCCCTAGCGCCAAAGGTGGCCGAGGATCGTTGGCAGGCCCTACAGGCCGTTGTAAGTGAGATGGAGCGGCTCTCTGAGCTGTTCTACGAGCGGTCCGAGGCGGCCGAGGACGCACGCCTAGAGGCCGTCGCCGCACATGCCCGCGCTGCGGATACAGGTAAGGCTGTCCCCGCTGGCATGGGTGCAAAGGTGCAGGATGCCAAGCTGGCCGTAGACGGCACGCTTTCCGCATTCCGTGCCAACATCCCCCGACTGTCGGCCGCACGGCGTGCCTATGACGCGCTGTTCGATGACCATGCGTTCATTACGGAATACCGCGCGGCGGTCTCGGTCGAATTCCTAAAGCGGCGTGATGCTGCGGTGAAGGCATTCAAGACCCTTGACGCGCAGATTCCTGCGCTGGCCGAGCTATACGGGCTGCTCGGTGAATTCACGCTAGACCACCTGCTGAGCGATGTGGTCGGAAATATTGAGTACAACGGTGAGAGGATGCCGCATGGCGGGGTGTTCACCGGCCAGGGGCACGGTAGTTGGAGTGACCCGAAGCTGAGCGAGGCACTGAGCGCCGTTCGCCGGTACGTGCTCAGCGATGACCCAATCAAGGGCGGCACGCTGCTAACCGAGGATCTAGGCACCATTGCGGATGCCCTCCCCGCGCTGGCTGAGAAGCGATACGAGGAATGGCAGGAAGAACTAGAGCGGCAGGCACCAATGAAAATGCGCAACGCTCATCCTTGGGCCCTCTAGGGCGAGTTGAAACGGGGTCGGTCCCTCGGACTACCGGCCCCGCTCGCTGTGCTGGTCGCTGTGTTCCTTGCTGCGATTCACTCTGAATCCCGCTCGAATATCACGCAAGGTGACAGCGCTTAGCGTCACGGAATGTCACCAAAGGGGTGGGGGGTGACCCCCTTTAGGCCCCTTTCCGGACCGCAAGCGTATAGCAGCTCGCTCCGGCTACGGGTTTCCAAGTCGCCCAACGCCTCTGCCGTTACAGCGGGTGATATCGACACCCGACCACCGATCACACAACGCATTCACCACACCCCAACGACGAAGGGTGCCCGAGGCATGAGAAAGACCAAGACGCTAAGCGTGCGTCACACGGAGGAATCCCGCGCGAACCTCGCTGTCATACAGCAGCTATCCGGGTGTGAGACAGCGAGTGAGGCTGTCATACACGCGCTGGATCTATACGCCGCGTACCTGAGATTCCCGAGCGGCACTGTCCTACATGCGACCGGTCACACGCGTAAGGACAGCGCCGATGAATGAGCGAACCTGTAGCCGCCTCGGGTGCGACCGCACGGCTATGCCTCGGCCTAAGTCCAATAGGGTTCACGCCTGTTGCTCACTCGGGTGCCAGTACTGGCATAAGGCGTTCACTGCCTTTAGCGCCGGGGGAGCGGTCAGCGATAGGGATTCGGTATCGGATCTCGCGCTGTTCTCCAGTGCACTCCAAGCGGAATTGTCCACGGACAAGGGTTTCCGCATTGTGCTTGAGCTATACAACGCTTACGGGCGGCCCTGATGAATCCGACTCGCGTTGTCCTAGGCCCGAATGGTTGGGAACCATCGGACGCACCGGCCCGCCCCGGATTCGTTGCCTATCGATTCCCGCGCAGCCTGCCAATTGTCCGGCCCGCTGATGAGTCCGCCGAACCCCGACTACCGGGCCGCGTACGTATTGACGGCCACCCGCGCAACTGCGGCACACGATGACCACCCCGTAACGTTACGGGGAGCTAGACCCCCGATAGACCGGCCCCGCTGTGGGTTTGGACTGTCGGGGGTTCTTTGCGTTTCCGGGGCACCTTCGAAAGAAAGGCGGGTATCTCAGCCGGCGAGGGGTGCTCGGGCAGCGTTCGGCCAGTGCTCCCAAGGAATTTCGCCGCCTTTGATTCTTAGGCCGCAGCGTCGAGAACGGCCCCGCTAGCTTCCGCTCGGGAGTGCCTTCAATCCCTGGTACGCCTCCCGCAGGTCTGACGCTTCCGGGAGCTGTCGGCGCTCAACGGCCTTGACGACTTCCAGCGCACGCCAGTGATTCGACGGAACAATGCGGCCGGACAGTATGGCCCGCTGTGCTGCGTTGCACGCCTCATCTAGTCGGTCACCGCCGAGCAGTGCCAGTGCCAAATCAATGTTCGCGGACGCCACCCGGCGCGGCCATTTCTCCACATCGTCAGCGGGAGCTAGCCGCGCGATTACCTGCCGGGCGTAGTCCTCCGCTGCGGGATCTCCGACCCATGCCAATGTCGTTGCTGTGTAGGCCAACGCCTTACCGGGGTCGTATTGATAGTGATGCTCGGTGCCCTTGCGCGGAACCATTGCGCCCGACATGCGTTGCACTCGTTCAATGGCCGCGTACGTTTCCGGCCCCTCCCCGAGTCGGGCTCTCGCCCGTCCCTCTTGCGCTGTTGCCTGGATCGCAACCGAGCTTCCGGCCGGTGCCAACTCCTGTGCAATTTGCGAGAGTTCTAGCGCGCGGGCGTAGTCACCATCCGTGAGCACTCGCCAAGCGTCAGTCTCATAGCACCACGCCTCAATTTCGTGGTGGTCTGCGTGCTGCGCGAGGGTGGCCGCTGTCTGCAAACGGGCCGTGGCTGCGTGTTCCTGGTTCAGGTCGATATGCAGCGTGGCCCCCAAAAGTTGGAACCACCCGCCGACCACGTAAAGGCGGCGCTGTTCCGCAAGGGTCATGCGCGCATCCATCAGATGTGAGACATAAGCGGAATGCTTCCTTACCCTTTCGAGCAAGTCTTGCGGCGGTGACACCGGGTATTTCATTGCCAGTTCATCGAATGCGTGTTCTAGACGACTTAGCGTTTCCTTTCCCACGTCGCTAGCGGATACGCGCCGCGCCAATTCGAGCGCATCGAATTCGTCGTCACTATCTGACGGTGCGTCAGAAAGCCAAGCGGTGCGCGTCTTCGGCGGGGCGTATGCGTCCGGGACTAGCAGCGCGTCGAGTTCCGCCGATGTGACCGACAACGCCTTTGCGATCTTCGGACGCTGCCAGGGTTGCGGGTCAGTCTTTCCGCTTTCCCAGCGCTGGACCGTTGAGCGATCAGCGCCGACCGCTTCCGCGAATTCCTCTTGGTTGTACCCGCACGCTTTCCGGCGCTCCGCCAACCTCCGCCGCCTGCTGGTCATCGTGGCCGGTCTCCTCTCGGGAATGCCCGTCTGCCCTGGTCAGCGTATCCAGTGCGGCCAGGGTGCGGCAGGAGTGCGGCCTTTCTGCTGTGGTGCGCGGCCCGCTGTGGCGTTTCTCTGAGGCATCACACGCAACGGACGAGACGGACCGAGCGGAACGGTGACCATGCCGACCAAGACGCGGACGACACAGGAGCAGCCCCTAGACCTCCCCGTGAGGCTCGACCCCGACCCCAAGCCCGTACCGGGGTGCGCCGGTTGCGACGTGATCGCACACGACCGAGACCGGGCGCACGCGAACGGCGACGCAAGCCGAGTGAGTGACTGCAACGTCAGGCTTGCCCGGCACCTGGGGGACAAGCACGCATGAGCGTCCCTGTGAAGCCACAGAAGCGCCGTACGCGGCCTCTCCCGCCCCCTGAGCTAGTCAGCCTCATAGATGGCCCCGCGTCGCCGTACGCGGGCTCTCCGGCCGGTTGGTGGGATCAGTACGGCGGTGCGCTGGATACGCGCTCCGGTGTGGTCTACCTCCCCGGCCCGACGCACCCGCCGAACCGCCGACACAAAGACTGCCCGAACTGCGTTCCGCTGCAAGGCAATTCATGAGGAACGCGCGCCGGTTCGGCCGGTCACTGATCGTCTTCTTAGGCGCAGCGCTGATTACGGCGCTCCCCACGCTGGCCGCTACCGGCCGTCTCTAAATCCCCGTCCCCTCTCGGTGCCGCACAGCTCCCCCCGTGCTGAATGCAGAGGCCCTTGAGGGGACGGGCTCCACTCCCACCCCCGGTGATTCCTCAATGGACGGTCGAGTCATCGGGGGTGGGTTACCAGAAACCCCAGGTGTAAGGAGACGCACAATGCGCGCTGCCGGAAACCGTCTCTTATTCGCGTGGCTTGAGATCACGGGACTCTGTAACGAGTTCTGTGATCACTGCTACGCAGACAGCGGACCGAAGGGGACGCACGGAACCATGACCGTGCGGGACTGGTTGAACGTGATTGACCAGCTTGCCGACATGGGCACCGTGGACGTTCAGTTCATCGGGGGTGAGCCGACGCTTTACCCGAGCCTCCCCGCGCTGATCAAGCACGCTCACGGACGGGGCCTCGGTATCGAGGTGTTCTCGAACATGACCCACATTCGCCCGGAACTGTGGGACGCATTCACGGAGTACGGCGTCAAGCTCGCAACGTCGTACTACTCGGACAGCGCCGAAGAACACGACCAAGTGACGCAACTCCGAGGGGCGCACAAGAAGACGCGCGCCAACGTGCAAAAGGCGCTCGCCCTCGGTATCCCGCTGCGGGGTGGAGTCGTCGCCGTGCGGGACGGACAGCGCGTACAGGAAGCGGCGCAGGACCTTACGGCGCTCGGTGTCGGAACGGTCGGCGGAGACCGTACCCGCGCATTCGGACGGGCGAGCCAGGGAGCCGCGCCGACCATCGCTGATCTGTGTGGGCACTGCGCCCATGAGAAATGCGCCATCGGTCCGACCGGCGACGTGTGGCCGTGCGTTCTCGGTCGGTTCCTGACCCTCGGAAACGTGCTGGAAAAGCCGATCTCCGATATCTGGGGCGGCGCGCAGATGGCCGACGTTGCGGCCGATATCGCGTCGGTTCACGGGGATGGTGTCCAGTCGTGCACTCCTCCGCAATTCCTGCCCATGTGCGGGCCGTGCGGTCCGTGCGTTCCCTCGGTCGGGCACTGCGACCCCAGGGAGGCGGAGAGCGCCGCTACGATCGGCGCACCGGCCTAATCCGCTGATCATGAGGGAGCGCACACATGGACGATCACGGGGACGACTTCGGCCCGTGGGGGTGGGAAGGCGACGGAAACGCCATTCGGCGGACCGAGAATGAATGGCTGACCATCGCTCGGTACGTCCGGCACGCAGCCAACAAGCTCGGGCCGGAACTCCCGCTGTGCCTCCCTGGTGAACCGCAGGAATGCGGGCGGACGGCTCAACAGCACGTGATCGCGTGGGCCGCTCACCTTCGGGCGGTGTCCCATCACCTGATCGAGCAGGCCACCCCGAGTGAGGCCAGGGGCGCACATGCTGTCGGCCCGCTGTACCAACGTCGTCTCGCGGACTTGCGTGCTCAGACGGCCACGGTGCGGGCCCCCGGCTGACCGGCTGTACCCCGTTGACGGCCCCGTCTGTGTGCTTCCCCCGTGGCGCATGGGCGGGGCCCGTAGGCTGGTCAGCATGGCGGAAGAGACCCGTACGGCGCTGGTTCGGCGGGCACGGAAGATCAACCGTGCTCTAGCCGATGTGTACCCCTATGCACACTGCGAACTGGATTACGTGAACGCGTGGCAACTGTTGGTCGCAACGGTGCTCAGCGCGCAGACGACAGACCTACGGGTGAACCAGACAACCCCCGCGCTGTTCGCCAAGTACCCCCGGCCCGCCGATCTTGCCGGGGCCGACCCCGCCGACGTAGAGACCCTGATCCGTCCTACGGGGTTCTTCCGGGCCAAGACTCGGAGCATCACCGGGCTTGCCTCCGCCATCGTGGCCGACCATGACGGCATGGTGCCGCGCACCCTCGCTGACATGGTGAAACTCCCTGGTGTCGGCCGTAAGACAGCGTTCGTCGTGATGGGCAACGCGTGCGCATGTGACGCGTGCCGAGCGGGAGTTGCGGACCATGGTGCTAATGTGCAAACCCCCTTCGGAGTGCCCGGCATCACCGTGGACACCCACTTCGGGCGTCTCGTCCGCCGCTGGAAGTGGACGGAGGAGACGGATCCGGAGAAGGTCGAGGCGGCCGTGGCCGCGCTCTTCCCGAAGAGCGAGTGGACGATGCTCTCGCACCGCGTGATCTTCCACGGCCGCCGCATCTGCCACTCCCGCAAGCCCGCCTGCGGTGCCTGCCCGATCGCCCCGCTCTGCCCGTCGTACGGAGAGGGCGAGACGGACCCGGAGAAGGCGAAGAAGCTCCTGAAGTACGAGATGGGCGGCTTCCCGGGCCAGCGCCTCAAGCCCCCGGCGGACTACCCCGGAAAGCCGGCGCCCCCGCTTGCCGAGGGGTGACATCGCGGCGGGGCGGAACGAACGGGGAGACGAAGAGCGTTGTCCAGACGGACGGGGGTGCCGATGACGCACGCGAGCGAGATGACGGACACCACGAGCAACGACAGCAGTAACCACGCCGACGGCGGCCGGCCCACCACACACCGGCCCGGCGAAGCCCCGCATCCCGGCGAAGCCGCACACATCGGCGGGGAAGCCCCACGCCAAAGCGGCGAAGCCCCGCACAGGGACGGCGAAGCCCTGCGCAGAGACGGCGAAGCCCCGCGCCGGGACGGCGGAGCCTCGCTCATCGGCGGAACCCCGCACAGGGACGGCGCGGCCCCGCGCAGCGACGGCGGAGCCCCGCGCAACGGCGAAGCCTCGCGCAGCCAAGCCGGAGCCTCGCACAGCCAAGCCCGAGCCCCGCGCAGCCAAGCCGAAGCCCCGCGCAGCCAAGTCCGAGCCCCGCGCAGCCAAGCCGAAGCCCCGCGCAGCGACGGCGGAGTCCCGCGCAACGGCGCAGCCCCGCACAGCCAAGCCGAAGCCCCGCTCAACGGCGGAGCCCCGTACAGCCAAGGCGAAGCCCCGCTCGTCAGTACCGGTGGCCTGCCGGCCTGGCTCGGCCCCGTCGTGGATGCGGCGCGGACCATCCAGCCGCTCCAGCTCAGCCGCTTCCTGCCCCCGGCGGACGGCGCGGGGCGCCAGTCGGCCGTGCTCGTCCTCTTCGGAGAGGGTGAGCAGGGCCCCGAGCTGCTCCTGATGGAGCGCGCGAGCTCCCTGCGCTCCCACGCGGGACAGCCCTCCTTCCCCGGCGGCTCCCTCGATCCCGAGGACGGCGACCCGCGCACGGAGGGGCCGCTGCGCGCCGCCCTGCGCGAGGCCGAGGAGGAGACGGGCCTCGACCCCAAGGGCGTCCAGCTCTTCGGCGTGCTGCCCCGCCTCTTCATCCCCGTGAGCGACTTCGTGGTCACCCCGGTGCTCGGCTGGTGGCACACGCCGACCCCGGTCGGCGCCGTCGATCCGAACGAGACGGCCCGCGTCTTCACGGCCCCCGTGTCCGATCTCACGGACCCGGCCAACCGCGCGACGGCCGTCCACCCGAGCGGCCACCACGGCCCCGCGTTCCTCGTCGAGTCAGCCCTCGTCTGGGGATTCACGGCGGGCGTGATCGATAGAATCCTGCACTTCGCGGGCTGGGAGCGCCCCTGGGACCGCACCAGGCAGGTCCCGCTCGACTGGCGCGCATGACAAGGTTGCGTGGACGTGGCGGTCGCGATGCGAGGCGAGGATTGAATCGGTGAACGTGCTGGACGTCCTGTTGCTCCTCGCCGCGGTCTGGTTCGCGGTCGTGGGCTATCGCCAGGGCTTCGTGGTCGGCATCCTCTCGGTGATCGGGTTCCTGGGCGGCGGTCTCGTCGCCGTGTACCTGCTGCCGGTCGTCTGGGACGCGCTCAAGGACGACGACGCGGCCGGGGTGAGCACGACCGCTGCGGTGGTCGCCGTCGTCATCGTGATCGTCTGCGCCTCGATCGGCCAGGCCTTCACCACCCACCTGGGCAACAAGCTGCGCAGATACATCACTTGGCAGCCCGCCCGCGCCCTGGACGCGACGGGCGGCGCCCTGGTGAACGTGGTGGCGATGCTCCTGGTCGCCTGGCTGATCGGCTCCGCCCTCGCGGGTACGACGCTGCCGACGGTCGGCAAGGAGGTGCGCAACTCCAAGGTGCTGCTCGGCGTCTCGCGGGCGCTGCCCGGCCAGGCCGACACGTGGTTCAACGACTTCTCCTCGGTCCTCGCGCAGAACGGCTTCCCGCAGGTCTTCAGCCCGTTCTCGAACGAGCCGATCACTGAGGTCCAGCCTCCCGACCCCAAGCTCGCCAAGAGCGAGGTCGCCACGACCGCGAAGCGCTCCATCGTGAAGGTCCGCGGCGAGGCCCGTAGCTGCGGCAAGGTCCTGGAGGGCACCGGCTTCGTCTTCGCCGACCGCCGCGTGATGACGAACGCGCACGTGGTTGGTGGCGTGGACGAGCCGACCGTCCAGATAGGCGACACGAACCGGACGTACGACGCGAAGGTCGTCCTCTACGACTGGGAGCGGGACATCGCCGTGCTGGACGTGCCCACGCTGAAGGCGCCCGCCCTGAAGTTCACGTCCGAGGACGCGTCGAGCGGCGCCGGCGCCATCGTCGCCGGCTTCCCCGAGGACGGCCCCTACGACGTCCGCCCCGCGCGCGTGCGCGGCCGTATCCAGGCCAAGGGCCCGGACATCTACCACCGCGGCACGGTGCGACGGGACGTCTACTCGCTCTACGCGACCGTCCGCCAGGGCAACTCCGGCGGCCCGCTGCTCACACCCGACGGCAAGGTCTACGGCGTGATCTTCGCGAAGTCGCTCGACGATCCCGACACGGGGTATGCCCTGACGGTGGACGAGGTGCGCGAGGACATCAAGCGGGGCCGCACCGCGAACCAAGAGGTCGACAGCCAGGGCTGCGCCCTCTAGAACTCACGGGCGGTGGTCGGGAAGGGGCGGGGTCAGCCGCGCGTGTGCCGGAGCCGCGCGGAGACCCAGCGGGCCCTCCGGCGGAGGATGCGGGGAATGCCCATGGCCTGCGGCGGGCCGTGACGGCCCCTGTCCGGTTGCCCGCCCCTCTCGCGGCTGTTCAGCGCTGCGGCCGAGCGGCGATTGCGTGCTACGTCACTGTAGTCGTGCGTCCAGCCCATACCCCGACGTGTGCCCGGGCCCCATGGTCGGTAATCGCGCGCGAGGGCCCCAATTGGCCTATGCGTCGGGCAATTGGCGTTCGTAGGACAAGTGTTCCCAGAAGTTATCCGGATCCTCGCCCTCCGGAGGCTTGGCCGCCGGAGGCCAAGCCCGTGCGGGCGAGTGCCGGAGCCTCAGCGGTCGGGCTCGGGGTCCTTCAGCCAGTTGACCAGTTCCGTGGAGAACGCCGCCGGGTCCTCCTCGTGCGGGAAGTGCCCGAGGCCGTCGAACAGCCGCCAGCGGTACGGGGCTTCGACGTACTCGCCGGACCCGGCCGCGCTCCTCGTACGCATCACGGGATCGAGCGAGCCGTGCAGATGCAGCGTCGGTACGCGCACGGGCCGCTTCATCCGGCGGTTGAACTGGATGCCGTCGGGCCGCGCCAACGACCGCACCATCCAGCGGTACGGCTCGATCGAGCAGTGGGCCGTCGACGGGATGCACATGGCCCTGCGGTACGTCTCGACCGCCTCGTCGTCCGGCAGCCGGGGCCCCGACCAGTCCCGCACCAGACGCCCCACCAGGGCGCCGTCGTCGGCGACGAGTTGCCGCTCGGGGAGCCACGGCCGCTGGAAGCCCCACACGTACGACCCCGCGGCGGTCTGCCTGCGGTCGGAGAGCATCGCCGAACGCCAGCGCCTGGGGTGCGGCATCGAGGAGACCGCGAGGCGGCGCACCAGCTTGGGCCGCATCACGGCCGCGGTCCACGCGAGGTAGCCGCCGAGGTCGTGGCCGACGAGCGCGGCGTCCGGCTCGCCGAGCGAGCGGACGACGCCGGTGATGTCCAGGGCGAGGTTCGCCGGGTCGTAACCGCGCGGTGTGCGGTCGCTGCCGCCCACCCCTCGCAGGTCCATCGCCACGGCCCGGAAGCCCGCGTCGGCGAGCGCCACCAGTTGGTGCCGCCACGTCCACCAGAACTGCGGGAAGCCGTGCAGCAGCAGGACCAGCGGCCCGTCGCCCATCTCGGCGATGTGGAAGCGGGCCCCGTTGGCGGCCACGTCCCGGTGGGTCCAGGGCCCCTCGATGCGTACGGCCGACGAGGGCGGCGCGGATTGCGCGGGTTGCGCGGGTTGCTCCGTATGGGCGACGAGGTCCCGCGCGGGGTCCAGGTCGTGGCCGTGCCGCGGGGTGCCGATGGACTGGTCCTGAGGGGCGGGGTCCGTCATGAGGACGAGCGTGCCACAGTGGCCCCCGTCTCACCGACTCGGACGTCGACCGCACCCGCGGGGATCACGGAACGGGAGTGCGGCTTGACGTTCCCCAGTACGGCAGCCGTCTCCTTGGCCGAGGCGGCGACCTTCTGCGGGCCCTTGCCCTTCTTGGCCTTCTTGGCGAAGACGACGCCGATCAGCGCGAGCGCCCCGGCCACCAGCACATTGGCGGCGAAGGACAGCAGGAAGCAGACGGCGAGGTTCCAGTCGCTCCAGGTGTGGATGCCGTACGCGAGCGCGAAGCTCAGCATCGGCAGCGAGAAGATGAGGACCATGCCGGCCGCGCCGAACGCGCCGCCGCCGATCGCCCCGCGCTTGACGTCCTGACGCAGCTGGGCCTTGGCCAGCGCGATCTCGTCGTGCACCAGCGCGGACATCTCACTGGTCGCCGTGGCGACCAGCTGACCGAGGCTGCGCTCGGCGCCGACGGGGCCGTCGGGTGAGCTCATGGCGTTCTCCCCTTTTTCTCTTCTGATCTCTTCTGAGATATGTCTGCTCAGATCATGCCGGACCGTTGCCATCCTCGCTTTCCCCACCCGCGACTTCGGCAAGCCTGCGGTGTTCCGCGGCTTTCTTCTCGTGGATCGCCGCCATTCGGAGGTGGTAGTCCGGGCTGTCCAGCTCGTAGACATCGGGTATGCCGTCGAGGTCCTCGTCGCGCTCCTCGTCCTCCCACAGCTTTCGGTACGTGGCGTTCCGCAGCTTGAGGAGGATTCCGGAGAGCACGGCCGCGATGAGGGAGCCCATCAGGACGGCGGCCTTGACCTCGTCGGTGAGCAGCGGATCGTCGGTGAAGGCGAGCTCGCCGATCAGCAGGGAGACGGTGAAGCCGATACCGGCCAGTGAAGCGACCGCGAACACGTCGGGCCAGGCCAGGTCGTCGTTCAGCTCGGCCTTGGTGAAGCGCGCCGCGAGCCAGGTGCCGCCGAAGATGCCGACGGCCTTGCCGATCACGAGGCCGAGCACCACACCCAGCGTCTCCGGTTGGGTGAATACGTCGCCGAGCGCGCCGCCCGAGACGGAGACACCCGCGCTGAACAGGGCGAACAGCGGTACGGCGAGTCCTGCGGAGAGAGGGCGTACGCGGTGTTCGATGTGCTCGCCCGGGGAGTGCGGCTCGCTGTCGTCCTCGCGGTGGCAGCGCAGCATGAGGCCCATGGCGACGCCCGCGATGGTGGCGTGGATGCCGCTGTTGTACATCAGGCCCCAGATGGCCAGGCCCAGCGGAACGTAGATGTACCAGCCGCGGACCCGCTTCCTGAGCAGCAGCCAGAAGACGACGAGGCCGAGGACGGCGCCGCCGAGGGCCGCGAAGTTCAGGTCGCTGGTGAAGAAGACCGCGATGATCAGGATGGCGAAGAGGTCGTCGACGACGGCCAGGGTGAGCAGGAAGGCGCGCAGCGCGGACGGCAGCGAGGTGCCGATGACCGCGAGGACCGCGAGGGCGAAGGCGATGTCGGTGGCGGTGGGCACGGCCCAGCCGGCCATCGAGCCGCCGCCGAGTGTGTTGGTCAGGACGTAGACGAGTGCGGGCGCGGCCATGCCGCAGAGCGCCGCGATCACCGGCAGTGCGGCGGCCTTGGGATCGCGGAGATCACCGGCGACCAGCTCGCGCTTGAGTTCGATGCCCGCCACGAAGAAGAAGACGGCGAGCAGCCCGTCGGCGGCCCAGTGCTGGATGGAGAGGTCGAGTCCGAGCGAGCCGGGCCCGAGGTGGAAGCCGCGCACCGCCTCGTACGAGCCGCCTGCCGTATTGGCCCAGATCAGCGCGGTGACCGCGGCCACGAGCAGCAGGATTCCGCCGACGGTCTCGGTGCGCAGGGCTTCGGCGACGAAGTTCCGCTCGGGCAGGGACATGCGGCCGAGGAGCTTGCGGCGGGTGCGGGGTGCGGGCGCGGTCACGGGGTGGACCTCCGGTCAGGTGGGCAGGACTGAGCACATGCCGACCAGACTTCCCGGCGCACCTTGGTACTTCTCGTCGCGTTTCCGCCGCGATCTCTTGTCGCGGCCTTGACACGGTTGACAGCCTACCCAAGCGGCGCCGGGACGTATCCGGCGATCTTCACTTTACGGAGAAAGAGGGCACCCGGCGCGCTGCCGGATGCCCTCCTCGTACCGCTGGTGCGGGTCGCTGCCGTCGGCCCTTGCGGTCAGTCCTCGCTGGGCGCGGCCGGGAGCCGCGTCTGGATCAGGTCCATCACGGAGGAGTCCGTGAGCGTGGTGACGTCACCCAGCTCGCGGTTCTCCGCGACGTCCCGCAGCAGGCGCCGCATGATCTTCCCGGAGCGCGTCTTCGGCAGCTCCGCCACCGGCAGGACGCGCTTGGGCTTGGCGATCGGGCCGAGCGTGGTGCCCACGTGGTTGCGCAGCTCGGCGACGAGACCCTCGGCCTCGGCGTCAGCCGAGCCCCGCAGAATCACGAAGGCGACGATGGCCTGCCCGGTCGTCTCGTCCGCGGCACCGACGACCGCGGCCTCGGCGACGGCCGGGTGCGAGACGAGCGCGGACTCGACCTCGGTGGTGGAGATGTTGTGCCCGGAGACGAGCATCACGTCGTCCACCCGGCCGAGCAGCCAGATGTCGCCGTCCTCGTCCTTCTTGGCGCCGTCACCCGCGAAGTACTTGCTCTCGAAGCGCGACCAGTACGTGTCGATGAACCGCTGGTCGTCGCCCCAGATGGTGCGCAGCATCGAGGGCCACGGCTCGGTCAGGACGAGGTAGCCACCGCCGCCGTCCGGAACTTCCCTGGCCTCGTCGTCCACCACGGTGGCCGAGATGCCGGGCAGGGCGCGCTGCGCGGAGCCGGGCTTGGTCTCGGTCACGCCGGGCAGCGGCGAGATCATCATCGCGCCGGTCTCGGTCTGCCACCAGGTGTCCACGATGGGGCACTTGTCGCCGCCGATGTTCTTCCGATACCACATCCAGGCCTCGGGGTTGATCGGCTCACCGACCGAACCGAGCACCCGCAGGCTGCTCAGGTCGAACTTCGCGGGGATGTCGTCGCCCCACTTCATGAACGTCCGGATCGCCGTCGGCGCGGTGTAGAGGATCGTGACCCCGTACTTCTGGACGATCTCCCAGAAGCGGCCCTGGTGCGGGGTGTCGGGGGTGCCCTCGTACATCACCTGCGTCGCGCCGTTCGCCAGCGGGCCGTACGTGATGTACGAGTGGCCGGTGACCCAGCCGATGTCGGCCGTGCACCAGTAGACGTCGGTCTCCGGCTTGAGGTCGAAGACGGCGTGGTGGGTGTAGGCCGCCTGCGTCAGATAGCCGCCGGACGTGTGCAGGATGCCCTTCGGCTTACCCGTGGTGCCCGAGGTGTAGAGGATGAAGAGCGGGTGCTCCGCGTCGAAGGCCTCGGGGGTGTGCTCGGCGGACTGCTTCTGCGTGATCTCGTGCCACCACACGTCGCGGCCCTCGGTCCACGCCACGTCCTGGCCGGTGCGGCGCACCACGAGGACGTGCTCGATCTGCGGCGAACGCGTCACCGCGTCGTCGACGGCGGGCTTGAGCGCGGAGGGCTTGCCCCGGCGGTACCCGCCGTCGGAGGTGATGACGACCTTGGCGTCGGCGTCCTTGATGCGGGCGGCGATGGCGTCCGCGGAGAAGCCGCCGAAGACCACCGAGTGGGCGGCGCCGATGCGGGCACAGGCCAGCATCGCGACGACCGCCTCGGGGATCATCGGCAGGTAGACCGCGACGCGGTCGCCCTTCTGGACGCCCAGCTCGGTCAGGGCGCCGGCGGCGCGGCTGACCTCGTCCTTGAGCTCGGCGTAGGTGATGGCCCGGCTGTCGCCGGGCTCACCCTCGAAGTGGATCGCCACGCGGTCGCCGAGTCCCGCCTCGACGTGGCGGTCGACGCAGTTGTACGCGACGTTGAGCTTGCCGTCGGCGAACCACTTGGCGAACGGCGGGTTCGACCAGTCGAGCGTCTCGGTCGGTTCCGTGGCCCAGGTCAGCCGGCGGGCCTGCTCGGCCCAGAAGCCGAGCCGGTCAGCCTTGGCCTGTTCGTACGCCTCCGCCGTGACGTTGGCGGCGGCAGCCAGCTCCGCCGGCGGCGCGAAGCGACGCTCCTCCTTCAGAAGGTTGGCCAGGCTTTCATTGCTCACGACATCTCCCTTTCCCAGGGTGTCCGTTGTGTCCGAAGCCACAGCTCATCAGACACAACCCGGTGTGACAAGGGGCTGCCGAAAATTGGTTTAGACCTTTACACGTTCACGGCTGTGGTGCCGCCGCCCGCGTGGGCCCCAACCGCGAGGGTGCCACCTGGTCGAAGACCTCTTGGGGGAGTCTCTCCGCCCCGGAGCCCTCGGTCAGGAGATAGGACTGCGCCTCTCCGACGTGGAAGTACATACCGTGCAGCTCAAGATCGCCGGCCGCAAGTCGACGTGCCACCGACGCGTGCGCCCTCAGGTGCTCGAGCTGCTGGATCACATTGGTGAGGCACAGCTGCTCGACCGGGTCCGCCGGTGCCCGGCCCGCGAGGAGCGCCCAGTCCTCACCCTGAGCGGCCACCCGCTCCAGGCTCGGCCGACCGTGCCGCAGCCATCGCCACAGCGGGGTCTGCGTGTCCTCCGCCGGGAAGTTGAGCAGGGCCTGCATCGCGCCGCACCCGGAGTGCCCGCACACCGTGATGGACCGCACCTTGAGCACGTCGACCGCGTACTCGATCGCGGCGCCCACCGAGTCGTCCCCGCTCTCGGCACCCGGCAGTGGCACCAGATTGCCCACATTGCGTACGACGAAGAGGTCACCGGGGCCGCTGGAAGTGATCATCGATGTGACGACCCTGGAGTCCGCACACGTCAGGAAGAGCTGCGCGGGCTGCTGTCCCTCCCGGGCGAGCCTGGCCAGCTCGCCCCGGACATGAGGTGCCGTGTTCCGCTGGAAGGCGCTGATCCCGCTGGCCAGTTGGTGCCCGCGGGGCTGCCCCGTCTCCTGCTGCTCCTGGGGGCGGTCGCAGTGGTGGTTGCGCCACGGGGTCCACGGCCGGCAGCACGAGTGCGCGGCGCTCGCGGGCTCGGCGATGCGGGTCCCGGCGCGGCCGGTGACCTCGACGCCGCCGCCGTGCGCGGTGTGCGCGTCCTGCCAGCACTGCAGCGACTCGAAAGCGGCATGGTCCATGAAAGAGCCGTCCAACTCCACTACGACGTCCTCCCCTTGAGGAACGAGGTGCAAGGTCCTGCTGAGCCGGGGCACGGCGAGGAACGTCAGCTGCCCGCGGACGCGGACATGGTGGACGCCGGCCACCTTCTCGTGGGTGATACGGGTGCGGGCGAGGCGGTGCAGCGCGACGGTGACGGCTACGGCGATGCCGAGCGCCACGCCCTCCAGGACGCCGAGGACGACCACGCCGAGGGTGGTGGTCGCGTACACGACGATCTCGCGGTGGCGGGTGATGGTGCGGATGTGGTTCAGGCTGACCATCTGGATGCCGACGGCCATGACGAGGGCGGCGAGGGCCGCCAGCGGGATCAGCTCCAGGGCGGGGACCAGGAGCAGCGCGGCCACTACTACCCAAACGCCGTGCAGCATCGTGGAGTTCCTGCTGACGGCTCCCGCTCGCACATTGGCCACGCTGCGCACGGCGACCCCGGCCACGGGCAGACCGCCGAGCACGCCGGAGGCGATGTTGGCGCTGCCCTGGCCGAGCAGCTCGCGGTCGAGGTTGGAGCGCCGGACGCTCGTGTTCAGCTCGGGCCGCTGAGAGGTGAGCTTGTCGATGGCTACGGCGCCGAGCAGGGACTGCACGCTGCACACCAGGGTGGTGGTGAGCACGGCGGCGACGATGCCGAGCACGGGGCCTTCGGGGAGCCCGGCGAGCGCGTGGCTGCGCCAGGAGGGCAGGTCGACGCGGTCGAGGCTGAGCCGGGTGACGGAGGCGAAGCAGGTCGCGACGGCCACCGAGACCAGGGCGGCGGGCACGACGCGGGTCATGCGTCCCGCCCGTCCGGGGATGCGCGGCCAGAGCAGCAGAACGACGAGGGTGAGCAGGCTGACCGACAGGGCGGCCGGATGCAGGGCGGCCAACTGGGCGGGCAGCGCGCGGAGGTTGTCGAGCACGGCGCTCTGCGGGGTGCCGCCGAGCACGATGTGCAGCTGGGCCACGGCGATGGTGACGCCGATGCCGGCCAGCATGCCGTGCACGACGGCGGGGCTGACGGCGAGGGCCGAGCGGGCCACCCGCAGGCAGCCGAGGCCGAGTTGGGCGAGGCCGGCGAGGATGGTGATGGCGCAGGTGGTCTGCCAGCCATAGCGGTGGATGATGTCCGCCGTGACGACCGTGAGGCCGGCGGCGGGGCCGCTGACCTGGAGGGCCGATCCGCCGAGCCGCCCTGCGACGAGGCCGCCGACGGCGGCGGCGACGAGGCCCGCCTGTAGCGGGGCTCCGGTTGCGAGCGCGATGCCGAGGGAGAGCGGCAGGGCGATCAGAAAGACGGCGATCGACGCCGAGAAGTCGGCGCCCGCGATGCGGAACCTCTTCCCGGGCGGCGGGGCGTGCGGCTTGTGGGCCCGGGGCTCGTGGGCCGAGTCGGTCATGTCGGTGGGGGCGCAGGCAGTCATGTTTCCCGTCTCCTCCGGGGCAGCGCGGTCGCGGACATGGGGGCCCTCCAAAGCTGTGCGGAGGGCGGGATCGCGGCCGTGGGTCACGGCGTAAAGCGGCGGGGGCTATCAACGCTCGGTAAACGAATCGTAATGCAGAGTAAAGGTCGTGGATGGATTTTCCGGGCAAATAGGGCAAGCGATCACTCGGATGAGCGAATAAAAACTTTTATCGGCTTGTCGGACCGGACATTTCGGACCTGCGCGTGAGGCTGCTGTCTGTTCTGTCCCGACTTGCGCGAAAGAAGGTGGGCGGAAGATGGCCGCCACCCGGAGAGTCACCGCGAGCCTCACCGCCCTCGTGGCCTGCGCGGCAGCATTGGCCGGCTGTGCCGAGAGCGGCGACGGCGTGAAGGAGGGCGCGCACGGCGCCAAGAAGGGCGCCGGTGCCCCGCCCCAAAGTCCGGTCCGTCTGATCGGGGACGGCTCCACCGCCTACACCGGGAAGCAGCCGAACCTGCCGAGGCCGGCACGGTTGAAGCCGGGCCAGAAGCCGCCGCAGTTCGTGGTCTTCTCCTGGGACGGCGCGGGGGAGGACAGCCAGAAGCTGTTCTCGCACTTCCGCAAGGTGGCCAAGCGGAACGACGCCACCATGACGTACTTCCTCAGCGGCGTGTACTTGCTTCCCGAGAAGAAGCGGGAGCTCTACAAGCCGCCCCGGCATCTCACGGGCAGCTCGGACATCGGCTTCAACGACCGCCAGGGAATCGCGGACACCGTGGAGCAGCTCCGCGGCGCCTGGCTGGAGGGCAACGAGATCGGCACCCACTTCAACGGCCACTTCTGCGGCGCGGGCCGCGGCGTCGGCGAGTGGTCCGTCGACGACTGGAAGAGCGAGATCAGACAGGCCAAGTCCTTCGTGAAGGCCTGGAAGACGAACACCGGCATGAAGCACGCGAAGCCGCTGCCCTTCGACTACGAGAAGGAACTGGTGGGCGCCCGCACCCCCTGCCTGGAGGGCCAGAAGAACTTCATGCGGGCGGCGCGCGAGCTGGGCTTCCGCTACGACACCAGCGGCGTCAACAACCAGCTCTGGCCCAAGAAGAAGGAGGGTCTCTGGGATCTGTCGATGCAGCTCGTGCCGGTCCCCGGCCGCAAGTTCGAGACGCTCACCATGGACTACAACTTCATGGTCAACCAGTCCGGCGCGACCTCACAGGGCGACCCCTCCATGCACGAGTACTGGGGTGACCAGATGCGCGACGGGCTGCTCCAGGGCTTCGACCGGGCCTACAAGGGCAACCGCGCCCCGTTGATCATCGGCAACCACTTCGAGTCCTGGAACGGCGGCACGTACATGCGCGCCATCGAGGAGACCATCGAGAAGGTGTGCACCAAGTCCGAGGTGCGCTGCGTCTCCTTCCGTCAGCTCACGGACTGGCTCGACGCGCAGGACCCGAAGGTCCTGGCGCGGCTGGGGAAACTGCCGGTCGGGCAGGCCCCGAAGGAGGGCTGGACGAGATTCCTCTCCGCCCAGCCCGCCCCGGCCCCGAAGGGCGTACCGGGGGCTCCGGCGCGCAAGCAGGACTAGGGGCGGGCAAGTCCCGGGCCTCCTGGCCCTGTTCAGGCAGTGGCCACCATCTGCTCGCGCAGGACGAAGTCGGGGTCGACCTGGCCCGCCAGGTCGGCGCCCGTACGTTCGTTGCCCCAGCTCTGCGCGTTCTTCAGGTGGAAGTGCACCATCTGGCGCGTGTAGCGCTCCCAGTCCCTCCGTGCGTACGAGGCGTCGACGGTGGCCTGGAGTGTCCGCAGGGATCGGCGGTTCTCCTCTTCGAGCAGCTCGAAGCGCGGCGGGCGGCCCTTCTCCATGGCGCGCACCCAGTCCGAGTGCCCGACGGTCACCAGGAGGTCGTCGCCGACCTGCTCACGCAGGAAGTCGACGTCGTCCTGGCCCTGCACCTTGTTGCCGACGACCTTGAGCTCCACGCCGAAGTCGCGTGCGTACTCCTTGTACTGCCGGTAGACCGAGACGCCCTTCCTCGTCGGCTCGGCCACCAGGAACGTCAGGTCGAAGCGCGTGAACATGCCGGAGGCGAAGGAGTCCGATCCCGCGGTCATGTCGACGACCGCGTACTCGTCGCGGCCGTCGACCAGGTGGTTCAGGCACAGCTCCACCGCTCCCGTCTTGGAGTGGTAGCAGGCGACACCGAGGTCGGCTTCGGTGAACGGCCCGGTGACCATCAAACGCACGGTGGTGTCGTCGAGTTCCACGGGCCGGGCGCACGCGTCGAACACCGGGTTGTTCTCGCGCACCCGCAGGAGCCGCGAGCCCTCGCCGGGCGGCGTGGTCTTGATCATCGTGTCGGCGGAGGCGATCCGCGGATTGGAGCCCCGCAGGTACTCCTTGATCAGCGGCAGGTGCGCGCCGAGGGCGGGCAGCTCGGCCGCGTGCGTCTCGTCGAGGCCGAGAGCCGGGCCCAGGTGCTGGTTGATGTCGGCGTCCACCGCGATGACGGGCGCGCCGGTGGCGGCGAGGTGGCGGATGAAGAGCGAGGACAGCGTGGTCTTGCCGCTGCCGCCCTTTCCCACGAAAGCGATTTTCATAACCACGAAGCGTAGTCGAGTGATCGCCGTGCGTGTGCGAGTGGGTGAAGAAGACCACTCCTTCGTGGCGTGAGGCTGTTCAGTACGTAGGGTCTACTCATGAGTACGACACCCGATCCGCTCGCGGCCCTGGGGACGATCCCCGGTGTGGCCGACTCCGTGGACTCCGTTCGCAAGGCCGTGGACCGGGTCTACGGCCACCGGGTCATGCGGCGCCGCAGCAACGAGGTCACTTCTGAGGCGGCCCTGAGGGGCGCCCGCGGGTCCGCGGCCCTCTCGGGCGCGGAGTGGGCCCTGGAGGAGGTGCGCAGGCGCAGCGACTTCAGTGGCGACGACGAGGCGCGCGCGGTCGGCGGCGCCCTGCGGCTGACCGCGGAGGCGGGCCAGTTGCTCTCGATCTGGCGGCAGTCGCCGCTGAGGGTCCTGGCGCGCCTGCATCTGGTCGCCGCGGCCGACGCCGACGAGGCGGCGGGGCGTCCGCGCCTCGCGGGCGAGTCCGTCGACGAGCCGCTGATCGAGCTTCCCCTGCCGGACGCGGACGAGGTGGCGGGGCGTCTGGAGGGCCTCTCCCAGTTGATCATCCAGGGCGGCTCGGCGCCGGCCCTGGTGACGGCGGCCGTGGTCCACGGCGAGCTGATCAGCCTGCGCCCCTTCGCCTCGTGCAACGGCCTGGTGGCGCGCGCCGCCGAGCGCATCGTCCTGGTGGGCAGCGGCCTCGACCCCAAGGCGGTCTGTCCGGCGGAGGCGGGCCACGCGGAGCTGGGCCGGGCGGCCTATGTGGCGGCGCTTGAGGGGTACGCGTCCGGCACCCCGGAGGGCATGGCGGCCTGGATCGCCCACTGCGGCAAGGCGGTGGAACTGGGCGTCAGGGAGTCCACGGCGGTCTGCGAGGCGTTGCAACGGGGCGCGGCGTAAGGCCCCGGACAGGGTTGCGGCGGTACGGAGTTCCGTACCGCCGCTGGCATGTTCACCGTGTTACCAAGCGTCCTCGAATGTTGCCCATCAGGTCGGGTCTTTGCCCGTCACCTGGTGCGGCTGGCCCGTAATCGACGGGTCGACGTCGCGTGGGTGCTCGGTGTTCATGCTTCGGTCCGTGGGGCCGTTACTGCGTTTGAAGGTAATCCTCTCGGATGTCCTTGGTCTCGCGGGCCGTTGACTCATTTGTACTCCTGTCCTGGAGTAAGCGGAAGTCCTGGCCGTACTTCTTTACTTTTAGGTTCAAATACACCTGAATCGGGCGCGTTTCGGCAGGCCGGCTGGGTCAGCTCACCGGGGTTCGGCGGCGGCTTGCGAGCCAGACGAGACTCGCGGTGGCGGCCGCGGCGCCCACCGCGGCCGCCGCGATCAGGGCGGGCCGCGGCGGAGCGGGCAGGCGCTGCTTGAGCCGTACCGGACGGTGGAAGTCGAGGATCGGCCACGCGCGCGTGAGCGCCTCGCGGCGAAGCGCGCGGTCCGGGTTGACGGCGAAGGCGTGCCCGACCGACTCGAGCATCGGCAGGTCCGTCACCGAGTCGCTGTAGGCATAGCAGCGGTCCAGGTCGTACCCCTCCGAAAGGGCGAGCTCCTTGATCGCCTGCGCCTTGGTGGGGCCGTACGCGTAGTACTCCACCTCGCCCGTGAAGCAGCCGTCGTCCCCGACGATCATGCGAGTGGCCACCACGCGGTCCGCGCCGAGCAGCTCGCCGATCGGCTCGACCACCTCTGCGCCCGACGTGGAGACGATGACGACGTCCCGTCCTGCCGCGTGGTGCTGCTCGATGAGGGAGGCGGCCTCGTCGTAGATGATCGGGTCGATCAGGTCGTGCAGCGTCTCGGCGACGATTTCCTTGACCTGTCGAACGTTCCAACCGCGGCACAGCGCGGAGAGGTACTCGCGCATCCGCTCCATCTGATCGTGGTCCGCGCCGCCCGCCAGGAAGACGAACTGCGCGTAGGCGGTGCGCAGCACCGCTCTACGGTTGATCAGGCCGCCTTGGTAGAACGACTTGCTGAACGTGAGCGTGCTCGACTTCGCAATGACCGTCTTGTCCAGGTCAAAGAAGGCGGCAGTGCGAGGCAGGGAGTGGTTTTCCACGAGGTCGAGCATAGGGGCCCACCATTCGGCGTAAGCTGAGGCGTGTGGGTTTGCCTGAGAAGGCTCTCGGGTACACCATGGAAGTCACGGATCGTTCGCGACCGTGCTAACCCGGTCTGGCTCCTCCCCCCCCCGAGTCGGACCGTGGGGACGACCCCCGCTCTCCCCCCCGGCGGGGGTCGTCGCATGTCCGGATGGGTTTTTGGGCCCTCCGTCGATCATCTTCCGGCCCCGTTGGGCCCCCATCGCCGCCTCTGGGCATCCCGCTGCCTTGCCCAAGGATCGTCACTGTGCGTAGCCAACGCGCTGCGCTGTGGAAACCCGTGGGAACTCGGTCGGGAACCTGTCGGAACTCGGCGTGATGTCGATGCGCCGTCACCGGTATGGGTGACGGAGATATTCACAGTCATCGCCCGGTCCACAGTTATTGAGCAAGATCCACACGATTACCGACGCCGCTGCACGCTGATTCCACGCGTTCCGCTTGCGAAGTTCATGGCCGGATTGCTTTGTCCGGTTCTTCGATGCGGGGCGCGCCATTCAGGGGTGCTTGCGGTGAAGGGGGATGGAGATCGTGGGTGGAGTCATTTCGCGGGACAGGTCCGCGTCGTCCGACGGGCGGCAGAGCGGACCGCTGATCCTGACCGAGGACGTGGAGCTCCTCGACGACCTGCTGCGGCTCTGTGCGGCGGCGGGTGCGCGACCCGAGGTGCACCACGGCGGGCCGGGGTGCGCACAGGGGTGGGATTCGGCCCCGCTCGTCCTGGTCGGCGACGACGCGGCGGACCGGGTGCGCGGGGCCGCCCGACGGCGTGGAGTCGTGCTGGTCGGGCGTGATCAGGACGATTCCGGTGTCTGGCGGCGCGCGGTGGAGATCGGCGCCGACCACGTGCTGCTCCTGCCCGACGGCGAGCAGTGGCTGGTGGACCGCATCGCCGATGTGGCAGAAGGCGTGGGGCGGCCCGCGCTGACCGTCGGAGTCATCGGCGGGCGCGGTGGAGCGGGTGCCTCCACCTTGGCCTGCGCCCTCGCGGTCACGGCGGCGCGATCGGGCCGGCGCACGATGCTCGTCGACGCCGATCCGCTGGGCGGCGGCCTGGACGTCCTCCTCGGGGGCGAGACGGCCGACGGCCTGCGCTGGCCTGCGTTCGCCGCGTCACGGGGCCGGGTCGGCGGGGAGGCCCTGGAGGAGTCCCTGCCGGAGCTGCACGCGCTGCGGGTGCTGAGCTGGGACCGGGGCGAGGCGGTGGCGGTCGCACCGGAGGCGGTGCGGGCGGTGGTGTCAGCGGCCCGCAGGCGCGGCGGTGTGGTCGTCGTGGACCTGCCGCGCCGGGTGGACGAACCGGTCGCGGAGGCATTGGCCCAGGTGGACCTGGGGCTCCTGGTGGTGCCGCCCGAGCTGCGGGCGGTGGCAGGGGCCCGGCGGGTCGCGTCGACCGCGGGGCTGGTGCTGCGCGACCTGCGGGTGGTGGTCGGTGCCGGAGCGGGTCCTGGTGGCCCACCCGGTCGCCGTGGACTCGACTCCGAAGAGGTCGCTCGTCTCCTCGGGCTGCCGCTGGTGGGTGACGCGCCCTGGGAGGCGGGTCTCTCGGTGGCGCAGGCCGCGGGGGTGCCGCCGGGCGGGTTCGCGCGCGGGCCGCTGGCCCGGTTCTGTGACGCCTTCTGGGGCCGGGTGCCGGCCGACGCCGTCGGCGGTGGCGTATGAGCGCGGTCGTCGGGGCCCGGATGCTGGACGGGGTGCGCCAGTGGCTCGCGGAGAGCGGCGAGGAGCCGACGCCGGCCAGGGTCGCCGAGGCGCTGCGGGCCCAGGGCCGGGTCCTCGGGGACACGGAAGTGCTCGGCGCCGCCTCACAGTTGCGCTCGGAGCTGGTCGGAGCGGGGCCACTTGAGCCCTTGCTCGCGGACGACTCCGTGACCGATGTACTGGTCTCCGCGCCCGACCGGGTCTGGGTGGACCGGGGCGGCGGGCTCGAACTCACCGGGGTCACGTTCGCGAATGCCGACGCGGTGCGGCGACTCGCCACGCGCCTCGCGGCCGTCGCCGGGCGGCGCCTGGACGACGCGCGGCCCTGGGTGGACGCCCGTCTCCCGGACGGCACCCGGTTGCACGCGGTCCTGCCACCGGTCGCCGTGGGCTCCACGTGCCTCTCGCTGCGGGTCGTGCGCCCTCGCGCCTTCACCCTCGCCGAGCTGGTCGAGGCGGGGACGGTGCCCCCCGGCGGTGACCGGGTGCTGCGCGCACTGCTCGACGCCCGCCTGTCGTTCTTGATCAGCGGGGGTACGGGCAGCGGCAAGACCACTCTGCTGAGCGCACTGCTCGGCCTTGTGGGGCCCGGGGAGCGGATCGTGCTGGCCGAGGACTCCGCGGAGCTGCGGCCCGAGCACCCGCATGTGGTCCGCCTGGAATCCCGGCCCGCGAACCAGGAAGGGGCCGGTCACGTAGGCCTGGACGACCTGGTCCGCCAGGCGCTCCGTATGCGGCCCGACCGGCTGGTCGTGGGCGAGGTGCGGGGCGCGGAGGTGGTCCACCTGCTGGCCGCGCTCAACACGGGACATGAGGGCGGTTCCGGCACTGTCCACGCCAATGCTGCCGGGGACGTGCCCGCCCGGCTCGAGGCCCTGGGGACGGCCGCGGGGCTCGACAGGGCGGCTTTGCACAGCCAGTTGGCCGCGGCCCTCTCGGTGGTGATCCATCTGGTGCGCGACTGGGAGGGACGGCGCCGCGTCGCGGAGGTGCACGTGCTGGAGCGGGAGCCGTCGGGCCTGGTGGTGACGGTGCCGGCGCTGCGATGGGGCGCGAAGTCCTTCAGTGAGGGACCGGGGTGGACGCGGCTCAGGCCGTTGCTCGACGGCGGCGATCGGGGTGAGCCGACGTGAGTACGTCGATGTGGGCGGCGGCGCTGTGTGCGGCCGGCGCAGTCTGGCTGGTGGGCGGCCGGGGCAAGGAGGCCGGAAGGGTCCATGCGGTGCTGGCGGCCGGGGTTCCTGCGCAGGCGGGCGGCTGGTCCTGGCGGCGGGTTCTCGCCGCCGGGCGTGGGCGGGTGCCGCATGAGTGGTGGTGCCTCGCGGCGGGACTGCTGGCGGCGGTCCTCGGGGCGTCCGTACTGCCGCTGGTGGCTGGGGCGGCGGCGGTTCCCCTGGCCGGACGGGTGCGGCGGGCACGGGACGCGCGCGGCGAGCGGGAGCGGCGTGGCGCTGCGGTCATCGCGCTCTGCGGGGCGCTCGCGGGCGAGGTGCGGGCGGGGCGGCAGCCCGGGGACGCGCTGCGGCTGTCCCTCGGCGAGGCGGATTCCTGCGGGATCTCCGACGAGGCACGGAGTGCGGCCCTCGCGGCGGCGCGCTTCGGCGGGGAGGTGCCGGACGCGCTGCGAGAGGCGGCGCGGGAGCCGGGAGCCGAGGGGTTGCTCGGGCTCGCGGCGTGCTGGCGGGTGGCGGTCGACCGCGGGGCCGGGCTCGCGGCGGGGCTTGAACGGCTGGAGGCGGCGTTGTGCTCCGAGCGCGATCAACGGGCGGAGCTGCGCGCACAGCTGGCGGGTGCGCGCTCGACCGCGGTGATGCTCGCGGGCCTGCCGGTGCTCGGACTGCTGATGGGCAGCGCGCTGGGGGCCGAGCCGCTGCGGGTGCTGCTGCACACCGGGGCGGGCCTCGGCTGCCTGGCGACGGGCGGGGTGCTCGAAGGCGCCGGGATGTGGTGGGCGCTGCGGATCGTACGGGGAGCGGAGGGGCGATGAACGATATCCACAGGCTGGGGGTAACGGCGTGGGTAACCGCGGCCACGCTGTGGGTGGTGTGGACGCTGCTGGTCGCGCGGCACGAGAGAACGGTGCGGCGCCGGACCGGAGCGGTGCTGGGCGCGGAGGCACCGGCTGCGGGGCGTGTGAAGCGGTGGCCGGCCGTGCGGGGCGGGGCGCGCGCCTGGCTCACGGTGACCGGCACGGCGGGCGCGGTCTACGCCCTGGTGGGCGGCGGCGTGGGGCTGCTGTTGGCGGTGGCCGCGGGGTACGGCGCATGGCGGTGGGGACGGACCCGTGCCTCGCCCCACGAGTGCGGGGAGCAGAGCGAGGCGGCGGCTGCGCAACTTCCGCTGGCGGCCGACCTCTTGGCGGCGTGCGTGGCCGCGGGGGCGAGCCCTGTCGCGGCTGCCGGAGCGGTCGGCGAGTCGTTGCGGGGGCCGGTGGGCGAGCGGCTGGCGCGGGGGGCCGCGGAAGTACGGCTCGGTGGCGAACCGGCCGAGGCCTGGCGGCACTTGCGGGCGATTCCGGGGGCCATACCGCTGGCCCGCCTCCTGGAGCGCGCCGACGAGTCGGGAGCACCGGCCGCGGACCCGGTGGCCCGCCTCGCCGCGGACGCACGGGCCGAGCGAGGCCGGGCGGCCACGGCCAAGGCACGGCGGGCGGCGGTCCTGATGACGGCTCCCGTGGGGCTCTGTTTCCTCCCGGCGTTCGTCGCGGTCGGCGTGCTGCCGGTGGTGATCGGACTCGCGGAGGGGCTGCTGAACACGGGTTGAACGCAGGTGCGTTGACCGTTTCGGCCGCTGGGGCCGAGCGGAGTGAGCAAACCAATGGAGGTCGGAGATGTTCGGGCACAGGGGGAGTACGCGATGGCTGCTGCGGCGGGTACAGGCGGCGGGCAAGGACGCGGGGATGGTGACGTCCGAGTACGCGATGGGGCTGATCGCGGCGGTGGGATTCGCCGGGCTGCTCTACAAGGTGGTGACGAGCGGGCAGGTCAGGGCGGCGCTCCAGGCGATCGTGGAGAAGGCTCTCCATGCGCAGTTCTGAGGCTTGGCGGAGGCGGCGGGCACGGGCCCGGCCACGGATGGGGCCTAGATTCCGGGACCGTTGTCGGGACGCGGGGTTCGTGACGGCGGAGGCAGCCGTGGTGCTGCCGACGCTGGTCCTCTTCGCCATGGCGCTTGTCTGGACGCTCCTTGCCGCGTGTGCGCAGGTCCAGTGCGTGGACGCGGCGAGGGCGGGTGCCCGCGCCGCGGCGCGGCAGGACCCGGAGGCGGTGGCCGTCGCGGCGGCGCGGCAGGCGGCGCCACGTGGGGCGCACGTATCGGTGCGGCGGGAGGGCGACCTGGTGCGCGTCGAGGTCGAGGCGGACGTTCCGGGCCCCACGGTCCTGGGCCTCGGCGTGCGGCTGCGGTCGGAGGCGGTGGCGTTGGCTGAGGAGAGCGTGGGGGTGGGCGTATGACCGGCAGGCCTTGGCATGGGGCGGCGCGGGACCGAGGGGCGGCGACGGTATGGGTGACGGTGGTGATGGCCGTGCTCTGTGTGATCTGCGGGGCGGTGCTGGCGATGGGGCAGGCCGTAGTGGCCCGGCACCGGGCGGGAGGGGCGGCGGATTTGGCGGCGTTGGCGGCGGCGGACCGTTGGGCGGCGGGAAGCGCGAAGGCGTGCGAGGGGGCGGCCAGGGTGGCCGAGGCGCAGGGCGCGCGGCTGGTGCACTGTTCCGTGCGGGGCGAAATCTCCGAGGTGACGGCCTCAGCCTCCGTAGGCCCTTTCTCGCCGCGGATCAGGTCCCGCGCGGGGCCATGGCGGGCAGTGCCGCCCGAAGGACCGGGCGCCGCGAGGCCGCAGGGGCCGGCGCCCGCAACCGAGGCCGGGCCAATAGCCCGCCAGCCAGGCGGCCCCTAGGGGCCTCCGCCCCCGAAACGGGCCCGCCCCCGAAGCCGGGCCCGCCCCGGAGGCGTGCCTGGCCCTGAGGCGGCCTCCGCATCCGAAGCCGGGCCTGTCCCGGAGACTGCTCCGTGCCCTGCATCGCCTGCCGAGGAAGCGGAAGCCGCCCCGGGCCCTTCGGCCGCTCCCGCTCCCGTTCCCGGAGGCGAAGCCGTGGCCGCCGTGGAGGCCGTAGTTGGCGCTCAGGCGGCCTCTGGCCCCGAGGGGGAAGCCGGGCCCGCCCCGGGGGCCGTACCGGGCTCAGGCGAAGCCGTGGCCGCCGTGGAGGCCACGCCTGGCCCTGAGGCTGCCTCCGGCCCCGACGCCTTCCCCGGCCCCGAAGCTGCCTCCGGCCCCGAAGCTGCCTCCGGCCCCGAGGCTGCCTCCGGCCCCGAGGGAGAACCCGCCCCCGCCTTCGAAGCCACCCCCGCCCCAGAGCTCGCCCCCGCCCCCGAAGCCGAAGCCGAAGCTGAAGCCGAAGCCGAAGCTGAAGCCGAAGCCGAAGCCGAAGCCGAAGCTGAAGCCGAAGCTGAAGCCGCCCCCAAGCTCCCCCCAGAACCCCCCGCATCCCGCAACAGCACCGAAAGCAGCCGCACCGCGCCGCGCTTGTGCAACGGCTCGTTGCCGTTGCCGCATTTGGGGGACTGGATGCAGGAGGGGCAGCCGGCGTCGCATTCGCAGGAGGCGATGGCCTGGCGGGTGGCCGTCAGCCATTCGTGTGCCGTGTGGAAGGCCCGTTCGGCGAAGCCCGCCCCGCCGGGGTGGCCGTCGTACACGAAGACCGTGGGAAGGAGCGTGTCCGGATGCAGCGGCACGGAGACACCGCCGATGTCCCAGCGGTCGCACGTGGCGAAGAGCGGCAGCATGCCGATGGAGGCGTGCTCGGCGGCGTGCAGGGCGCCGCCGAGGATCTCCGGGTTGACGCGGGCGGCGTCCAGTTGGTCCTCGGTGACGGTCCACCAGACCGCCCGGGTGCGCAGCGTACGAGGAGGGAGGTCCAGCTTGGTCTCGCCGAGGACCTCACCCGTGATGACCCGTCGGCGCAGGAAGGAGACGACCTGGTTGGTCACCTCGACGGAGCCGTAGCAGAGGCGTCCCTGGCCCCAGGGGACCTCGACGTCCGTCTCCAGGATGGAGATCGCCGTGGTGTCGCGCGCGGTCGTGGAGTACGGCGGCGCGGCCTCCTCGACCAGGGCCACGGAGTCCTCGAGGTCGAGGTGGCGCACCAGATACGTGCGCCCCTGGTGAAGGTGGACGGCGCCCTCGTGGACGGTGGTGTGCGCGGCGGACGCGTCAACGGTGCCGAGCAGCCGCCCCGTGCCCTCCTCGACGATCTGGACGGGCTCACCGCCCTCGCCGCGGATGTCCGTCAGGTCGGCGGCCCGCTCCCGGCGGGTCCAGTGCCAGGCCTTGGTGCGGCGGCGCAGCAGCTTCGCGGCCTCCAGCTGCGGAAGCAGCTCCTCGGCGGCCGGACCAAAGAGCTCCAGGTCCTCCTCGGTCAACGGCAGTTCGGAGGCGGCCGCGCAGAGGTGGGGCGCGAGCACGTAGGGGTTGTCGGGGTCGAGGACCGTGGACTCCACGGGCTGCCGGAACAGCGCCTCGGGATGGTGGACGAGATAGGTGTCCAGCGGATCGTCCCGGGCCACCAGCACGGCCAGCGACCCCTGCCCGGAGCGTCCGGCACGCCCGGCCTGCTGCCAGAGCGAGGCACGCGTGCCCGGATAGCCCGCGATGATGACGGCGTCGAGGCCCGACACGTCGACGCCGAGTTCGAGGGCGGTGGTGGCGGCGAGGCCGAGGAGTTCGCCGGAGTGCAGGGCGCGTTCCAGGGCGCGGCGCTCTTCCGGGAGGTAGCCGCCGCGGTAGGCGGCGACGCGGTGGGTGAGGGAGCGGTCGACCTCGGCGAGGCGTTCCTGGGCGATCACCGAGATCAGCTCGGCGCCGCGCCGGGACCGTACGAAGGCGACCGAGCGGACGCCCTGGACGGTGAGGTCGGTGAGGAGGTCGGCCGTCTCGGCGGTGGCGGTGCGGCGGACCGGGGCGCCCTTCTCGCCATGGAGGTCGGTGAGCGGCGGCTCCCACAGGGCGAAGACGAGGTCACCGCGGGGTGAGGCGTCGTCGGCGACCTCCTTCACCGGCAGCCCGGTGAGGCGCTCCGCCGACGCGGCGGGCTCGGCGGAGGTGGCGGAGGCGAGGAGGAAGACGGGCTCGGAGCCGTAGCGGGCGCAGAGGCGGCGCAGGCGGCGCAGGACCTGGGCGACATGGGAGCCGAAGACGCCGCGGTAGGTGTGGCACTCGTCGATGACGACGTAGCGCAGGGCGCGCAGGAAGGAGGACCAGCGCGGATGGGACGGCAGTATCCCGCGGTGCAGCATGTCGGGGTTGGTCAGGACGTAATTGGCGTACTGGCGCACCCACTCGCGCTCCTCGAAGGGCGTGTCGCCGTCGTAGACGGCCGGACGCACGGCCTTGCCCAGGGGAGCGGCCAGTTCCCGTACGGCACGGCGCTGATCGGCCGCGAGGGCCTTCGTGGGGGCGAGGTACAGAGCGGTGGCGCCACGCCCGTTCGGTGCCTCGGAGCCGTCCATGAGGGCGGAGAGGACGGGGGTGAGATAGGCGAGCGACTTGCCCGAGGCGGTTCCGGTGGCGACGATCACCGATTCGCCGTCCAGCGCGTGCTCGGCGGCCAGTGCCTGGTGGGCCCAGGGGCGCTCGATGCCCGCGGCCCGGACGGCGGATACGACCTCCGGCCGGATGCGGTCGGGCCAGCCTGCATACCGGGCCTCACGTGGGGGCATGTGCTCCGTATGAGTGACGCGCGAAGCACGGCTCGGCCCAGCGGTGAGTCGGTCGAGGACCGCCCGCGGAGAGGCGTGTGCCCGGGCGCCCGCAGTGGGTTCTCCGGGGGGAGAAATGTTGGCCATCGGCATCGAGTGTGTCACTGGTGGGATGGACAATGGTCGTAAGGCGTCGTGCATGCCCGCCGGTAAGTGATTGAATGCCATCGCGGCTGGCGATCCGTCCTGGGGGCTCTGCCGAGGTGTCCCGAGGGATGACCGCTCGATAGCAAGGTGCTGGAGGATCCGTGGACCTGTCCCTGTCGACCCGTACCGTCGGCGATCGTACGGTCGTCGAGGTCGGTGGCGAAATCGATGTATATACCGCGCCCAAGCTGCGCGAGCAGTTGGTCGAGTTGGTGAACGACGGCAGTTTCCATCTGGTCGTCGACATGGAGGGCGTGGATTTCCTCGACTCCACCGGACTCGGCGTGCTGGTCGGCGGCCTGAAGCGTGTGCGTGCCCATGAGGGCTCGCTGCGCCTGGTCTGCAACCAGGAGCGCATTCTCAAGATTTTCCGTATCACCGGTCTGACCAAGGTGTTCCCGATTCACACCTCGGTCGACGAAGCGGTCGCGGCCACCGACTGAGTGGCGGCGGCTGAGCGCCGGACGACGGAGGTCCGGCGCACCGGCCGGACGCTCCGGGCTCTCGGCCCGGTGTGGCAGTACAGCAGGGGGCTGGGCTTCGGCCCGGTCCCCTGACCGCACGCGTGTATGTCCGAGGGGGACGTATGGCCACCGTCGAGCTCCGCTTCAGCGCGCTGCCCGAGCACGTGAGGACCGCCCGTCTGGTGGCGGCCGCGGTCGCGCGCAGGGCCGGAGTGGACGAGGCCGTTCTCGACGAGGTCAGGCTCGCCGTCGGCGAGGCCTGCACGCGCGCCGTCGGACTGCATCAGACCAGCGGCGTCACGGCGCCGGTGCGGGTCTCGCTCATCGAGGACGAGAAGCAGTTCTCCATCGAGGTCGGCGACGAGGCACCCCGTTCGGCCCCCGGTGACCGGGCGCCCGGCGCGGCGGGCCAGGGCGAGGAGCTCGAGGCCGAGGGCGAGGACGAGATGGGCCTCGCCGTCATCAGCGGTCTCGTGGACGACGTCGAGGTCACCGCGGGCGAATCCGGTGGCCAGATCCGCATGAGCTGGCCGACGACCCCCGCGCCGCTCCTTTCCTGAGCGCGACGCGCCCGGGGCACTCCTGCCGCGACGATCACCACGGGCACCGACGATCACCCTGGGCCCGTGAACCCGGTATGCCCACACCGCCCACATCCCCCGTCATCCCTGTCATCCCCTGTCATCCCCGTGATGAACAGGGGCTTTTCTTTGGGTGATCTTATTTCGGGCTAGATCGACGATCTTTCGGCAATCACTCGTCAACGGGTTTGAGGCATTACCGCTTTCGGGGCCAATCGATGGCCCGGATCATTTGCTGAGGAGCAATCTCCGGTCATTTGCGTTAGTGGCGCTCTGTTTTGATCAGGTTCTGCTCCCTACAATCCGTCCACATCTTGAGCTCAGGTCAAGCGTCAAGGAGGACGAATGGCGGGGCTTTTTACCCCTCATCAGATTGACCACCCCTCAACCTTCGCAGCCGCAGTGCTGACGGACGACAACCGTCTCATCGTCATGGTGATCGCGGCCGTCGCGCTCGCGGCGCTCGTCGTCGCGGGCGTGCTGGTACGCCAGGTTCTCGCGGCCGGCGAGGGCACCGACAGCATGAAGAAGATCGCGGCGGCGATCCAGGAAGGCGCGAACGCCTATCTGGGCCGGCAGCTCCGCACGCTCGGCGTATTCGCCGTCGTGGTGTTCTTCCTGCTCATGCTGCTGCCCGCGGACGACTGGAATCAGCGCGCCGGACGATCGATCTTCTTTTTGATCGGAGCGGCGTTCTCGGCGACCACCGGCTATATCGGTATGTGGCTCGCCGTGCGCAGCAATGTTCGCGTGGCGGCCGCCGCCCGGGAAGCCACTCCGGCGGAAGGGGAACCCGAAAAGGATCTCACCGCCGTCTCGCACAAAGCCATGAAGATCGCTTTCCGTACGGGCGGCGTCGTCGGCATGTTCACGGTGGGGCTCGGTCTTCTGGGCGCCTCCTGTGTGGTGCTCGTCTACGCGGCCGACGCGCCGAAGGTGCTGGAAGGTTTCGGCCTCGGCGCGGCGCTGATCGCGATGTTCATGCGTGTCGGCGGCGGCATCTTCACCAAGGCCGCCGACGTCGGCGCCGACCTGGTCGGCAAGGTCGAACAGGGCATTCCGGAGGACGATCCGCGCAATGCCGCGACCATCGCCGACAACGTGGGCGACAACGTCGGCGACTGCGCCGGCATGGCCGCGGACCTCTTCGAGTCGTACGCCGTGACGCTGGTCGCCGCGCTGATCCTCGGCAAGGTGGCGTTCGGCGACGCCGGGCTCGCCTTCCCGCTGCTCGTCCCGGCCATCGGTGTCGTGACGGCGATGATCGGCATCTTCGCGGTGGCGCCCCGGCGCGCCGACCGCAGCGGCATGAGCGCCATCAACCGCGGGTTCTTCATCTCCGCGGTGGTCTCGTTGGTCCTCGTGGCCATCGCCGTCTTCGTCTATCTGCCGTCCACGTACGCGAAGCTGGACGGCGTCACGGACGCGGCGATCAAGGGCCACGACGGCGATCCGCGGCTGCTCGCGCTGATCGCCGTGGCCATCGGCATCGTGATGGCCGCCCTGATCCAGCAGCTCACCGGGTACTTCACCGAGACGACCCGACGCCCCGTCAAGGACATCGGCAAGACCTCGCTGACAGGTCCGGCCACGGTCGTGCTCGCCGGCATCTCGATCGGCCTGGAATCGGCCGTCTACACCGCGCTGCTCATCGGGCTCGGCGTGTACGGGGCGTTCCTGCTCGGCGGTACGTCGATCATGCTCGCCCTGTTCGCGGTCGCCCTGGCCGGTACGGGACTGCTGACCACCGTCGGTGTCATCGTCGCCATGGACACCTTCGGCCCCGTCTCCGACAACGCGCAGGGCATCGCGGAGATGTCCGGCGACGTCCAGGGCGCGGGCGCGCAGGTGCTCACCGACCTGGACGCCGTCGGCAACACCACCAAGGCCATCACCAAGGGCATCGCCATCGCGACCGCGGTCCTCGCGGCGTCGGCGCTCTTCGGGTCGTACCGCGACGCCATCGCGACCGCGGCCAAGGACGTCGGCGAGAAACTCGGCGACGGCGCTCCGATGAACCTGGTCATGGACATCTCGCAGCCGAACAACCTGGTGGGCCTGATCCTCGGCGCCGCGGTCGTCTTCCTCTTCTCGGGGCTCGCGATCAACGCGGTGTCACGGTCGGCGGGCGCCGTGGTCTACGAGGTGCGGCGGCAGTTCCGCGAACACCCCGGGATCATGGACTACACCGAGGAACCGGAGTACGGGCGCGTCGTCGACATCTGCACCAAGGACGCGCTGCGCGAGCTGGCCACACCAGGTCTGCTCGCCGTGCTCACGCCGATCGCGGTCGGTTTCTCGCTCGGCGTCGGCGCGCTCGGCTCGTTCCTCGCGGGCGCGATCGGCACGGGCACGCTGATGGCGGTCTTCCTCGCCAACTCGGGCGGTGCCTGGGACAACGCGAAGAAGCTCGTCGAGGACGGCCACCACGGCGGCAAGGGCAGCGAGGCCCACGCCGCGGTCGTCATCGGCGACACCGTGGGCGACCCGTTCAAGGACACCGCGGGCCCGGCGATCAACCCCCTGCTGAAGGTGATGAACCTGGTGGCGCTGCTCATCGCGCCCGCGGTCGTCAAGTTCAGCTACGGGGACGACGCCAGCGCCGGCATGCGGGCGCTGATCGCGGTGCTCTCCATCGCGGTCATCATCGGCGCGGTCTACGTCTCCAAGCGGCGCGGTATCGCCGTGGGGGACGAGGGCAACCCCGAGCGCGCGGCCAAGCCGGTCGACCCGGCGATCGTCTCGTAGAGGGTCCGTCAGGGACCGCCCAACACGCGGGCGGACGTCGCGTTTTGACGCGCCGTCCGCCCGTCGGCATGTCCCGCACTCAGGCCGCTGCCGTGCGGCGGGCGAGCCGTGAGCCTTCTCTCCCGCTCCCAGCCCTCTCCGGCTTGGTGCAAATGGCTGCAATAGGGGTTGTATCAGACCCTCGGCATGCGGATGTAGCCCAGTTGGCGTGTAAGTTCCGGGGCCGAGAGCCATGGAAGGGACCAATCCGGTGAACAAGAAGCTTGCAGCCGCACTGTCCGGCGGTGCGGTACTGGTACTCGCTCTGTCAGGGTGCAGCAGCGACGACGGCAACAAGGAGCTGGACGACTGGGCCAAGAAGGTCTGTGACTCCGTTCAGCCGCAGTCGAAGAAGATCGCGGACGCCAACACCGCGATCCAGAAGGAGACCTCGGACAACAGTTCGCCGGCCGACGTTCAGAAGACGGACTCCAAGGCGTTCCAGGACATGTCCGACGCCTACAAGGCGATGGGTGACTCCGTGAAGAAGGCCGGTGCCCCGCCGGTCGACGACGGCAAGAAGAAGACGGACGACGCCGTCAAGGAGCTCCACGCCATCTCCGCGTCGTACGGGGACCTGAAGAAGCAGGTCGACGGCTTGGACACCAAGAACCAGGCGGACTTCGCCGACGGCCTCAAGGACGTCGCGGGCGAGCTGGACAAGCTGAGCAAGAGCGGCAACAGGGCGCTGGAGAAGCTTCAGGAGGGGGAGGTCGGCAAGGCGATGGGCCAGCAGGACAGCTGCAAGAGCGCGTCCGCCACGCCCTCCACCAAGAGCTAGCTTCTTTCGGCCGTACGTTCCTCACGCCCTCGGTGCCCAGTGCGGCGCCGGGGGCGTCGGCGTGACGGAGGGCCACAATGGAGGGGTGAGTAATGCCAGCCTCCCCCTGCCCTCGTCCGACCGCGCCGACGTCGCCGCCGCCCTGCGCAAGGCCCTGCTCGACGCCGCCTTCACCGCCGACGGGCTGCTCGAACTGCTCGGGGCCGCCGCGTACGCCGCGCTCGCCCGCAGCGAGACCGTCCCCGCGCTGCGCGCCACGCGCGGCGACGGCGCCCTCGCCGCGCTCGTCCGCCTCTTCCTGCTCCAGGAATCCGTCCCGCACGCGCGCGTGGCCGACGTTCTGCCCGTCGACGCCCTCCTTGAGAGCGGCTGGCTGACCGGACGGGACGGTGAGCTGCGGGCGACCGTGGACGTGCGGCCCTACGGCGGGCCGAGCGGCGAGGACTGGTTCATCGTGTCCGACCTGGGGTGCGCGGTCGGCGGCGCGGGCGGCATCGGCAGCCATGACGAAGGCGTCGTCCTCGGGGTCGGCGGGGCGTCCACGACGCTCGCCGGGATCACCGTGCGGACGCCGGTCGAGAGCGCGCTCGACCTCGGCACCGGCTCCGGCATCCAGGCGCTGCACGCCGCACAGCACGCCACGCGCGTGACCGCGACCGACCTCAACCCCCGGGCGCTCCAGTTCACGCGGCTCACGCTGGCGCTGTCCGGGGCGCCCGCGGCGGACCTGCGGGAGGGCTCGCTCTTCGAGCCGGTGGCGGACGAGACGTACGACCTGATCGTGTCCAACCCGCCCTTCGTGATCTCACCGGGCGCCAGGCTCACCTACCGCGACGGCGGGATGAGTGGGGACGATCTGTGCCGCTCGCTCGTTCAGGAAGCGGGGGAGCGGTTGAACGAAGGGGGGTACGCGCACTTCCTTGCCAACTGGCAGCACGTGGACGGCGAGGAGTGGCAGGACCGCCTGCGCTCCTGGGTGCCGCGCGGCTGCGACGCCTGGATCGTGCAGCGCGAGGTGCAGGACATCACGCAGTACGCGGAGCTGTGGCTGCGGGACGCGGGGGACCACCGCACGGACCCCGCGCGGTACGCGGAGCGGTACGAGGCATGGCTGGACGAGTTCGAGGCGCGCGGGACGCGGGCCGTCGGCTTCGGGTGGATCACCCTGCGCAAGACCGGCGCCGCCGAGCCGGTCGTGACCGTCGAGGAGTGGCCGCACCCCGTCGAGCAGCCCCTCGGCGACACGGTGCGGGAGTTCTTCGAGCGCCAGGACCATCTGCGCACGCACGACGATGCGGCGCTGCTCGCCGGGCACTTCAAACTCGCCGCCGAGGTCATGCAGGAGCAGGTCGGGCTGCCGGGCGCCGAGGACCCGGAGCACGTCGTGCTGCGCCAGCACCGCGGGATGCGGCGGGCCACCAAGGTGGACACGGTGGGCGCCGGTTTCGCCGGGGTGTGTGACGGGTCGCTGAGCGCCGGCCGGATCCTCGACGCCATCGCGCAACTGGTCGGCGAGGACCCCGTGTTGCTGCGCGACCGGACGCCCGCGCAGATCCGGCTCCTCGTGGAGCAGGGCTTCCTGCTGCCGGTCGAGGCGTAGGAGCACGTGCGCCCCGCCGAAGCGCCGCCCGCGCCCCGGCGTAGAGCCACCCGCGCCCCGGCGTAGGGCCGCCGCCTCCGTCCGCGAGGGCGGGGCGGCGGGCCCGCTTTCCGGCGGGCAGCCGCAGTGATCCGGCCAGGATGGGCGGAATCGGCCAACATGCCGTACACCTCCCGCAATTCGCGGTGCCACCGGGCAGGAGCGCCGAACCGCCTCTTCGGGCCCGCGCGGACGCGGCAGCCGCCGGCCGCTCGCCGAGGAGCGGGAGGCGGGCCCGGCGGGGCGAGGGGCCGCCGACCGTTCACCCCGATTTCGCGCTCCCGATTCCCTCGCGTGTCAGCCTCCGAGCGGGGACCGCGAAGCAAGAGCTGTACGGGGAGGCAATGGCCATGGAGAGCGCACCAGCGATCTTCGCCGGGACGGTGTTCGCGCTGTTCGGCGCCGGGCTGCTGCTGTGGACCGGCGTACGTGTCGCACACCGCGCACCCGTCGCCCAGGGTGTGAGTCCCGTCGCATCGGCGACACTCGCCGCACTCGCGGGTTCGGGGGCGCTGCTCCTCGCGGCGTGGTGCTTCACGCGGCTGTGAACTCGCTGCGTGGCCGCCCTCTTCCGGTGGGGCGGAGCGGCGCACTCCGGTGATCGCGCCGGTGGCGTGGGACGAGTGCCCGGACCGGGCGCCGAAACGGCAGGTCCACCCTCCGGGCGGCAGGAATGGCGGTAGTCGGGTTACCGTTCGAGTGGCCGTTGCGGGCTTTTCCCGTTTGACACGGGGGCGGGATGTACCGTCACACTCCGCAGCGACAGCGCAACGCAAGCCATGCGAGCACTGCCACCGCACTGCCAGGAGTACTGCCACGAGCATTGCCCTCGCGCACTGCCACCGAGCGTCGAACCGGAGAGAAGAGCGAAGTTGTCCCCGACCAGCGAGACCGCACAGGGCGGCCGCCGACTCGTCATCGTCGAGTCGCCTGCCAAGGCGAAGACGATCAAGAGCTACCTCGGCCCCGGCTACGTAGTCGAGGCCAGCGTCGGGCACATCCGTGACCTTCCCAACGGCGCCGCGGAGGTGCCCGAGAAGTACACCGGCGAGGTGCGCCGCCTCGGCGTGGACGTCGAGCACGACTTCCAGCCCATCTATGTCGTCAACGCCGACAAGAAGGCGCAGGTCAAGAAGCTCAAGGAGCTGCTGAAGGACTCCGACGAGCTCTTCCTCGCCACCGATGAGGACCGCGAGGGCGAAGCCATCGCGTGGCACCTCCTGGAGGTCCTGAAGCCCAAGGTTCCCGTCCACCGCATGGTCTTCCACGAGATCACCAAGGACGCGATCCGCAGCGCCGTCGCCAACCCGCGCGAGCTCAACCAGCGCATGGTCGACGCCCAGGAGACCCGCCGCATCCTCGACCGCCTCTACGGCTACGAGGTCTCGCCGGTCCTGTGGAAAAAGGTCATGCCGCGCCTGTCGGCGGGCCGCGTGCAGTCCGTGGCCACCCGCCTCGTCGTCGAGCGGGAGCGCGAGCGCATCGCCTTCCGCTCCGCCGAGTACTGGGACCTGACGGGCACCTTCGGCACCGGCCGCGCCGGTGACGCCTCCGACCCGTCGCAGCTCGTCGCCCGCCTCACCACGGTCGACGGCAAGCGCATCGCACAGGGCCGCGACTTCAACTCCGTCGGACAGCTCAAGTCCGACACCCTGCACCTGGACGAGGCCAACGCCCGCTCGCTGGCCGCCGCCCTGGACAGCACCGACTTCTCCGTGCGGTCGGTCGAGTCCAAGCCCTACCGCCGCTCGCCGTACGCCCCGTTCCGTACGACGACCATGCAGCAGGAGGCCTCGCGCAAGCTCGGCTTCGGCGCGAAGGCCACCATGCAGGTTGCCCAGAAGCTGTACGAGAACGGCTTCATCACGTACATGCGTACGGACTCCACGACCCTGTCGGACACGGCGATCACCGCCGCCCGCGCCCAGGTCACGCAGCTCTACGGCAGCGACTACCTGCCGGACAAGCCCCGCACGTACGCCGGCAAGGTCAAGAACGCGCAGGAGGCGCACGAGGCGATCCGCCCGTCGGGCGACCGTTTCCGCACGCCCGCCGAGACCGGCCTGACCGGTGACCAGTTCCGGCTCTACGAGCTGATCTGGAAGCGGACCGTCGCCTCCCAGATGAAGGACGCGGTCGGCAACTCCGTCACGGTCAAGATCGGTGGCCGCGCCTCCGACGGCCGCGACGCCGAGTTCAGCGCGTCCGGCAAGACGATCACCTTCCACGGCTTCCTCAAGGCCTACGTCGAGGGCGCCGACGACCCGAACGCCGAGCTGGACGACCGCGAGCGCAGGCTTCCGCAGGTCAGCCAGGGCGACGCGCTCTCCGCCGACGAGATCTCGGTCGACGGCCACGCGACCAAGCCGCCGGCCCGCTACACCGAGGCATCGCTGGTCAAGGAGCTCGAAGAGCGCGAGATCGGCCGCCCGTCGACGTACGCGTCGATCCTCGGCACGATCCTCGACCGCGGGTACGTCTTCAAGAAGGGGACGGCGCTCGTCCCCTCGTTCCTGTCGTTCGCCGTCGTCAACCTGCTCGAAAAGCACTTCGGGCGGCTCGTCGACTACGACTTCACCGCCAGGATGGAGGACGACCTCGACCGCATCGCGCGCGGCGAGGCGCAGGCCGTGCCGTGGCTGCGGCGCTTCTACTTCGGTGAGGGCGAGGGCTCCGGCTCCGCGGCCGAGGCGGGCAACGGCGACGGCGACCACCTCGGCGGGCTCAAGGAGCTCGTCACCGACCTCGGGGCGATCGACGCCCGCGAGGTGTCCTCCTTCCCCGTCGGCGACGGCATCATGCTGCGCGTGGGCCGCTACGGCCCCTACGTCGAGCGCGGCGAGCGGGACTCCGAGGAGCACCAGCGCGCCGACGTCCCCGAGGACCTGGCACCCGACGAGCTGACCGTGGAGTACGCGGAGGAACTGCTCGCCAAGCCGAGCGGCGACTTCGAGCTGGGTGCGGACCCGGTCTCCGGCAACCAGATCGTCGCCAAGGACGGCCGCTACGGCCCTTACGTCACCGAGATCCTCCCCGAGGGCACCCCGAAGACCGGCAAGAACGCGGTCAAGCCGCGCACGGCCTCGCTCTTCAAGACCATGTCGCTCGACACGGTCACCCTTGAGGACGCGCTCAAGCTGATGTCGCTGCCGCGCGTGGTCGGTGCCGACGCCGAGGGCGTCGAGATCACCGCGCAGAACGGGCGGTACGGGCCGTACCTCAAGAAGGGCACGGACTCGCGGTCCATCGACACCGAGGAGCAGCTCTTCACCATCACGCTGGAGGAGGCTCTGGAGATCTACTCCAAGCCGAAGCAGCGCGGGCGGGCCGCGGCGAAGCCGCCGCTCAAGGAGCTCGGCGAGGACCCGGTCAGCGGGAAGCCCGTCGTCGTCAAGGACGGCCGCTTCGGGGCGTACGTGACCGACGGCGAGACCAACGCGACGCTGCGCGCGGCGGACTCCGTGGAGGAGATCACCCCGGAGCGGGGTTACGAGCTCCTCGCGGAGAAGCGGGCGAAGGCGCCTGCCAAGAAGACGGCGAAGAAGGCCCCCGCCAAGAAGGCGCCCGCAAAGAAGACGGCCGCCAAGAAAACCGCCGCAAAGAAGACGACCGCTACGGCCAAGAAGACCGCGGCCAAGAAAACCACCACCAAGAAGACGGCCGCTTCCTCCGAGAGTGCTCCTTCGGAGAGCTGATGTCCCGGCTGCCGGGTGCCGTGATCCTTCGGTGCCCGGCGGCTCTGGCGATGTGCCCGATGATCGTACGGTCGTTTGTTCGGGTGGGCACGCATGGACGTTGGCGGTCCGGATAGGCTGGACGGATGACGCGTGCCGAGCAGCCAACGGCCGGAATCCCGGCCCCCGACGACGCCCTGGTCGCAGATTCCCGAGAGCGTGCCGTCCGCGCCTTGCTGCGTGTACCGCAACTGAAGCGCTTGTGGAGCGCACAGCTGGTGGGCAGTGTCGGTGACGCCCTCGCCCTGCTCGTCCTGGTGATCCTCGCGCTCCAGTCGGCCATCTCCGAAGCGGCCTTCGGCGGTGGCTACCGGGGCGTCGCCCTCGCGATCACCGCCGTCTTCGGAGCGCGTGTCCTCGCGACACTGCTCTTCGGGGCGGTGCTGCTCGGGCCCCTGACCTCCCTCACGTCACCGGGCGGACCGCTCGACCGGCGCTGGACCATGGTCGGGGCCGACGGCGTGCGCGCCGCGCTGCTCGTCGTCGCACCGCTGTGGATCGACTGGACCCCGGACAACGCCCTCGCGGTGATCCTGGTGACGTCCTTCGTGATCGGCGTCGCCGAGCGGTTCTGGACGGTCGCGCGGGAGTGCGCCGCCCCCGCGCTGCTGCCCCCGCCGCCCCCGGAGGGCGCGACGGTACGGCCGCTGCCGGACCACATGGAGGCACTGCGGCGCCTCTCCCTGCGTACGGGATTCGTGGCGCTGCCCGTCGCGGCCGCCGCGCTCGTGGCCATCACCCTCGTCGGCAACCTGCTCGGTGCCGGGCTCGACTGGTTCGCACTGCACCAGGCCGGGCTCGCCTCGTTCGTCGCGGCCGGCCTCTTCGCCGCCTCGCTCTCCATCGTCTACTCCCTCGAACTGCCCGGCAGGCAGACGCCACGCGCGCGTAGCCCGCTCGAAGGGCTGCGCAGGCCGCGCACCGGCACCGGCACCGACAGGGGGCGTACGGGTGCCATCCCGCTGCTCGTCGTCGCCTGCGCCGCGGTCGCCACCGCCATCGCCGCGGCCGTCGCCGTGGCCCTGCTGCACGCCAAGGACATGGGCGGCGGACCCGTCGCGTACGGCCTGGTCGTGCTCGCCCTGACCGGCGGCACCGTCGTCGGCATCCTCGGCGCGCCGTCCCTGCTGCCCTCGCTCTCGCGCCGTCGGCTGCTCGCGCTCGCGATCGCGCTCACCGGCATCGCGCTGCTCGCCGCGGGCCTCGTGCCCGATGTGACCACCGTCCTGCTGCTCCTGGCCCTCGCCGGAGCCTCCGCGGGCGTCTCCGCGAACACCGGGCACGCGCTGCTCGACCAGGAGGTCGAGGACTATCGCAGGACCCGCACCGCGGAGCATCTGCAAGCCGTCGTACGCCTCTGTGTCGCGCTCGGCGCCCTCGTGGCCCCCGTGGTCGCCGCCCTGATCGGGCCGCACCGCGTGGTCAACGGCAAGTTCGTCTTCGACCACGGAGGCGCGTCCTTCACCCTGATGCTGGTCGGCGCGCTGCTCCTGCCGGTGGCCGCGCTGCTGCTCGCCAAGACCGACGACCGACAGGGCGTACCGCTGCGGCACGATCTGCTCGACGCCCTGCGCGGCGGCGACGACCCGGCGCAGGCGACCTGCGCCACCGGCTTCTTCATCGCCCTGGAGGGCGGCGACGGCGCCGGCAAGTCGACCCAGGCCGAGGCGCTCGCCGAGTGGATCCGCGCCAAGGGCCACGAGGTCGTCGTCACCCGCGAGCCGGGGGCCACGCCCGTCGGCAAGCGGCTGCGTTCGATCCTGCTCGACGTCTCTTCGGCCGGCCTCTCGCACCGCGCGGAGGCACTGCTGTACGCCGCCGACCGCGCGGAGCACGTCGACACCGTCGTACGGCCCGCCCTGGAGCGCGGTGCCGTGGTGATCTCCGACCGGTACATCGACTCCTCCGTCGCCTACCAGGGCGCCGGACGCGATCTCTCGCCCACCGAGATCGCCCGCATCAACCGCTGGGCGACCGGTGGCCTCGTACCGCATCTGACCTGCCTGCTCGACGTGTCGCCCGAGGCGGCGCGGGAGCGGTTCACGGAGGCGCCCGACCGTCTGGAGTCGGAGCCCGCCGAGTTCCACGCACGCGTGCGGTCCGGTTTCCTCACCCTCGCCGCGGCCGACCCGGGGCGCTACCTCGTCGTCGACGCCGCACAGGAGCCCGAAGCGGTCACCACCGTCATCCGGCACCGGCTCGACGTGGTGCTCCCGCTCTCCGAGGCCGAGGTGAAGGCCCAGGAGGAGGCCCGTAAGGCCGCCGAGGAAGAGGCCAGGCGCAAGGCCGAGGAAGAGGCCGCGCGCAAGGCCGAGGAGGAGCGACTGGAGCGCGAGCGCCAGGAGCAGCTCGCCAAGCTCCGCGCCGAGGAGGAGGAGCGCAAGCGCCGCGAGCTGGAGGAGGCGCAGCGCCGCGAGGCCGAGCGGCAGGCCGAGGAGGCCAGGAAGCGTGCCGAGGAGGCGCGCCGCAAGGCCGAGGAGGAGAAGGCGAGGCTGCTCGCGGAGGAGAAGGTCCGCGCGGCCGAGGAGGCGCGGCGCCGCCGGGAGGCCGAGGAAGAGGCCAGGAAGCGCGCCGAGGCGGAGGAGCGCCGCCTGGACAAGCAGCGCAAGGCGGAGGCGGCGTTGCTCCGGGCGGAGGAGGCGCGGCGGATGGCCGCGGCCTCCGCGGCAGCGGCTGCCGCCGAGGCGGAGACGGCGCGGGCTGCCGCGGCTGCCAGGGCGGCCGAGGCGTCTGCGGCCGCGTCTGCGGCCGCTCCGAAGCGGGCGGATCTCTCCAAGGCCGAGGGTTCCGTTTCTGGCTCTGGCTCTGGCGCTGGGGCGTCCGGCGCTCGGTCCGGTGCTCGGTCCGGTGCTCGGTCCGTCCCGGACAACGAGACCACCGTGCCGACGCCCGTGGTGAAGCCGCGCACCGGTCCCGCCGACGAGACGGCCGTGCTCCCGGCGGTGCGGCTCGACGGGCCTGGCCCGGAGGACACCGAGGTGCTGCCGCAGCCGCAGGTTCCGGGTGCGACGGACGAGACGGCGGTGCTGCCCGCGGTCCCGGAGGACCAGGTGCCGCGCGGCTACTTCCGCGACGAGCGGCCCGCGAAGTCCGCCACGCCCGACGGGCCCAACGAGCGGACGGCGGAGCTCCCGCAGGTCGACGAGCAGGGCGTACCCCGGCGGCCGCGGCCCGACTGGGCCGAGGAGACCCCGCTGGACGACCTTCCGACGCTGGCGGACGAACTGCTCGGCGGACAGGACGGCGAGGGCGACGAGGACGGACGGCGGCGGGGCCGGGGCGGGCGCCGGGGCTGACGGTCGTGGCGCGGAGGCCGCTGGCTTCTTCCGGTCGGCGAGGCTTCGGAGCGGCCCGGTCGGCGTCCGGCGGCCCGCGTTGTCAGTGCCGTGTCCCACAATGGGCAGTCCGGTAGAGCACAGAGCAGTGAGCGGCGTAAGGCGGTGATCCCATGAGCGTGTGGGACGACCTGGTGGGGCAGGAGCGGGTGAGCGAGCAGCTCGGGGCTGCCGCCCGGGACGCCGACGCGCAGGTGACCGCGGTCGCCGCGGGCTCGTCGTCGCCGGACTCGTCGAAGATGACGCACGCCTGGCTGTTCACGGGGCCGCCCGGCTCCGGGCGGTCCACCGCCGCGCGGGCCTTCGCCGCGGCCCTCCAGTGCACGAGCCCGGACCGCGCGCTGGGCGGCGTCCCCGGCTGCGGGTTCTGCGACGGCTGCCACACCAGCCTGATCGGCACGCACGCCGACGTCGAGGTGGTCCGCACGGACCTGCTCTCCATCGGCGTGAAGGACACCCGTGAACTCGTGCGGCGGGCCCAGCTCTCGCCGGCGGTGGGACGCTGGCAGGTCATCGTCCTCGAAGACGCCGACCGCCTCACCGAAGGCGCGGGGAACGTCCTGCTCAAGGCCGTGGAGGAGCCCGCTCCCCGTACGGTGTGGCTGCTCTGCGCGCCCTCCCTGGAGGACGTGCTGCCGACCATCCGCTCGCGCTGCCGGCACCTGACACTGCGTACGCCCTCCGTGGACGCCGTGGCCGACGTGCTCGTACGCAGGGACGGCATCGAGCCGGACGTCGCGGCCGTCGCGGCGCGCGCGACGCAGGGCCACATCGGCCGTGCCCGGCGCCTCGCCACCGACCCGCGCGCGCGTGAGCGCAGGGCCGCCGTGCTCAAGCTGCCCGTGCGCGTGCAGGAGATCGGCGGCTGCCTGAAAGCCGCTCAGGACCTGATCGACACGGCCGGCGAGGACGCGAAGCAGATGGCCGAGGAGGTCGACGTCAAGGAGACCGAGGAGCTGAAGGCGGCGCTCGGAGGCGGGCAGGGCAGCCGGATGCCGCGTGGTACCGCGGGCGTGATGAAGGACCTGGAGGACAAGCAGAAGCGCCGCAGGACCCGTACGCAGCGCGACAGCCTCGACCTGGCGCTCATCGAGCTGACCGCGCTCTACCGCGACGTCCTCGCCCTCCAGCTCGGCTCCCGCGTGGCCATCGCCAACACCGAGGTGCAGGACATGCTGGAGCGCATGGCCCTGGGCACCTCGCCCGAGTCCACCCTGCGCCGGATAGAGGCGATCGCCGCCTGCCGCACGGCCCTGGACCGCAACGTGGCACCGCTGCTGGCGGTCGAGGCGATGACGGTGGCGCTCAGGGCGGGCTGAAGGCAGCCCGGACGGCCAGGGGGAGAGCCCGGACGGCCTGGGAGAGAGCCCGGACGGCCTGGGGGAGCCCCTGAGCACCCCCTGAACTCCTCCGGAGCACGACGGCCCGGTTGACGACATCACTCATACGAGTACCGCGCGAGAACGTTAAGTGATGAGTGACTGACCGAGAGTTAGCCTCGTCTGATGGACACCAGCCGTCACCGCCGTCACCGCAGTCGCCGCTCCCTCGGCCGTCACCTCACCTTCCGTACGTGCGGCACGCTGCTCGTGACCGCGGGGCTGCTCGTCTCCGGATGCTCGTCGGGCGGTTCGACGGCGGACGCCTCCCTGGTCGCGGCCCTGCCCGAGTCGACACCCACGGACCTCGCCCCCTACTACGACCAGAAGCTGAGCTGGCGCGCGTGCGGCGTGGAGGGCTTCGAGTGCGCCTCCATGAAGGCGCCGCTCGACTACGACGAGCCCGCGAAGGGCGACATCAAGCTGGCGGTGGCAAGGAAGCAGGCCACGGAGAAGAGCGGGAAGCTCGGATCGCTCCTGGTCAACCCGGGCGGCCCGGGCGGCTCGGCGATCGGCTACCTCCAGTCGTACGCGGCGCTGGGCTACCCCGAGAAGGTCCGGGCCCGTTACGACATGGTCGCCGTCGACCCGCGCGGCGTGGCCCGCAGCGAGCCCGTCACCTGCCTCGACGGCAAGGAGATGGACGCGTACACGCAGGTCGACGTCACCCCCGACGACCGGCCCGAGACGAAGGCGCTCGGGGCCTCGTTCAGGCAGTTCGCGGGTGGCTGCGAGAAGCGTTCGAAGAAGATCCTTCCGCACGTCTCCACGGTCGAGGCGGCGCGGGACATGGACGTCCTGCGGGCGGCGCTCGGCGACGGGAAGCTGTCGTACGTGGGCGCGTCGTACGGCACGTTCCTCGGAGCGACGTACGCCGGCCTGTTCCCCAAGCGCGTGGGCCGGCTGGTCCTGGACGGCGCGATGGACCCGTCCCTGCCGGCGCGCCGGATGAACCGCGACCAGACGGCGGGCTTCGAGACGGCGTTCCAGTCGTTCGCCAAGGACTGCGTGAGGCGCGGCGCGGAGTGCCCGATCGGCAGGGGCGTCACGGGCCGTGCCGGCAGTACGGGCGGCCCTGCCAGTACCGACGGCGCGGGCAAGCGTATGAAGGCCTTCTTCGACGCCCTGGACCGCGAGCCCCTGCCCACCGGCGACGCGTCGGGCCGCAAGCTCACCGAGTCGCTGGCCACGACGGGCGTGATCGCGGCGATGTACGACGAGGGGGCCTGGCCACAGCTCCGGGACGCGCTCACCTCGGCGGTGAAGAACAAGGACGGGGCGGCTCTGCTCGCCCTCTCCGACAGCTATTACGAGCGGGACAGCGACGGCAAGTACTCGAACCTGATGTTCGCCAACGCGGCCGTGAACTGCCTGGACCTGCCGCCCGCCTTCACCACGCCGGACCAGGTGAGGAAGGCGCTGCCCGACTTCGAGAAGGCGTCCCCGGTCTTCGGCGAGGGCCTGGCCTGGGCCTCGCTCAGCTGCGCGTACTGGCCGGTCAAGGCCACGGGGAAGCCGCACCGCATCGAGGCGAAGGGCGCGGCGCCGATCGTGGTCGTCGGCACGACCCGCGACCCGGCGACCCCCTACCGCTGGGCCCGCTCCCTGGCCTCACAGCTCTCCTCGGCCCGCCTCCTCACGTACGAGGGCGACGGCCACACGGCGTACGGCCGCGGCAGCGAGTGCATCGACTCCACGATCAACGCGTACCTCCTCCACGGCACGGCCCCGGCGGAAGGAAAGCGCTGCTCATAGCCGCTCCGGGCCGCCCACGAGGGGGTGTGCGGAGCACCTCCGGAAACTGTGTAGACTTGGCCGCGTTGCCGACCGCACCATGGTGCAGACGGCGCGCCGCCTTAGCTCAGATGGCCAGAGCAACGCACTCGTAATGCGTAGGTCTCGGGTTCGAATCCCGAAGGCGGCTCTGTGGAAGCCTCAGGACTCACTCGCCGTGACCTGGGGCTTTTGCTTTTCTCGGATGCGGCGACGGCGCTGAGCACGAGCCGCGCGGGGTAGGAGTCCGGCATGCTGAGCCATGTGACCGCGGCGGCGATCCCGCCCATGCCCTTCCCATGGCAGCAATGGCCACCACCGCTGTCAGCCCACCGAGGGCCTACCGGAGCGGGGTCGTGTTCACCGGCGGCGTCGAGGTTTCGGCGCCCTTCCCCGTGGAAGTCGACCTCGGCCGGGTCTGATTTCATGTCGGCTTCGGTTCCCAGGGGTGGCTCTGGTGGAGCCGCGGACCCGTCATTCGTCTGGTATGCGGCCTATGGGTCGAACGTGCATCTGGAGCGGCTGCGTGCCTACATCCGTGGGGGATGTCCGCCCGGTGGGGCGCGGGTGTATCCGGGGTGCCGTGACTCCGCCATGCCTGTCGCGTCCGTTCCCGTGGAGCTTTCCGGGGTGATGTACTTCGCCACTCGGTCGCCCGTCTGGGGCGGAGGACGGGCCTTTTATGACCCGGGGGCGCGCGGGCGGGTGCTGGGCAGGGCGCATCTCGTAACCGTCGAGCAGTTCGGTGATATCGCGGCTCAGGAGATGTACCGGGAGCCGGGTGGAGCCGGTTCGCGGATCGATCTGAGCGAGGTGCTTTCGCGGGGGCGTGCCGTGCTGGGGGACGGGCGCTACGAGACCTTGGTGTGCGTGGGGGAGATCGACTCCGTGCCCATGCTCACCTTCACCGCTCCCTGGGGGGTGGGCGATGTCCCAGGGGTCTCGCCGTCTGCCGCCTACCTGCGTCACCTGGGGTCGGGGCTGCTGGCCACCGGGGCTTGGGAGGCGGGCGTCGTCGCTTCGTATCTCGCCGGTTGCCCCGGGGGCGCCGAGAGCTGGTCGGAGCAGGGCGTTCTGGATCTGTTGGCGTGATGGGGGCCAGGCGGCTGGGGTTCAGTCCCGGAATTCCGCCCGGTCGCCCTGCCAGTGCCAGTGCCAGTGCCAGTGCCGGTACCGGCGTCCGTGTCAGTCCGTGGGCAACCCGGTCGCCCGTCGCTGCCCGTGGTCGCTGCCCGTGCCGGTCCGTGCGCACCCCCGTCCGCACGGACGGACACCGGGCTGGACCCGGCCAGGCCAAGCCCGTTGAACAGTCTGGACCATGGCCCTCCGCCAGTGGAAGCTGTTTCTAGAAAAGGGTTCTAGAAAATCTGTGCTTTACGCTGATACGCACCATGAGCCCCAAGCAGCGACGTGGCGCGGAGACCGCCGACCGACTCCTGGACGCCGCCCTCGAGGTGTACGCCGAATCCGGGGAGCAGGGCGTCACCGTCGGCGCCCTCACCAAGGCGAGCGGAGTCAGCCTCGGCAGCCTCTACCACCACTTCGGCAGTGTCGACGGACTGATGAACGCCCTGCTGCTGCGCTGGCTCGGCCGCCTCCTCGGGGAGCTGGCCACGGCAGTGGAACGTTCCCGGACGGCACGGGGCGGCATCCGTGCGCTCGTACGTACGTATCTCACGTTCATCCAGGAGCATCCGGACGCCGCGCGGCTCCTGCACTCCTCCTACGCCGACCGGCTCGGCATGGCGCAGGCCAAGCAGCTTCGCGACGCGCAGGAGGCGAGGCTCTCGCCCTTGACGGACTGGGTGGCCCGGCAGGTCGAGGCGGGGGAGATCGCGCCTCTTGAGGTGCCGTTGGTCGAGTCGCTCGTCATGGGGCCGATCGTCGCGGTCGCGCGGCGCCGGCTCTCCGGCATCGATGACGTCGCCCTCGGCCGGGCCGCGCGGGTCCTGTCGGAGCGGATCTGGCGGTCGGTCGCGCCGTGAGCCGGTGCGGTCATGCGGCTTTCGGGGTGGCCGGCGTCATCGTCGCGAGTTCCGCGTGGGCCCTGCGCAGGAGCCGGCTGAACGTGTCCGGCTCCGTCAGCGCCAGCAGGTGCGGCCCCGGTACGTGGACCAGGCGGGCCGGGGTGCCCGCCGAGCGCAGGGCGTTCAGGAACTGGCGTTCCTGACGGCGGAAGAGCGGGTCGGCGCGGCCGTTGGCCAGGATGACGGGGGTGGTCACCCTGGTGGCGCAGGCGAGGGTGTCCCAGCGTGACAGCGCGTCGATGACCTCGCCGAACCCGTGCCGGGAGATGCCGCCCGCCATGATCTCCCGGAAGCTTTCGTCGGGCAGTACGGACCGTAGGACCCACTCGTTGAGGCGGAGGGCCCGGTCCTCGCCGATGAGCCGCAGGGCGCGGGCCGCGATGTAGTGCGGCAGGCCGAGCGAGCCGTCCGTGCGGAGGGTGCTGCCGTGTGCGAAGAGGCCGGTGATGTCGTCGTGCTGCGAGGCGTAGGCGAGGGAGCAGATGCCGCCCAGGGATGTGCCCGCGAGGACCGGTGCCCGGCCGGTGGCCGCGCGGGCCTCGGCCACGGCGGCCCCGATCCGCTCGACGGCTCCCTCCACGGTGAACTGCCGGTGTTCCAGTGCTCCGTGGCCCGGCAGGTCGCAGGCGGTGATACGGAAATCCGGGGCGAGGCGGGCGATGACCGGCGTCCACATGTGGGCCGGCAGGCGGATGCCGTGGACGAGGACGAGCGGGTGACCGGAGTCGTCCCCGGCGGTCCATAGGCCTGGCTCGGGGGTCTGGCGCATCATCGTGCCTACCTGGCGCATCATCTTGCCTGCTTCTTTCCTTCGGTGGCCGGGATGTTTCTGTATCCGCTTCCGCTTCTGCTGCCAGCTCATCGTCTGCGGCTGCGTCTGCTTCCTCTTTCTCTTCCTCTCCTTGTGACGCCGGGTGTGGTTGGGGGGTTGCCGGAGGGGGGAGCGATCGGGGCATGGGTGAGATGGGCGAGGTGGGTGAGACGGCCGAAGACGTGGCCGTGCGTTATGGGTTGCGGCCGTTGCCGGTGGAGGGCGGGTTGTTCCGGCGGACCTGGGCGGGGGCGGAGGGTGCGGACGGGCGTCCCGCGGGCTCCGCGATCATCGCGCTGCTGAGTACCGCTCCCGGTGACTTCTCCGCCATGCACCGGCTGCCCGTCGACGAGGTCTGGCACTTCTACCGGGGGGATGCGCTGGAGCTGCTGCTTCTCGCCCCCGACGGTTCCGATCGGCTCGTCCTGCTGGGGGCGGGCGGTGAGGGCGGTGAGGTGCAGTACGTGGTGCCCGCGGGGACGTGGATGGGGGCGCGGGTCGTCCGTGGTGGGCGGCATGGGTGGGGGCTCTTCGGGACGACCATGGCACCTGGTTTCGTTCCCCGGGATTACGAGGGTGGGGACGCGGAGGCGCTGTGCGCGCGGTATCCGGGGCGGGCGGCGCTCATCCGGGAGTTGTGTCGGGTGGGGGGTGCCGGGCGGATGCCCGATGAGATTGAGGCGGGGGCGGAGGCTTCTGGCCGGGTGCCTGGGGCTTCTGGACGGGTGGTCGGGGGGCCCGAGTCGGTGCCCGGCGCCGTCGAACCGGTGGCCAAGGCTCCCGAGCAGTTGCCGGAAGCCGGCGAGTCCGTGCCCGAAGCTTCCGGGCGGATCCCTGAGGCTCCTGAGCGGCTGCCCGGTGCCCTTGGGCCGGTGCCCGGGGCTGCCGAGCGGCGGTCCGAAGCCTCCGGGCGAGAGCCAGGGGCGGCTTCGCCGGGCCGTGGGGGAGGTGGGCCGGATGCGGCGTGACGTGGCGTTGCCGGGGCTGAGGGGGCGGGTCGCTCTGGTGACCGGGGGGAGCGGTGGCATCGGAGCGGGGATCGCGGTGCGGTTCGCGCAGGCCGGGGCGGCGGTCGTCGTCCACTACCGGGGCGGTGGGGCGCGGGCCCGGGAGGTGGTCGAGCGGATCGGTTACGCGGGCGGTGACGCCATCGCCGTAGCGGCGGATCTGGCCCGGGAGGAGGAGTGCCGGCGGCTCGTCGAAGACGCGTACGCCTGGCAGGGGCGCCTGGACTCCCTCGTGAACTGTGCCGGGGTCCAGCCCGTACGCGATCTGCCCGGCATGACCGCGGAGGAGTGGCGGGGCGTCGTCGAGGCGAACGTGACGAGCGCGTTCTGCTGTACGCAGGCCGCGGCGGAGGTCATGGCCGGGCAGGACGGTGGTGGCTCCGTCACGCATGTCGCGTCCATCGAGGGGACGAACCCTGCGCCGGGGCACGCCCATTACAGCGCGTCCAAGGCCGCGCTGATCATGTTCGCCCGCTCGGCGGCCCTGGAGTACGGGCCGCGCGGCATCCGCGTGAACACTGTGTCGCCGGGCCTCGTCGACCGGCCAGGCCTGGCCGAGGACTGGCCGGAGGGGGTGGCCCGCTGGCGGGCCGCGGCTCCGCTGGGCCGGCTCGGCCGCCCGGAGGACATCGGCAACGCCTGCGTGTTCCTCGCCTCGGAGGCGGCGTCCTGGATCAGCGGGACGGATCTGGTCGTCGACGGAGGGGTGGGGGCGCGGCCTACGTGGTGACGGGGCGTGCGTGGTGGCGTGGCCTGCGTCGTGGGCGTGGCCTGCGTCGTGGGCGCGGCCTGTTTGGTGATGCGGCCTACGTGGTGATGCGGGGCCTTCGAGTGAAGCCGTCCCGCCAAGCCGTCACCGCGGCTGGGTGATGCCGCCCCGTCACGCCGCGACGCCCCCGGCCGGGCGAAGCCACCCTGCCAAGCCGCCCCCGCCCCCGCCGTGCGAAGCCACCCCGCCAAACCGCCCCGCCCCCCGGACACCCCCTACCCCCCACCCGCATCCAAATAGGCCAACACCGCCAGTACCCGCCGATTGTCCGTGTCGGACTGCGGTAGGCCCAGCTTCGGGAAGATGTTGCTGATGTGCTTCGCCACGGCCTTTTCCGAGATGAACAGGGCTTCCGCGATGCCCGCGTTGGAGCGGCCCTGGGCCACGCACTCCAGGACCTCGCGTTCGCGGTCGGTCAGGGTGCTCATCGGCTCGTCGCGCTTCTTGCCGGTCAGGAGCTTCGAGATGACCTCGGGGTCCATCGCCGTGCCGCCGTCGGCGACGCGCTGGATGGTCGACATGAACTCGGCGCCGTTGGTGACCCGCTCCTTGAGTACGTAGCCCACTCCCTCGGAGCCCGTCGAGAGCAACTCGTGGGCGTAGAGGGGTTCCACGTACTGGGACAGGAGGAGAACGGGCAGGTTCGGGACGCGGGTCCTCGCCTCCACCGCCGCCCGCAGGCCCTCGTCGCTGAAACCCGGCGGGAGCCGGACGTCGACGATCGCGACGTCCGGCTCCCGCTCGGTGAGGCTGCGGAGCAGCTCCGGGCCGTTGTCCACGGCCGCCACGACTTCGTGGCCGAAGGCCTGGAGGAGGCGGCTCAGGCCGTCCCTCAGGAGAAAGTGGTCTTCGGCGAGGACAACACGCACGGCAGCTCCATCGTCACCATGGTCGGGCCGTTGAGCGGACTGCTCACGGCGAGTACGCCGTCGAAGGTGGCGAGGCGGCGCTCGATGCCCCGCAGCCCCGTACCGGCGTTGATGTCGGCGCCACCGCGGCCGTTGTCGGTGATGGTGACACGCAGCGTCCCCGCGTCGTGCCGGATGTCGACCGAGCAGCGCTCGGCACCGGAGTGCTTGGCGGCGTTGGTGAGGATCTCAGAGACGGCGAAGTAGGCCGCCGACTCCACCGGAGGCTCCGGGCGGGCCGGCAGGTCCACCTGGACGTCGGTCTTCAACGGGCTGATCATCGCCAAGGAGCGTACGGCGTCGCCCAGTCCACGGTCCGCGAGCACCGGCGGGTGGATGCCGCGGACCAGGCCGCGCAGCTCCTCCAGAGCCTTGATCGACGACTGGCGGGCCTCGACCAGGAGGGCGCGGACGGCTTCGGGGTTGGACTCCAGGAGGTGCTCGGCGGCGTCCAGCGTCATGCCCATCGCCACCAGGCGGGCCTGGGCGCCGTCGTGCAGGTCGCGCTCGATGCGGCGGATCTCGGACATCTGTGTGTCCACGGCGTCCGAACGCGTCGTGGTGAGGTGTTCGATACGGCTCGCCAGGAGCTCGCCCTCACTGGGGGCCAGCATGGCCCGCAGATAGCGGGAGTGCTGGTGCACCGCGCGGGGGCCCGCCCAGAAGAACGCCAGGGGGAACTGGGCCAGGCCGACCGCGCCCGCCAGGATCGCCGTGCCCCAGCCGTCGACCGGGATGAACAGGTACCAGATGCTGTCCCAGTCCTGGGAGAGCCGCGCCCCGAAGACCGCGGTCGTCAGGCCCCAGAGGCCGCTGAGGACCAGGAGCAGCGGGGCGAAGGAGATGGCGCCGCCCGCGATGGGGTCGATCGCGGCCCAACGCCAGTCGCGGTAGACCTGGTTGTTCTTGGCGAGGAGCTGGGCGCGCAGGGCCTTGCCGCGGTCCTGGGCGGGAACTTCCTTGTCGGGAACTTCCTTGTACGGGGCGGGTATCTCGATGCCCGAGTACTCGCCGGCCAGCGCCCGCTGCCGGTCGGCGAGGCGCCGGACGCGGGCGACCGCGCCCGGCATCAGCCTGACGCCCAGCGGTCCGCTCAGCGTCAGGTATACGAAGAAGAGCCAGAGGGACAGCCAGAACGCGCGGCACGACAGGCCCCACAGCACCAGCGAACGGCGGAAGCCGGTGGGTCCTGAGGGGAGAGGGTGACTCTGACCGGGGCCGTTCCCGGTGGTGGTCTGCGGCGGTGTGGTGGTCCGTGGCGGCGTAGTGGTCTGCGACCTGGTGTCCGCGGACTCTCGCGAGCTGTCCATCTGGCCAACGCCTTTCTACCTGCTTCTCATACGGAGTACGGGGCACCGGGCACCGGGCACCGGGTACGGGGTACCGGGTACGGAGTACGGGGTGTGGAGCGATGAACTGCTGCGGTTCCGCTCGCCCAGTATGAGAGGGGGTCCGGCCCGAAGTCGGTGGTAATAACTCCCCTCTTGGGCGCGGATAAAGCTCCCCCTCCAACGCCGTGGGGGTCGCGCCCGGCCGGTCCGCGCGCCCGGCCGGCAGTTATGAGGATCCTGTCAGGGCGGCGGCCCCGACCGGCCTCGCCGCCCTTCCCCCGGCGGCCCGTGCCTATCCTCACCCCATGTGCGCTGCAGTCCTGATCGCGGAGGACGACGAGAAACAGGCCGAGCTGGTCCGCCGCTATCTGGAGCGCGAGGGCCACTCGGTCACCGTCGTCCACGACGGGGACGCCGCCCTCGCGGCGGTCCGGAACCGGCCGCCGGACCTGTTGATACTCGACGTGATGATGCCGGGTAAGGACGGCCTGGCCGTCACGCGGACGCTGCGGGGCGGCGGTGTGACGCCGGAGCTGGCGCAACTGCCGATCCTGATGCTGACCGCCCGTTCCACCGAGGACGACCTCCTGGAGGGTCTCGACCTCGGTGCGGACGACTACCTCACCAAGCCGTACAGCCCCCGCGAGCTGATGGCCCGCGTACGGACACTGCTGCGCCGCGCGTGCGGCATCCACGCGCCCTCGCCGGACACCGGCCGCCAGGTGCTGCGGGCGGGGGACCTCGTGGTCGACCCGCGGCGCCACGAGGTGACGGTCGACGGGCGCCCGATCGAGTGCACGCCGGGCGAGTTCGACCTCCTCACCGCCCTGGCGAGCGACCCGGACCGCGTCTTCACCCGCCCCCAGCTCCTGGACCGCATCCACGGCTCGTCGGGCTACATATCGGCACGCACGGTCGACGTCCACGTGCTCAACCTCCGCAAGAAGATAGAACCGGACCCCCGCCACCCGACGCGCCTGCTCACGATCTTCGGCGTGGGCTACAAGCTGACGTCGACATCGACATCGGCGTCGACAACACCCGCCGGGGCAGCGGAGCCAGGCGGGACGACGGCGTCGACTGGGCCTATGGCTGCCACCGGGCCTATGGCTGCCGCCGGGCCTATGGGGGCCGCCACCGCCCCAGCACCCGCCAACACCCCAGCCCCCGCCCCCGCCCCACGAGCCGTGCCCCGCAATCCCTTGGCTCGTCGTGGCGCGTGATATCCCTCTGCGGCGGAGCCTCCTCGCGCGGCTGCTCGCCGTTTCCGTGCTCGTGTCCGTCGGGTCCATCGCCGCCACCGCGTGGCTCGCCGCGCAGACCACTTCCGGGGCGCTTCGGCAGGAGCAGGGGCAGGTGCTCGCCGATGACGCCCGTATCTACGACCGGCTCCTCGGCGTGGGGGCCGGCGCGCCCGCGTGGCGCGGGGCGGACGAGGCCGTACGCGAGCTGTCCCGGCGCACCGGGCGCCGCATCGCCCTCACCACGCAGGACCGCAAGGTCATCACGGACTCCGCGGCCCCCGCGAAGCACACCCCGCTGCCCCCGAACGCCTCCGCCGTCCTCGATCCGCTCGCCGTCGACACCACGCTGACCCCCGGCCGCTCGGGCGAGGACGCCGCCGCCGACCGCATCGATCCGCGCGCGATCGGCCCCTACCGCCTCACCCGGGCCGAGCGCGACCGGCTGAAGGCCGCCGCCGAACGCGCCGCGGCCTGTCTGACGAAGATCGGGATGACCCCCGAGGTCGTCACCGCGCCCGGCGGCCGCCCCTCCGTCCGCGTCGGCGGCGACCCCATGGCCGTCAACAGGATGGCCTGCGGCGAATCACTGCTCGACATGCCCACCGAGACCGAACGCAAGGCCCTGAAGAAGCTCGACTCCGTCGCCGGCGCCTGCATGGAGCGCCGCGGCCTCCAGCACATCCCCGTCGGCCTCGACCTGAGCGGACGGTCGGGCCCGAAGCCGTTCGGGGCGGTGCCCACGTACGCCGCATACGTCCTCCCCGTGGATCCCGTGGACCCCGGGAACCCCGTGGACCCCGACGAGCCCGACCCCGAGAAGCCTGGCCCCGAGGCCTCCGTCCCCGAGGAGCCCCCCGCAGCCGGGGCGGACCGCCCGCGTGAGCCGACCGCCACCCCCGACCCCTTCGGCTCCCGCACCGCCGACGACGCCGCCCGCGAGGCCTGCGTCGACAGCGCCCGGCGCGAACAGCTCAGCCCCTACGTCTCCTCGCCCGCCCTGCTCTTCATCACCAGTCCGGACGGCTCCCGCGGGGAACCGGGGTTCAGCCTCTCCAGGGACAACACCACCCGCCTCGCCGGGCTCGCCGCGGCCGTCCTCGCCGTCACGGTGGCCGTCACCGCGTTCGCCGCGACCCGGCTGACCCGGCCCCTGCGCGCGCTGACCACCGCGACGCGGCGCATGAAGGCGGGCGAGCCCGGCGACCCCGTACCCGCCACGGCCACCCGTTCCGCCGGAGAGATCAGCCAACTGGCGGCCGCCTTCAACGACATGGCGGCCCACCGCAAGGCCCTGGAGGAACAGCGCAAAGCCATGGTCAGCGACGTCGCGCACGAGCTGCGGACCCCGCTCTCCAACATCAGGGGCTGGCTGGAGGCCGCAGAGGACGGCGTCGTCGAGACCGACCCCGAACTGGTCACCTCGCTCCTCGAAGAGGCCCTGCTGCTCCAGCACATCGTCGACGACCTCCAGGATCTCGCGGCGGCCGACGCAGGCACGCTCCGGCTGCACAGGGAACCGGTGCGGGCCGCCGACATCGCCGAGCAGGTGGCCGCGGCGCACCAGGCCCGCGCGGACGCGGCGGGGGTCAAGCTCAGGGCCACCGCGTTCGGCGACCCCTGGCTGACGGCGGACCCGCTGCGGCTGCGGCAGGCGGTCGGCAACCTCGTCTCCAACGCGGTACGCCACACCCCCGAGGGCGGCAGCGTCCGCGTCACCTGCCGCGCTACGCCCGACGCCGTCCTGATCGAGGTCGCCGACACCGGCACCGGCATCGCGCCGGCCGACCTGCCACACGTCTTCGACCGCTTCTGGCGCGCGGACAAGTCCCGCACGCGCGCCACGGGCGGCAGCGGCCTCGGCCTGTCCATCGTGCGGAAACTGGTGGAGGCCCACGACGGCACGGTGACGGCGCAGAGCGTCCCGGGCAGAGGCTCCCAGTTCACGGTCCACCTACCGACGCCGGCCCCCTGACCACCGGCTGCACGGGCCCTCCCGCGCGACCGGCTGTACGCAGCTTCCCGCGCGCCCGGCCGTACGGAACTCCCCGCGCGACCGGTGTTACGGGGCTTCCCACGCGGACGGCGTCACGGGGTTTCCCGCCCGACCAGTCGTACGGGGTTTCCTACGCGACCGGCGTTCCGGGGACCCGCGCGCCCGGCGTTACGGGGCTTCCCACGCGCCCGGCGTTCCGGGGCTCCCCAGCCCGGCTGGACGGGGCGCTACTTCGCATCCGCATAGCACTCCACCACCGCCGTGGTGAACGGGAACCGGACCGGTGTTTCGCCGAAGGCGATGCGGCCTGCCAGGGCGCCCGCCTCCCGTACCGCCACCGCGACGGCCGCCGCCTCCTCGGCAGGGCAGTGCACGATGACCTCGTCGTGCTGGAAGAAGACCAGCTCGGCCCGCATCCCGGCCTCCGATATCGCCCGCCGCAGCGCGGCCAGCATCAGCAGCGCCCAGTCCGCCGCACTGCCCTGCACGACGAAGTTACGGGTGAACCGCCCGCGGGCCCGCGCGTCGTTCGACGCGTATCCCGCGGTGAACTCCCCGGTGGCGGAAGGCCCCTCCTGGGGGATGCCCGCCTCGTCGTCCTCCCCGGCCCCCGCCGCCGGGGGACTCGTCCGCCCCAGCCACGTCCGTACGAGCCGCCCCTCCTCGCCCGCCTTCGCCGCGTCGTCGACGTACGCGACGGCGGACGGGAACCGGCGGCGCAGCGCGGCGAGGTTCTTCAGGCCGTCCCCCGAGGTCTGTCCGTACACCGCGCCCAGCAGCGCGATCTTCGCGTGGTCGCGGTCGCCGGAGAAGGCGCGGTCGGAGAGGCGGGTGTAGAGGTCCTCCTCGCTGCCCGCCACTTCCATGAGCCCCCGGTCGTGGGAGATCGCGGCGAGGACCCTTGGCTCCATCTGGTCGGCGTCGGCGACCACGAGCCGCCAGCCGGGGTCGGCGACGACGGCCCTGCGGATCACCTTGGGGATCTGGAGCGCGCCGCCGCCGTTGGTGGTCCAGCGCCCGCTGACGGAACCGCCCGGCGTGAACCCGGGCCGGAAGCGGCCGTCGTGCACCCAGGCCTGGAGCCAGCTCCAGCCGTGGGCCGTCCAGATGCGGTACAGCTTCTTGTGCTCGACGAGGGGCTTCACCGCCGGGTGGTCGAACTTCTCCAGCTCCCAGCGACGCGTCGACTTCACCTTGATGCCGGCCTGCGCGAACGCCTTCACCACGTCGGCGGGGAGATCGGGGCGGACCCGGCGGCCGAAGGCGGCGGACACCTCGTCGGCGAGCTCGGCGAGGCGGCGGGGCTCGCCACTGCCCGCGTACCGCTCGCCGAGCAGTTCGTGCAGGAGCTCGCGGTGGACGTCGGCGCGCCAGGGCAGCCCCGAGGCGTTCATCTCGGCGGCCACGAGCATGCCCGCCGACTCGGAGGCGGTGAGCAGGCGCATGCGGCCGGGGTGGTCGGTGGTGTCGTGTCTTCGCTGCTGATCGGCATAGACCTCGACGAGCTCGGCGAGGGACACGTCGACGCCACCGGGGCGGGGCTCGAAGAGGGAGTCCTGCGTGCCGGGCTCGGCGGCGCGGGGCGGCGGATCGGGCGGTACGGGGGCGTCGCGCAGCCGGGCGAGGGCCGCAGCGGCGGAACGTGGCTCGCCCAGACGTCCCGCGTGGCCGAGGAGCAGCAGCTCGGCGGCCTCCACGTCGTAACACCGCTCGACGCGGACCCCGGCGGCGAGCAGCCGCGGATACAGCGCGGGCGTGGACCGCCACACCCACCGCTCCACTTCGGGCCGCCGCCGCACGGCTTCGACGAGGTCGCTCTCGCGCCGCACCTCTCCCGCGGGCAGCCCGTCGTCCCCCAGCGGGACCAGCTCGGCCCCACCCCCCTCACCAGCGACGATCCCCCATCGACCACTCATGCCACGAGTCTCGCACCCACCACTGACATCGAGCTCCTACGGCTCCTACGGCTCCTACGGCTCCTACGGCTCCTACAGCTCCTACGCGTACCGCCGCGCCACCCCCGCCCCCGCGGCCACCACCGCGCAGATCCCCACGCAGGCCCCCACCTCACCCCAGGGCACCGCCACCCCCGCGGGCACCGACAGGCTCGCGAGGCCTGCCGCGAGGCCGGCCAGGTTGACGGCCGTCACCGCGAGGCCGATCAGCGCGCCCGCGGCCACCGCCGCCAGGGCCTCCCCGGCGAGGACGAGGCGGACCTGTCGGCGCGTGGCCCCCGCCAGGCGCAGGGAACGCAGCTCCGGGCCCCGCACGGAACCGGCCATCAGCAGCGTGCTCGCGAGCGAGATGGCGGTGTAGAGGAGGGAGATGCCCAGCACCATCAGCAGGCCGAGCCGCGTCTGGGCCTTGACGCGGGGATGCGTCGCCGCCAGCCACTGCTCCGCCGTGCGGACCTCGTCGCCGCTGCCGGCCAGGGCCGCGGCGGCCCGCCCGGCGTCCGCGCCCGCCGCCAGACGCACGTCGACGCGGTCCACCACGGCCGTGGGGGCGTTCGCCGAGGTCACGTACGCCCCGTTGTCCCCGGTGCCGCGCGCCAGGACCGCCGCGACGCGCAGTTCGGCATGGCGCCCGTCGCCGAGCCAGACGTCGACGCGTTCGCCGACCCGCCGCTTCTCCCACTCCTCGTTGACCACGATCGACCGGTCGTCGAGGTCGCGTACGTCGCCCGCGACGACCGGCAGCCGGGACGTCGCCGCGAGCGCCGCGGGGTCACGTACCGCGCGGGCCTCGGACCGGATGAGCGCCGAGCCCTCCTCCCGTACGAACACGGCGGTCGTGGCGGACGCCGAGACGGCCGCCGCGCCGGGCACCTCCCGGCGGCCCGGCGGGCGCAGGCCGCGCGGGCCGTCCCCGGTGACGACGAGGTCCGATGCCACCTGCTCCCGTGCCTCCGCGGCCTTCGCCCCGCTCACGGTCTGCGCCGAGCCGAGCAGGCTGCCCGCGAGGGCGACGGTCACCAGGACGGGCGCCGCGACGGCGGCGGTGCGGCGTACGGACGCGGTGGAGTTCTCGCGGACGAGGAGCCCGACGGCGCCCGGCAGCCGGAAGGCGCGGACGACGGGGCGTACGAGGAGCGGCGCGAACGCGGCGGCCGCGGTGATCAGGATCATCGGCTGGGTCGTGTACGTCTTGCGCTTGAGCAGCGCGGACGGATCGGTGGCCAGCGTGTGGAGGAGCAGCCCGAGCCCGCAGGCGAGCAGGAGGGCCCCGACGATCCGCCGGCTCCACGGCATGACGCCGCTGTCCACGGAGGCGTCGCGCATCGCCTCCGCCGCGGTGATGCGCCCGGCGCGGCGTGAGGCGGCCCAGGCGCCCGCGAAGGCCACGAGGAGGCCGGTCCAGAAGGCGAGCTGGAAGGGCCAGGTGAGCCAGGCGCCCGACGCGAGGCCGGCCGAGGCGTCCGTGACCGCGAACCAGGGCGGCGCCACCTCCGCGCCGACCAGCGCGTCGGCGAGCAGCGGCCCGCCCCACGCCCCGAGCACGCACCCGGCCGCGGAGGCGGCGACGCCCACCGTGAGCGCCTCGCCGAGCAGCTGCCCGCGCACCTGCCCCGGCGTCGCGCCCGCCATCCGCAGCAGTCCGAACTCCCGCCGCCGCAACGCCACCACGAACGCGAACGTCGACGCCGTGACGAACACCGACACGAACGCGGCCACCCCGCCCGCCGTGCCGAGGAAGGCGTTGACGGCGACCAGGGCCTCGGCGTCACGTGCCGCGCCGGGGTCGGCGAGGCGCCGGTCCGCGCCGGTCAGGACGCGGGCCCGCCCGTCGACGACCGCGCGGACGTCGCGCGCGGGGGCGTCGGTGCCGACGGCGTCCCGCGCACCGCCGTCGAACCGCAGCGGCCCGAGGCGCCGAAGTTCGCGCAGGAGTTCGCTGTCCACAGGGTGTGGATGGGCGAGCGGCTTGGATACGTGATCAACGCCGGGGCCGCGCCGTACCGGCACGGTCAGCGTGTCCTGCCCCATGACGACGACGTCCGACCCCGCGAACCGCACGGGTTCCCGCACGGGAGCCCGCAGGCTCGCGTCCAGCCCGAGCCCCATGGCGGCGATCAGCCCCACACCGAGCCCTACGGCGACGAAGGCCCCGAACAGACTGCTCCAGCGGGCCCGGAGAGAAGCGAGGAAGACCATCACGCGCCCACCTCGACGTCGCAGGCGCCGTTGACGTCGTCGGCGCCGACGGACGCCGCACGGGACGTGCCGCTCTCCAGTTCCGCCATCCGCTCGGCCACCGCCCGCGCCCCCGGCGAGCGGAGCTCGCTCGCGACCAGGCCGTCCACCAGGAACACCACACGGTCCGCGTACGAGGCGGCCACCGGGTCATGCGTGACCATCACCGTCGTCTGGCCCTCCCCGTCCACCAGGCCCCGCAGCAGTTCGAGCACCTGTCGGCTCGTGACCGTGTCCAGCGCACCGGTCGGCTCGTCGCCGAAGAGCACCGCGGGGCGGCTGACCAGGGCCCGCGCGAGGGCCACCCGCTGCTGCTGGCCGCCCGACAGTTCGCCGGGCCGGTGCCGCGCCCGCTCGGCGAGGCCCACTCTGGCGAGGGCGTCGCCGACCTCCGTACGCGAGGGACGGCGGCCCGCGAGGCGCAGCGGCAGCGCGACGTTCTGGGCGGCGGTCAGCGAGGGCAGGAGGTTGAAGGCCTGGAAGACGAACCCGATGCGGTCCCTGCGCAGCAGCGTGAGCCGCCGTTCGCTCAGCCCCGTCAGCTCGGTCCCGCCCACCTCGACGGAGCCGGACGTCGGCCGGTCGAGCCCGGCGGCACACTGGAGGAGCGTGGACTTCCCGGACCCCGAGGGGCCCATGACCGCGACGAAGGTCCCGGCCCGCACGGCGAGGCCGACGCCCGCGAGGGCGGCCACATCACGGCCGGCGGCGTCACGGTAGAGACGGCGGACGGCGGTGAGCCGTACGGCGGTCGGGGAGGCCACGGGGGCGGGGGTCTGGTTCATGCCCTCAACCCAACCGCCGCGCGAGCCCCCGCACACGACCACTGGTGGGCGTCGCGAGGGTAGGGCCGGCCATACCCTTGACCCATGGATTCGGTGATCGACAAGGCGTTCGCGGCGGCGCTGTACGGCGACGGTGACGACGGCCTCGACACCGGCGCCTCCCTCCTCGCGGCGGCCCCCGGCCTGGACGCCGAGCTGCGCCGCCGGGGCGAGGAGTACGTGTCCCGCGCCTGGCGCCACGGCTGGCAGCCCGCCGACGTCGTCCGCCTCGTACGCCGTGAGCTCGACGAGCCGCACGTACGTCTGACCGCCGCGCTGGTCCACGCCGAGATCCGGCGCTACGCCCACCTGCCACCCCGCTGGGCCACCCAGCTCGCCGAGATCGGCCCCGCGCGGGACCTCGCCGGCGACCGCTTCTCGTACGCCACCACCCACCTGGAGCTCTACCGCCTGCTGCTGCGGCTGCCGCCGATCGAACCGGTCGGCCCGCCGCCCGGCGAGAGCGTGCCGGGCCCGGTCGAGGGCGAGCCGCGCACGCTGACCCGCATCCGCGCGCTGCTCGCCAAGGCCGAGGGGACCGATTACCCGCAGGAGGCGGAGGCGCTCACCGCGAAGGCGCAGGAGCTGATGGCGCGCCACTCGCTCGACGAGGCATTGCTCGCCGCCCGCACCCACAACAAGGACACCCCGGCGGCCTGCCGGATCGGCGTGGACGCCCCGTACGAGACGGCCAAGGCGATCCTCCTGGACGCCGTGGCCTCGGCGAACCACTGCCGCGCGGTGTGGAACGAGGCGTACGGCTTCTCGACGGTCGTCGGCTTCGAGACGGACCTGGAGGCGGTGGAACTCCTGCACACGTCGCTGCTGGTCCAGGGCACGGCGGCGATGACCAAGGCGGAGGCGGCCCAGCGCGCGGGAGGCCGCAGGCGCACGAAGACCTTCCGGCAGACCTTCCTCCTCGCCTACGCCCACCGCATGGGCGTCCGCCTGGCCGAGGCGGGCGACCACGCGGTCGCCGAGGCCGCGGAGCCACGGAGCTCACTGCTCCCGGCGCTTGCCGCCAGGGATGTGGCCGTCACGGACCATGCCGAGCACATGTTCCCCGAGACGACCGCGACCCGGATACGCGGCGCGACGGACCCGGAGGGCTGGACCCACGGCACAACAGCGGCGGACCGGGCCCACGTGAGGCTCCGGGGCCGAGCCGGCGACGGCGGTGGCGGCGAAAGTGAACCGGCGCAGGTGGCGAACCGGCGGCGGTAGCGAACCGGCGTTGGTAGCGCACAGGCCAGGGAACCGCACGGGCACCGCGTCGCCAACGACAACGCCCCCGCCCGATATGCCCCGTATGATCACAGAGTGACCTGGCTGAGCGCGCTGAAAGAGACAGCCCGCACGGGCCTGACGGTGGAGCGCAAACGCCTGGAACCCCTCGTGGCGGCGAGAGGCGCCGCAGGCCTGGCCCTGGTCATCGGCGTGAGCCTCGCCCTGTTCGGCCCGGCGGTGGCCGCCAGCTCCGCCTTCGGCGCGTTCCAGGCGGCCATCGCCACGTTCCAGCGGAGCTGGCGGCCCCGCCCGGAGCTGGCCCTGGCCTCCGGCACGAGCCTCGCCGTCTCGACGTTCCTGGGCTACGTCACCGGCTCCCACATGCTCCTCTTCCTCGCGCTGCTCTGCCTGTGGACCTTCCTGTCGGGCCTGAGCTGGGCGGCGGGCCCGACGGTCGGCATCATCGCCTCGTCGAACGTGGCGATCATGCTGGTGACGGTCACCCTCCCGACCTCGGTCGTCGCCGCCGCGGGCCACGCGGCGATGATGATCGTCGGCGGTTTCGTGCAGGCGGCGCTGGTGGTCCTTTTCCCGGTACGGAGATGGGGCGCCCACCGCGACGCCCTGGCCGACGCCCTGGCCGCCGAGGCGGACTACGCCCGCAGGCTCAGGCACGATCCCGTGGCCCCCTTCGACCCGGAGCCCCTGATGGCGGCGCGCGACGCGGCGAGGATCACGCCGAGGGAGGCCCGTAGCCGCCCGGCGGAACTGCGCGGCTCGCGGGGCCTGGCCGAACGCATCCGCCCGGTACTCGCCAGCCTGGCGGACCCGGCGGTGGGCGTCCCGGAGGAGGGCAGGGAGCGGGACCGCGTACGGGAGGTCCTCGCGGCGGCGGGCACGGTTCTCGACGCTGCGGCCCGCGCGATCCGCCACGGTGAGCCGGTCAGGGTCTCCCCTGCGGCCCTGGCCGCCCTGAGAACCCCGGACACGGGGGCGATCCTCACCGGCCCGGCATACCGAGCGGCCTCCCGCCTGGCAGCACTCCTCAAGGACGTACTGGAAACAGCAGGCGGCACCCAACCACCCCCCACCCCCCAAACCCCACCGCACCCCTCAGAACCACCTCCACCAGCCGGGAGCTCCGACGCGGCCCGGGGCCCTGACGCGGCGCAGGGCCCTGACGTGGCTGTGGGCCCCGGCGCGGCGCAGGGGTCCGGCTCAGCGCAGGGGTCCGGCTCAGCGCAGGGGTCCGGCTCAGCGCAGGGGTCCGGCTCAGCGCAGGGGTCCGGCTCAGCGCAGGGCCCCGATCTGGCCCAGGGCCCCGATCTGGCCCAGGGCCCCGACTCAGCCCGGGGCTCCGAATCAGCTCAGGGGTCCGGCCCAGCCCGGAGCGCCGACTCAAGCCCAGGTCTGGGCTCAAGCCGGGGTCCGGGCTCAGGGTCGAGTACAGGGGCAGGGGCAGGCCCGGGCTCGGGGCCAAGCCCAGACCCAGACCCAGACCAACGCCCAGGCTCAACCTCCGGCCCACGCCCCGACCCCAGCCAAAGCCCAGCACCCGGCCCCAGCCCAGATCTCGGCCCTGGCCCCGGCCCGAGCCCCGCCCCCGAAACCCAAGCCGCGACCCAACCCGCAATCCAACCCGCCACCCAATCCGAAACCCAGGCCATCCCCCTCCTGCGGCCCACCTTCCCGGCCCTGGTCCCCGCAGGGCTCCGTGCCATGCGGGCGGCCCTCCGCCATGAGTCCCCGATCGCGAGGCACGCCATTCGCGTCACTGCGGTGGCGGCGGCGGGGTACCTTCTGGGCGCGTGGTTGCCCTTCGGCCACGGCTACTGGGCCCCCATGGCCGCGGTCATGGTGCTGCGCCCCGACTTCTCGCAGACCTACTCACGCGCGGTGGCCCGCTTCGGCGGCACCATGGTGGGCGTGGCGCTCGCCACGGGCCTGGTCCAGCTCGCCCACCCCGGCACGGCCCTGTCCGCGGCGGTGGCGGTGGTCTGCGCCGGGCTGATGTACCTGCTGATGCGGACCGGCCAGGTCGCCGCGCAGGCCTGCGTGGCCGCGTACGTCGTGTTCCTGCTGGGCATGGGCGGCCAGCAGTGGCAGCAGACGGTCCCGGAGCGGCTGATCCTGACGCTGCTCGGCGGCGTCCTCGCGATGATCGCGTACGCGGTGTACCCCGCGTGGGAGACCCCCCGGCTGCGCAACCGCCTCGCGGACTGGCTGGTCGCGGACGGCCGGTACGCGGCGGCGGTCGTCGACCACTACGCGGACCCGGCGGGCAAGGCCAGCCCCGACGTCCGCGAGGCGCTGCTCGCCGCGAGGGACGCGCGCATCGACTGGCAGGAGGCGTCGGACCGGGCGAAGAACGAGCCGGTGCGCCACCGCGGCCTGTCGCGCGCCACGGCCGCGGACGCGGAGGAGTGCCTCGCACAACTGGGCCGCGTTGCCATGCTGATGGAGGCCCACCTGCCGGACCGCGACGCGACCCCCGTACCGGCGGCGGCCCGCCTGGCCGAGGCGCTGCGCAAGTCGACGGAACAGGGCGCCAAGGCGGTACGCGAACGCCGCGTACCCGAGTGGGACGCGGTCCGCACGGCCCTGGCGGAGTGGGACGGCGAGGGGGTCCCCGACCGCGTGGTCCGCAGGGGCGCGGGCCTGCTGCTCAAAACCCTGGAAGACCTCTCCGAGGCGCTGGACACGACGCCGCCGCCGATGCTGGTGGACGGCACGTCGACCCGCGCCACGGCGGACGGACCGAAGGGACCGGAGGGACCGGACGGACCGAAAAGCCCCCCGCCCAGCCGCGACTAGGGCCAACCCCAAGCCCCCGACCCGGGCAGCACCCCCGTAGACCTCTGCTCTCCGAGGCACCCCCAGGCCCCGAGGGCGCCCCGTAGGCGGCCCCTAGCCTCCGAAGGCCCCCTAGGCAGGCACCCCTAGCCCTCCGAAGGCATCCCCGAAGGCACCCCCGTAGGCAACCCCTCGGGCAGCTTTCCGCCGTCCGTCTTCAGGAACTCGTCCCTGCCGGCGCCGCCCCAGTCGACCTTCAGCGTCCTGGCGTTCACGGACTCGACCCGCCCCGTCGTGCGGTCGGAGTTCCCCTCCGGGCACTTGAGGGCGATCACCCGCGACCCCGCCTTGGCGCCGGCCTTGGCGTCGCCCGCCGTGCCGTTGCACAGCACGTCCTCGCCGACCAGCGTCGCCGACTTCTCGTGGATGACGAGGGCGAGCGGCTTGCCGTCGGCCGTCGTGACCCACGAGCCCTCCAGACTCCCGCCCTTGGAACCGGAACCGGAACCGGAACCAGAGCCAGAGCCAGAACCAGAGCCCGAGCCTCCCGTGGACCCGCCCTCGTCACCGGAGGAGTCGGACCCACCGGCCCCGCCGGACGACGACGACCCGCGGTGCTTCTTGCCACCCCCGCCCCCGTCCCCACCGCACCCGGCCACGGCAAGCACCGCGGCCAGGCCGGCCGCGGCCGCCCCGAACCCCACACCACGGACGCGCGTACGCACTCGAAGCCCCCCTACTCACAACGCAGTCGCACGCCGGGCCTCACCCGGCGAAATCGCGCGCCAAGCTACCAGGACGACTTCCGCACCCCGGGCAGGAATCCGGCGTGCGCCTGCTCACGCAGCGAGATCCTGGACAGGCCGAACGCCCCCACGTACCCGCGCGGGCGCCCGTCGACGCTGTCCCGGTTCCGTACCCGCGTGGCGCTGGCGTCCCGCGGCTGGCGGGCCAACTCCCGCTGGGCGGCGGCCCGTTCGGCGGCGGGCGTATCCGGCCGGCGGATGGTCTCCTTCAGCTCGGCCCGTCGCGCGGCGTACCGCGCGACGATCTCGCGGCGCCGCTCGTTCTTCGCGATCTTGCTCTTCTTGGCCATCGTTTCCTCTCCCGGTCCTTCTCAGACCTCTCCTGGTCCTTCTCAGACCTTCACGCCACGGGCACGGATCCTGGCGACCGCGGCCTCGATCCCGATGCGGTCGATCGTCTTGATCCCCTTCGCGGCGAGCCGCAGCCGCACGTACCGGCCCTCGCTCGGCAGCCAGTACCGCTTGCGCTGGACGTTGGGGTCGAAGCGGCGGGGGGACCGCCGGTGGGAGTGGGAGATCCGGTTGCCGAAACCGGGCTCGGTCCCGGTGAGCTGACAGTGGGCGGACATGGTGACGCACCTCTCGGTCGTGGCGAATGACCCGCTGTTGAAAACGGGAGTCATGTTCATATACTAGCCACATGCCCCGCAATGAACTCCGCCCCGTCATCAAGCTCCGGTCCACAGCCGGAACGGGCTACACGTACGTGACCCGAAAGAACCGCCGCAACGACCCCGACCGCCTCACGCTGCGCAAGTACGACCCGAAGGCCGGACGCCACGTCGACTTCCGAGAGGAGCGCTGACCGCCATGCGCAAGGACATCCACCCGCCCTACGGCCCGGTCGTCTTCCGCGACAAGGCAGCGGGCTACGCCTTCCTCACCCGGTCCACCGCCACCAGCGGCAAGACGGTCGAGTGGGAGGACGGACACACATACCCGGTCATCGACGTCGAGGTGTCGTCCGCGAGCCACCCCTTCTACACGGGCAACGCGCGCGTGATGGACACCGCGGGCCGCGTCGAGCGCTTCGAGCGGCGCTTCGGTAAGCGCTGATGGGCCGCATGAACGTCGTGATCGTCGGCGGCCTCCACGCGGACGCCCGCAAGGAGGCCGTCGACCGGCTGCTCGCCACCGCCGTTGACAGCGTGGCCCTGCACCACGACCTCTCGACCGCCGTGCGGGGCACCGTCCTGCGCACCGTGCGCGATGCCACGGGCGTGCTCTCCACCGGCGAGACCCCGCTCGTCAACGACTGCGCGTGCTGCGCGCTGCGCGAGGACCTCGTGCCCGAGCTGCTGCGGCTCGCGGACGCGGGCCTGACCCGCCTCGCCGTCGTCGAGCTGTGGGACTCGGTCGAGCCCAAGGCGATGGCCGAGGTGGTCGCCGCGCACGCCGGTGAGTCACTCGTGCTCAGCGGCGTGGTCACGGCGGTCGACCCGGCGCTGCTGCTGCCCTACCTCGGCAACGGCGACGACCTCATGGACGCCGGGCTCGCCGCCGCACCCACCGACCAGCGCACGGTGGCCGACACATGGGCGCGGCAGCTCGAATACGCGCCCGTCCTCGCCGTGACGGACTCCGCCGAGGCCGACGACGAGGACCGCGCGCTGCTCGCCCAGCTCCACCCGACGGCCCGGCAGGTCGTCATCGGCCGGGGCGACCTCCTCACCGCCGCGCTCGCGGGCTTCGACGTCGAGGCCGCCGCCGCGGCGCAGCACCCCGCGTGCGCGCTGCTGCCGGCCGAGGCCGACGCGTGCGGGGTCGCCACCCTCGTATGGCACCGGAAGCGGCCGTTCCACCCGGAGCGGCTCTACCAGGCGCTCGAAGACCTGACCTGCGCGGCGGCCCGCAGCCGTGGGCGGTTCTGGCTGGCCGACCATCCGGACACCCTGCTCGGCTGGGACGCGGCGGGCGGCGCGCTCTGCGTCGAGAGCGCGGGGCCGTGGCTGGCCTCGCTGCCGGACGCCGCGTGGGAGATGGTCCCGCCGGTGCGCCGCGCCGCCGCCGCGCTGGACTGGCACCCGGAGCACGGCGACTGCTGCAACCACCTGGTCTTCACCTCGCCCGGCCTGGACCGCGAGGGGCTCGAAGAGGTCCTGGAGTCCTGCCTGCTGACCGACGAGGAGTACGCCGCCGGGCGCGACGCCTGGAAACACCTGCCGCCCGCCTTCGACACCCTCCTGGAGGTCTGACCCTTGTCCCCGCGCAAGACCGCCGCCCGCCCGCTGAAGCCGCGCCCCAACCCGCTGGACGCCGCGGGCATCACGTACATCGACTACAAGGACACCGATCTGCTCAGGAAGTTCGTCTCCGACCGGGGGAAGATCCGCAGCCGCCGGGTCACAAGGGTGACCGCGCAGCAGCAGCGGCAGATCGCCGCCGCCATCAAGAACGCACGGGAGATGGCACTTCTGCCCTACGGCACCAACCGCTGACCGCATTACCGCTTCTTGCGCGCACCGCGTCGATGTTTTCCGCCTCCGGGGCGGAACACAAACGGCGCGGTGCGCGTCTTTTCATAGAGGTACTCGCGTCGACGTGGCCTGTAACCAAGCCACCACCCCGCGTGCACGTGCATCTGCCCATGCATCTGCATATGAACAGAGCTATGATCCGGGACAGTTGACTACTGCATCTAGAGGCCATACAGCCACAGCACCACCGGGGAGCGATCTGTGCACCACGCATTCAATGGCATGGCGGCCACGGAGCTTCACGGGGTGGTCTGGCAGAAGAGCAGGCACAGCAACTCACAGGGCTCCTGCGTGGAGTTCGCGAAGCTGCCCGGCGGTGACGTCGCCGTGCGCAACTCGCGCTTCCCCGACGGGCCCGCGCTCGTCTACACGCGCGCGGAGATAGAGGCGATGCTGCTCGGCATGAAGGACGGGGAGTTCGACCACCTGGCCGGCGGTTAGCCCCTTGAACGCGTGAACGTCTGAGGGCCTGACCGCCGCCGGATGACCTAGCCCAGGCGGAACAGCGCCCAGACCACCTTGCCGCGCGTCGCGCCGGCCAGCGGGTGCCAGCCCCAGCCGTCGCTGAAGGAGTCCACGAGGAACAGGCCCCGCCCCGACTCCGCCGAGAAGTCGTCGTCGGCGTCGCGCGCGACCGGACTGTCGTCGCTGGGGTCGCGCACCGCGCACACCAGACGTGACACCCAGCGCATCAGGTGCAGCCGCACGGGCGGTTCCTGGCGCTCACGCGGGGCGTCGGCGGGCAGCGCGTGCCGCAGCGCGTTGGTGACGAGTTCGGAGACGACGAGAGCTATGTCGTCGAAGCGGTCTTCCAGTTCCCACTGACCGAGCGTCGTACGGGTGAACTGCCGTGCGCTGCCCACCGCTTCGTACCGGGCGGGAAGGGCGACGGACGCCGTGTCGGAGACCGCAGAGGGGTCGAGTGGGGGAAGCCCCTGCCGTAACGGCTCGAGCATGGTCGATCCATTCGTCCCCATGCGAGGCACTCCCCGGTTTCGCGGTCATAGCGATGGAGCGGTGGCGCGGTCGGTCGCCGATGGTGCGGTCAGGTCCAGCGGTGGCGCGCGGACCATGGTTCCGAATGCGCACAGCAGATGCAAGGGCAGATGCACGTGCACGCGCCGGACTTGAGGGTGCCCGTGCCGCTTCTTGCCCATTTCTTCCACCGACTTCTTCTGGAGAGCTTTCGTCGGCTTTCCGTTTCTGTAATCGAACGTGTACGGCGTGGTGCGTTTAATGGCAGACTGCTGGCTTCCAGTCGATGGGGAGGATTGAGCGAAGTGACCGCAGGGGAGTCGAGCGGCTCAGTGGTGCGGCGCATCCTGCTGGGTTCACAGCTGAGGCGCCTGAGAGAGTCTCGCGGCATCACCCGCGAAGCGGCCGGTTACTCGATCCGCGCCTCCGAATCGAAGATCAGCCGCATGGAGTTGGGACGGGTGAGCTTCAAGTCCAGGGACGTCGAAGATCTTCTGACGTTGTACGGCGTCACCGACGAGACCGAGCGCGGCGCACTCCTCTCGCTCGCCAAAGAGGCCAACCTCACCGGCTGGTGGCACAGTTACTCCGACGTTCTGCCCGGCTGGTTCCAGACGTACATCGGTCTGGAGGGCGCCGCCTCGCTCATCCGCGTCTACGAGGTCCAGTTCGTCAACGGCCTGCTGCAGACCGAGGCGTACGCGCACGCGGTCGTCAAGCGCGGCATGAAGGGCGCGAGCAAGGCGGAGATCGACCGCCGCGTGGCCCTGCGCCTGGAGCGCCAGAAGCTGCTGACCGCCGAGCGCGCCCCGCACTTCCACTGCGTCCTCGACGAGGCGGCGCTGAGGCGTCCGTACGGCGACCGCGACGTGATGCGCGGCCAGCTCCAGCACCTCATCGAGGTCTCCGAGCGGCCCAACGTCACGCTCCAGGTGATGCCGTTCAGCTTCGGCGGCCACGCGGGCGAGAGCGGCGCGTTCACCATGCTGAGCTTCCCGGAGTCCGACCTCTCCGACGTCGTGTACGTGGAGCAGCTCACCGGCGCGCTCTACCTCGACAAGGCCGAGGAGGTCGCCCAGTACGAGCGGGTGGCCGCGCAGCTCCACAAGGACAGCCCCGACCCGGCCGACAGCCGCGATCTCCTGCGCGGACTTCTCCAACTCACCTGACGCATAACTACGATGACGTAACCTCAGGGTTCAGGTTCCGTCTGCTTTCGTTGCTGCCGCGGCAAGGGGTCCGTCTCATGTCCTTCTTCACTGACCTGGCTCATCAGTACATCGACGGGGAGTGGAAAGCCGGCTCGGGCTCCTGGGACATCATCGACTTCAACCCGTACAACGGGGAGAAGCTGGCGTCGATCACCGTCGCCACGGCCGACGAGGTCGACCAGGCCTACCGCGCGGCCGAGCGCGCCCAGCGTGAGTGGGCCGAGACCAACCCCTACGCCAGGCGCGGCGTCTTCGAGCGGGCCCTGCGGATCGTCGAGGACCGCGAGGAGGAGATAACCGAGGCGATCATCGCCGAGCTGGGCGGCACCCGGCTCAAGGCGGCCTTCGAGCTCCACCTCACCAAGGAGTTCCTGCGCGAGGCCGTGCACCTCGTCCTGCGCCCCGAGGGCCGCATCCTGCCCTCGCCCGCGGACGGCAAGGAGAACCGCCTCTACCGCGATCCCGTGGGTGTCGTGGGCGTCATCAGCCCCTTCAACTTCCCGCTGCTCCTGTCGATCAAGACGGTCGCCCCCGCGCTCGCCCTCGGCAACGCCGTGGTGCTGAAGCCGCACCAGAGCGCCCCGGTGACCGGCGGCAGCCTGGTCGCCAAGATCTTCGAGGACGCGGGGCTGCCCGCAGGACTGCTCAACGTCGTGATCACGGACATAGCCGAGATCGGTGACGCCCTGCTCGAGCACCCGGTGCCGAGCGTCATCTCCTTCACCGGTTCCGACCGCGTGGGCCGCCACGTCGCCACGGTCTGCGCCTCGCACTTCAAGCGCTCGATCCTCGAACTGGGCGGCAACAGCGCCCTGATCGTCCTGGACGACGCCGACATCGACTACGCCGTGGACGCGGCCGTCTTCAGCCGCTTCGTGCACCAGGGCCAGGTCTGCATGGCCGCCAACCGCATCCTCGTGGACCGCTCCGTGGAAGCGGAGTTCACCGAGAAGTTCGTCGCCAAGGCCGCCTCGCTCAAGGTCGGCGACCCGGCCGACCCCACCACGCACATCGGCCCGCTCATCAACGCCTCGCAGGCGGAGGCCGTCTCGTCCGTCGTCGAGCAGGCCGTCGCCGCGGGCGCGCGGGCCCTGCTGCACGGCACCACCGAGGGAAACCTGGTCGCCCCCTCCGTCCTGACGGGGCTGCCGGCCGACTCCCCGGTCCTCCAGCAGGAGATCTTCGGCCCCGTGGCCCTGCTCATGCCCTTCGACGGCGAGGACGAGGCGGTGCGGATCGCCAACGACACCCCGTACGGACTGAGCGGCGCGGTGCACACCGCCGACGTCGAGCGCGGCGTGCGGGTCGCCAAGCGGGTCAGGACCGGCATGATCCACGTCAACGACGGCACGGTGCACGACGAGCCGATCGTGCCGTTCGGCGGCGAGAAGAGCTCCGGTGTGGGCCGGCTCAACGGCGACTCGACGGTGGACGCCTTCACCACCCAGAAGTGGATCTCGGTGCAGCACGGCCGCTCGCGCTTCCCGTTCTGAGCGCATCCGGCTTCTGAGCGCACCCGGCACCCGATCTCATGGCCACGGGCCCTTGCGGACAGAACCTGACCGCAAGGGCCCGTAGCTTCTGCGGTGTCGGAAAGGCCCCCAGGGGCAGCCCGCGGAAGCGGGCCGAAGAGAGGCGGAACCCATGGTCACCCACGTCAGCTCGGAAACGCACGGGGACGAGCGCGGCGCCCTGATCGCCTTCGTCGAGGCGCAGCGCGGCGGCATCCGCCGGTCGGTGCTCGGGCTCACCGACGAGCAGGCGGCCCAGCGGCCGAGCGCGAGCGAGCTGAGCCTGTCGGGCCTGGTCAAGCACGTGGCCGAGACGGAGCTGAGCTGGCTGCGCATGGCCCAGCAGAAGCCCAACGAGAAGCAGCGCACCCAGGAGACCTGGGGCGACAGCTTCCGGATCGTGGAGGGCGAGACGCTCGCCGAGGTCCTGGCCTTCTGGGACCGGGTCGCCGCCGAGACGGAGGAGTTCATCCGCGAGGTGCCGAGCCTGGACGACACCTTCCCGCTGCCCGAGGCGCCGTGGTTCCCGAAGGACGGTGTCGTGTCGATGCGCTGGATGATGCTGCACCTCGTCGAGGAGGCCGCCCGGCACGCGGGCCACGCCGACATCGTCCGCGAGTCCCTGGACGGCAAGACCGCCTTCGAACTGGTGGCCCTGGAGCGCGGCGAGTCCTGGGGCTGATGCCGGGCGCGGTATGCCCGCAGGCGGTATGCCTGCGGGAGGTATGCCTGCGGGAGGTATGCCTGGCGGGCGGTATGCCGACGGAGCGGAATCCCCCGTACCCTAGTCAAAATTGATGACTACGGTACGAGCGGAAGGGGCGCGGCGGCATGTCAGCGATCCGGCTACTAGTTCTCGGAGCCGTGCGCCAGCACGGCCGCGCCCACGGCTACCAGGTCCGCAACGACCTGGAGTACTGGGGCGCCCACGAGTGGTCCAACGCCAAGCCCGGCTCGATCTACCACGCGCTGAAGCAGCTCGCGAAGCAGGGCATGCTGCGTGCCCACGAGGTCGCCCCGTCCACGGCGGGCGGTCCGCCGCGCACCGAGTACGAGATGACGGAGCAGGGCACGGAGGAGTACCTCTCCCTGCTCCGCTCCTCCCTGACCACGTACGACCAGCGGCCGGACGTCCTGACCTCCGGGCTCGGCTTCATGGTGGACCTGCCGCGGGACGAGGCCGTGGGGCTGCTCAAGGAGCGGGTGCGGCGCATGGAGGAGTGGCGGGCCTCCGTGACGGGCTACTACACGCCCGAGGAAGGCCCCGAACAGCTCGGCCACATCGGCGAGATCATGAACTACTGGGTGCACTCGGCGGACACGGGCGCGGAGTGGACCAGGGACCTGATCGCCCGCATCGAGGGCGGCGCGTACACCTTCGCGGGTGAGGGCGCCCCCTTCGTCGCGGTGCTCGCCGAGGGGCAGGAGAACCCGTACGCGACGGGGGAGCGGCTCGCGGAGGACGACCGCTAGCTCCCGGACTCCCGGACTCCCGGACTCCTGAACTTCCGGACTTGCACCTCACGTGACGTGAGGACTCAGGCTGAGGGGCGTACCGAGAAGAGAGGCGGAGGCCATGGGTTACTCCGTGGGACAGGTCGCCGGTTTCGCCGGAGTGACGGTGCGCACGCTGCACCACTACGACGAGATCGGCCTGCTCGTGCCCGGTGGGCGCAGCCACGCGGGTCACCGGCGCTACAGCGACGGCGATCTCGACCGGCTTCAGCAGATCCTGTTCTACCGGGAGCTCGGCTTCCCCCTCGACCAGGTGGCGGCACTCCTGGACGACCCGGACGCGGACCCGCGCGCGCACCTGCGCCGCCAGCACGAGCTGCTGACCGCCCGGATCGCGAGGCTCAAGGAGATGGCCGCCGCCGTCGAGAGAGCCATGGAGGCGAAGAAGATGGGCATCAACCTCACGCCCGAGGAGCGGTTCGAGGTCTTCGGGGACAACGACCCCGAGCAGTACGCGGACGAGGTGCGGGAGCGCTGGGGCGACACCGAGGGGTACCGGGAGGCGCAGCGCAGGGCGGCCTCGTACACCAAGGACGACTGGAAGCGGATCAACGAGGAGTTCTCCGCGCTCCACGCGCGCGTGGGCGATCTGCTCACCCAGGGCTTCGCGGCGGACTCCCGGGAGGCGATGGACGGCGCGGAGGACCACCGCCTCTTCATCTGCCGGTACCACTACGAGTGCTCGCACGAGACGCACACCTGCCTCGGCGAGATGTACGTGGCCGACGAGCGGTTCACCGCCTTCTACGAGGCCATCCGGCCCGGGCTCGCGGTGTACATGCGGGACGCGATCCTGGCGAACGCGGCGCGCAACGGCTGAGGGGTGCGCGCGGCGGTGAGGGGCGCGGCGGTGATCGTTGTGCGGCGGTGAGGGGGTGCGCGGCGGTGATCGTGGTGTCCGGCGGGGGATTTGCCCGGGTTATCCGCAGGTCGAGTCCGGAAAGGGGCAGTGGAACCTGGCCGGGCCGCCCGGCGTTGATAACTTTGGGCGGCTGCACCCGCCGCCGCCCCGTTGGACGGCCGCAGCAGCACCGCCGCCGCACCGCCCTCTCACCCTCAGGAGCCCGGAACCGTGACGACGCTTGCGCTCGGACCAAGCTGGCTGGATCCGGATTATCTCCTGAACCAGTTCGGCCTCTGGGGTCTCCTGCTGATCGTCTTCGCCGAGTCGGGGCTGCTGATCGGCTTCTTCCTGCCCGGTGACTCGCTGCTGTTCACCACGGGCCTGCTGATCACGACGCACAAGCTGGACACCCCGCTGTGGCTGGCCTGCGTGCTGATCTGCATCGCCGCGATCCTCGGTGACCAGGCGGGCTATCTCTTCGGCAAGAAGGTCGGCCCCTCGCTCTTCAACCGCCCGGACTCCAAGCTCTTCAAGCAGGAGAACGTGGTCAAGGCGCACGAGTTCTTCGAGAAGTACGGGCCAAAGTCCCTGGTCCTGGCCCGCTTCGTGCCGATCGTGCGGACCTTCACGCCGATCATCGCCGGCGTCTCCGGGATGCGGTACCGCTCGTTCATCACGTTCAACATCATCGGCGGCATCCTGTGGGGCGCGGGCGTCACGCTGCTCGGCGCCTGGCTCGGCAAGATCGAGTTCGTGCACAAGAACATCGAGTCGATCCTGATCCTGATCGTCCTCATCTCGGTGGTCCCGATCGCCATCGAGTTCCTGCGCGCCCGCAGCAAGTCCAAGAAGGCGGCGACGGCCGAGGCCGCCACCCAGGGCACCCCGCCGTCCCAGCGTGGCCGCCACGCGAAGCGGTAGGGCCCTGAAAAAAGCCCGTCCGGCGATTGAGGACCGGGGGCCCGGGGGCAGCGCCCCCGAACCCACCGCCGACCGGCAGCCGACAAGCAAGCAAAAGCCCCGGCGAGGAGGGACCACCGGGGGCTAGAAGCCCCTGGTCCGCTTCGCCGCACGGCGATTCGCCGCGGAGGTCGCGCCCGGAATCTTGAGGATCAGCCGGGAGACCTCGCTCCCGAGGTTCACGCCGATCGCGATGGCCAGGGCCGTGGCGACGGCCTTGGTCAGCGAGTTGATGCCGGTGTTGAGGTCGTTCTGGGCCAGCGCGAGCAGCCCGAAGTACGTGGCACTACCCGGCAGCAGCGGCCCGATCGCCGCCGTGACGTACGGCAGTGACGACGCGAACCGGTAGCGCGAGAAGAGCTGCCCGAAGAGCCCCACGAGCCCGGCGGCGATGGCCGTGGCCGCCACGGGCGACAGCGCGAGGGGCGTCTGCGCGAGCGCGCCGAACATCACCCAGGCGATGCCGCCGTTGAGCGTCACGATCAGGACGGTGTGGCGCTCCTGCTGCAACAGGATCGCGAAGGCGAGGCTCAGCGCCATCGACGCCAGGATCTGGATGACCGGCCGCGACGACGTCACCCCGAACTGGGTCTCGGGCGTCAGGTTCGTCGCGTCCAGCATCACGCCGAGCGACAGCACGAGCAGCACACCGCAGACGATGCCGACGATCAGGTACATGACCTCAAGGAGGCGTGCGGCGGCGGTGATGTAGTAGCCGGTGAGACCGTCCTGCACGCCCGCCACCAGGGCCCGCCCCGGGATCAGCGCGAAGAGCCCACCGGTGATGACCGCGGACGCCATCGTCGCCTCGGTGTGCGCGAAGCTCAGGGCGACGCCCAGCGCGGCGGGCGGCATCGCGGCGCCCACGAACTGGTAGAACTCCGGAAGCCCGCGCCCCGCGCAGAGCCAGGCGAGCCGGTCGCCGAGCATCGCGCCGACGGCCGCCACGAGGAACACCAGCGCGCCACCGCCGACGAGCACGGACGCGGAGCCCGCGAGCAGCCCGCTGGCCGCCGTGAGGGCCCAGCCCGGGTAGGGGTGACGGTTACGCCGAATGCCCGCGAGCCGGCGGTAGGCCTCCTCCAGGGAGACGTCGATGTCCGGGTCGCTGATGTCGTCCACCAGGTGGAAGACCGCCGCGAGCCGGGTGTAGTCGGTGCCCCGTCGCCGTACCGTCCTGGACGCCGTGACGGGGTCCTCCACGAGCGAGGGCTGGTGGGAGATCGACAGGAGCGTGAACGTCACGTTCGGCTCGCAGCGGTCGAGGCCGTAGGAGCGGCAGACGGCGAACATGGCCGCCTCGACGTCCTCGGCGCCCTCACCGCCCGCGAGCAGCAGCTCGCCGATACGGAGCGTCAGGTCGAGGACGCGCGGAACGGCGGGGCCGGACTCGTCCTCCTGCTTCTGCGCGGGCTCCGGAGCGGGCCGCTCCGTCACCGGCATCCGCAGCATCGTGCGCATCTGGTCCTGCCAGGGCGCTTCCTTGGTGAGCTTCACCAGGGGTATGCCCTGCGCGGGCGTGAAGGCCGGCGGGGCGTTGCGGGAGCTGTAGGTGTGCGGCGTCGTGAACGCCGACTTCTCGGTCTCCTGCGTCGTGGTCGACGGTGACGCGAGGCCGGTCGGGACGGCGAACTCGGACGTCGTCTGCGACTCGTCCTCGGTGGTCTCCTGCGCGAGCACCCCGCTCGGCGGGACGAACGCGCTGCGGGCTTCGTCCGACTGAGGCTTACGGTCCTCGGCCTCATGCTCGGCCACTGATGCCCTCACTTCTCCTGCGACTTCTGCGACTCCTACGCACCTCCGTATGGCCAGTATGGGCACAGATACGCGAACGGGCCGCGCGGCCCGTTGATCGGTCCGCGCGGCCCGTACGAGGCCGGAGGCTCAGTGGCCGCCCTGCGCCTCGAAGCGCTTGTAGGACTTCTCGATCTCGGCTTCGGCGTCCGCCCGGCCGACCCAGTCGGCGCCCTCGACGGACTTGCCGGGCTCGAGGTCCTTGTAGACCTCGAAGAAGTGCTGGATCTCCAGGCGGTCGAACTCGGAGACGTGGTGGATGTCGCGCAGGTGCTCCACACGGGGGTCCGAGGCCGGGACGCAGAGCAGCTTGTCGTCGCCGCCCGCCTCGTCGGTCATGCGGAACATGCCGATCGCGCGGCACTTGATGAGGCAGCCGGGGAAGGTCGGCTCGTCCAGGATGACCAGGGCGTCCAGCGGGTCACCGTCCTCGCCGAGGGTGTTCTCGACGAAGCCGTAGTCCGCGGGGTAGCTGGTCGACGTGAAGAGGCGACGGTCCAGACGGATCCGGCCGGTCTCGTGGTCCACCTCGTACTTGTTCCGCGAACCCTTCGGAATCTCGATGGTGACGTCGAACTCCACGGGTGGCTCCTCCATGATCAGCACATACTTCGGGTGGTTAAGTGTCCCTCACGCAGATGTGTGATCGCGAAAGGGGCTGGTCGTCGTGCCGGAGCTCAAGCCTTGGCGTCGGCCTCGACAGCTGCTGGAACAGCTGCCCGGGCTTTCCGCCGTAAAGCTTCCCCGATTCTCGGGAAAGCTTACGAACTGGCAGCTCACGGCGGGTGCCGCCACCCTCGGCCTGGTGATTTCGGCCGGAGCGGTGGCCGCGGCCGGCCCCTGGGACTCCTCCGGTCAGCGTACGGCGGAGCGCGTTCGGGCGGCCTCCGGGGATGCCGGGGGTGGCGCAGATCACGGTGGCCCCGCCGCGGGGCAGGCGCCGGAGACCGCTCCGAGCGCCCGAACGGTGCTCGCCGGCCTCGGCGCGCCCGTGGGGACGGCGCCCGCGCCGACGGAGCGCGCCATGGCGGACGTACTCGATCCGCTTCTGCGGGACCCGGCGCTCGGCCCGGAGCGCGCGGCCGTGGTCCTCGACGCGGCCACCGGCAAGCGCATCTACGGCAAGGACGCGGGCCGGGGCCTGACTCCGGCGTCGACCGTCAAGATCGCCACGGCGGTCGCGGCGCTGTCCGCGCTGGGACCCGACCACCGCATCGCCACGAAGGCGGTACTCGAACCCGGCTCGTCCGGGGGCACGCGGGAGGTGGTCCTGGTGGGCGGCGGCGACCCCACGCTCACCGCCCGCAAGGACGGCCGGTACACCGACACGGCCGCGAGCCTGCGCCGCCTCGCGGAGGACACGGCCCGCGCGCTGAAGGCCCGCCACGTCGACAAGGTGAGGCTCCGCTACGACACGTCCCTGTACGCGGGCCCCGCGCAGCACCCCATCGGCCCCAACGAGAACATCACCCTCGTCAGCGCACTGATGGCCGACGAGGGCCGCCTCGACGACTCCACCAGCGGGCCCGCCCCGCGCTCGGGGGACCCGGCGGGGGACGCGGCGAAGAAGTTCGCGGAGTTCCTCGACGGCCACGGCATCGGGACCACGACCGACACGGCACGTTCGGCGAAGGCGTCCGGCCGGGCCGAATCCCTCGCCAAGGTCGAGTCGCCGCCTCTGTCTGCCCTGGTCGAGCGGATGCTGACCCACAGCGACAACGACATCGCCGAGGCCCTGGCCCGCCAGACGGCCGTGGCGGACAAGGAGCGGCCGAGCTTCGACGGCGCCGACAAGGCGGTCCGCGCCCGGCTCACGAAGCTGGGCCTGCCCCTCTCCGGGGCGAGGTTCGCCGACGGCAGCGGCCTCGACCGCGCCGACCGCGTATCCGCCGAGCTCCTCGCCGCGCTCCTGGACAGCGCCGCCGACCCGGGCCGCCCCGAACTGCGCTCCGCGGTGACGGGCCTGCCCGTCGCGGGCTTCACCGGCACCCTCGTCGACCGCTACCCCAAGGAGTCCCCGGGCACCGGCGTCGTACGCGCCAAGACCGGCACGCTCACGGGCGTGAACACCCTGGCGGGCACGGTCGTCGACGCGGACGGCCGCCTCCTGGTCTTCGCTTTCATGACCACAGGCACGACAGACCCCCAGGCAGCCCAGAAAACCCTGGACAAGATGGCCTCGACAGTGGCGAACTGCGGCTGCCGCTGACAGGAAGCAGCCGCAGCCAGACGCGGAGAGCCCCTAGGGGGCCGCCCAGGGGCAAAGTGGGGGGTGCAAGCCCCTCCGCCGGAGGGAGCGACCACGTACCGTTGTCGCATGACGAGCATCGGTGGTGCGGAGATGGTCGACTGGAATCTCGCGGTGGCGACCGCGACCCGGCTCGTACGGCCGGGCCCAGAAGTGAGCCGCGACGAGGCACGCGCCGTCGTCGCCGAGCTCCGTCGGCATGCCAAGTCCTCGGAGGAGCACGTCCGTTCCTTCACCGGCATGGGCACGGAGGACACCCACGACACCCCTGTCCTTGTCGTCGACAGAGCCGGCTGGGTCCGGGCGAACGTGGCCGGCTTCCGGGAGCTTCTCAAGCCCCTCCTGGACAAGATGCAGGACAAGCGCTCCGGCGGCCCCGGCGGAGCCATGCTCGGCGCGGTCGGCGGCAAGGTGACGGGCGTCGAGCTGGGCATGCTCCTCTCGTTCCTCGCCTCCCGCGTCCTCGGGCAGTACGAGACCTTCGCCCCGGCCACCCGAGACCTCCCCGCGGGGGCGAACGGCGGCGGCAGGCTCCTCCTGGTCGCGCCGAACATCGTGCAGGTCGAGCGGGAGCTGGACGTGGACCCGCACGACTTCCGGCTCTGGGTCTGCCTCCACGAGGAGACGCACCGCACGCAGTTCACCGCCGTGCCCTGGCTGCGCGATCACCTGGAGGGCGAGATCCAGGCCTTCCTCGGCGAGACCGAGGTCGACCCGATGACCGTCCTGGAGCGCGTCAGGGAGGCCGCCCAGACGTTCGCCGGCGGACGGGGCGATGACGAGGACGACGCGACGTCCGACGGCGGCCGCTCCATCGTGGAGCTGGTGCAGACCCCCGTCCAGCGCGAGATCCTCGGCCGCCTCACCGCCGTGATGTCACTCCTGGAGGGCCACGCCGACTTCGTGATGGACGGCGTGGGGCCCGACGTGGTGCCCTCCGTCGACGAGATCCGGGAGAAGTTCAAGGAGCGCAGGGCGCGCGGCGCGAGCCGCCTGGACCAAGCGCTGCGCAAGCTCCTCGGCCTCGACGCGAAGTTGCGCCAGTATCGCGACGGCGAGCGCTTCGTGCGCGCGGTCGTGGAGGAGGTCGGCATGGACGGCTTCAACCGCGTGTGGACCTCGCCGAACACGCTGCCCACCAAGGCGGAGATCGCCAAACCCGCGGATTGGGTCTCGCGGGTGCACCGGAAGGCGGACTGAGGGAGACCGATGGGGGCCGATGGCAGGAGAATGCCCCCGTAATCACCCGTCCGAGGGACCGTGGGCGGTGGGTAGGCGTGCAATGCTCGGGGAACGGCTCGGCTCTGTCACCATCAACACACTCTGAGTGACCGAATGCTCGGGATTCCGACGTCTGGCTGACCAGATCCGGTCTTCCGAGCGGTCCCGGAGCGATTGGTCCGAGGCACACCCCCCCGAACTTCACGAAGGGAACCGGACATGGGTCCCCATCCTGCGGTCGCGGCGATACGCCTGGCGGTCCGCCGCGTACTCCACGACGTACTGACCGACGTACAGCGCAGCTCCGAAACCGTCCCCCCACCCCCCGTACGCCCCGCACCCTCCGCCCACGAGCAGGCTCCCCGGCCGCTCGTGCTGGTCGCCTGCTCCGGCGGCGCCGACTCGATGGCGCTCGCCTCCGCCCTCGCCTTCGAGGCCCCCAAGCTCGGCATCCGCGCCGGCGGCGTCACCGTCGACCACGGCCTCCAGCCCGGCTCCGACCTGCGCGCCGCCGAGGTCGTCGTCCGCCTGACCGCCCTCGGCCTGACCCCGGTCGAGTCCGTCGCCGTCGACGTCGGCCGCGAGGGCGGCCCCGAAGCCGCCGCCCGTGACGCGCGGTACGCGGCTCTGGACGCCGCCGCCGAACGGCACGCGGCCGCCGCCGTGCTGCTCGGCCACACCCGCGACGACCAGGCCGAGACCGTCCTGCTCGGGCTCGCCCGCGGCTCCGGGATCCGCTCCCTGTCCGGTATGGCCGCGACCTCGGGGGTCGCGGGCCGGTACCGCCGCCCCTTCCTGCACCTCGACCGCCAGACGGCCCGCAAGGCGTGCATGGTCCAGGCGCTGCCCGTCTGGGACGACCCGCACAACGCCGACCCCGCCTACACCCGCTCCCGGCTGCGCCACGAGGGCCTGCCCGCCCTGGAGAAAGCGCTCGGCAAGGGCGTCGTCGAAGCGCTCGCCCGCACGGCCCAGCTCTCCCGCGACGACGCCGACGCCCTCGACACGTGGGCAGCCCAGGCCGAGACGTCGGTGCGCGACGCCACCGGCCTCCTGGAGTGCGCCAAGCTCTTCGCCCTGCCCCCCGCCGTGCGCCGCCGCATCGTGCGCCGGGCCGCGATCGACGCCGGTGCGCCGGCCGGTTCGCTGTTCGCCCGGCACATCGAGGAAGTCGACCGCCTCATCACCGGCTGGCGCGGCCAGGGAGCCATCAATCTCCCGGGCAAAGTCGTGGCTCAGCGCCAGGGTGGCAGACTGGTGATCCGGCAAGGCTGACGAGGACCGTGCGCGCTGCGGGACCCCGTCGGCCGGTGGGACGACCGAAAGTGATGCGGGTGGACGCGAAAGACATGGGCACCGACCTCAAGTCGGTGCTCATCACCAAGGAAGAGATCGACGCGAAGCTGGCAGAGCTGGCCGCGAAGATCGACGCGGAATACGCGGGCAAGGACCTGTTGATCGTCGGTGTCCTCAAGGGCGCGGTGATGGTCATGGCGGACCTGGCGCGCGCGCTGTCCACCCCGGTCACGATGGACTGGATGGCCGTCTCGTCGTACGGCGCGGGCACCCAGTCCTCCGGCGTCGTCCGGATCCTCAAGGACCTGGACACCGACATCAAGGGCAAGCACGTCCTGATCGTCGAGGACATCATCGACTCCGGGCTGACCCTGTCCTGGCTGCTCTCCAACCTCGGCTCCCGCGAGCCCGCCTCCCTTGAGGTGTGCACGCTGCTGCGGAAGCCCGAGGCGGCGAAGGTCGCGATCGACGTGAAGTGGATCGGTTTCGACATCCCCAACGAGTTCGTGGTGGGCTATGGCCTGGACTTCTCGGAGAAGTACCGGAACCTTCCCTTCGTCGGAACGCTCGCCCCGCACGTCTACGGCGGCTGACACCCGAGGGACCGTGTGCGGCGGCGGGGAACCCTCACCCGTTTCCCGCCGTTGGAGAAGCGAAGACAGTATTGCCAGCCCTCCCGTGCGGCTTCGGGTCACAATGCTGGGGTACCGTCCGAAGAACAGTCTTTATCAAACTCACTATGGCAGGAGGGACGGGGCGTCATCGCTCCGTATGGATGGACGTGAAGCGATACTTCCGTGGGCCAGTCATGTGGATCGTGCTGGCCGTCCTTGCCGTGGTCGTGTTGATGCAGGTCGTCGGCTCGTCCGGTGGCTACAAGACGGTTGACACAGGTCAGGTCGTCCAGGCGATCAACGACAACAAGATCAAGTCGGCCAAGCTCACCACCGGTGACGAGCAGACCATCAAGGCCGAGCTCATCGACGGTGAGAAGGTCAAGGGCAGCAGCAAGATCCAGGCGAGCTACATCGGCGACCAGGGCGTCGACCTCGCCAAGTCTCTGCAGGCCAAGTTCGAGGACAAGCAGATCAAGGACGGTTACACCGTCTCCCCGTCGAAGCAGAACCCCTTCGTCGGCATCCTGCTCTCCCTCCTCCCCTTCGTCCTCATCGTCGTGGTCTTCCTGTTCCTGATGAATCAGATGCAGGGCGGCGGCTCCCGGGTCATGAACTTCGGGAAGTCCAAGGCCAAGCTGATCACCAAGGACACCCCGAAGACGACGTTCTCCGACGTGGCGGGTTCGGACGAAGCCGTCGAGGAGCTCCACGAGATCAAGGAGTTCCTCCAGGAGCCGGCGAAGTTCCAGGCCGTCGGCGCCAAGATCCCCAAGGGCGTGCTCCTCTACGGCCCGCCCGGTACGGGCAAGACGCTGCTCGCGCGTGCCGTCGCCGGTGAGGCCGGGGTTCCGTTCTACTCGATCTCCGGTTCCGACTTCGTCGAGATGTTCGTCGGTGTCGGTGCCTCCCGTGTCCGTGACCTCTTCGAGCAGGCCAAGGCGAACGCCCCGGCGATCGTCTTCGTCGACGAGATCGACGCCGTCGGCAGGCACCGCGGCGCCGGTATGGGCGGCGGGCACGACGAGCGCGAGCAGACGCTGAACCAGCTGCTCGTCGAGATGGACGGCTTCGACGTGAAGGGCGGCGTCATCCTGATCGCCGCCACGAACCGGCCCGACATCCTTGACCCGGCGCTCCTGCGCCCCGGCCGTTTCGACCGCCAGATCGCGGTCGACCGTCCGGACATGCTGGGCCGCCTGGAGATCCTCAAGGTTCACCAGAAGGGCAAGCCGGTCGCCCCGGACGTCGACCTGGGCGCGGTGGCCCGGCGCACGCCCGGCTTCACGGGTGCCGACCTGTCGAACGTGCTGAACGAAGCGGCGCTCCTCACGGCGCGCGGTGACAAGAAGCTGATCGACAACCACTTCCTGGACGAGGCGATCGACCGCGTCGTGGCGGGCCCGCAGAAGCGGACCCGGATCATGTCCGACAAGGAAAAGAAGATCACCGCGTACCACGAGGGCGGACACGCCCTGGTCGCGGCGGCCTCCCCGAACTCGGACCCGGTCCACAAGATCACGATCCTGTCGCGCGGCCGGGCCCTGGGCTACACCATGGTTCTGCCCGAAGAGGACAAGTACTCCACGACGCGCAACGAAATGCTCGACCAGCTCGCCTACATGCTGGGCGGGCGCGCGGCCGAGGAGCTCGTCTTCCACGACCCGACGACGGGTGCGGCGAACGACATCGAGAAGGCCACCGCGACCGCTCGTGCGATGGTCACGCAGTACGGCATGACCGAGCGCCTCGGCGCGATCAAGTTCGGCGGCGACAACACCGAACCGTTCCTCGGTCGCGAGATGGGTCACCCGCGTGACTACTCGGAAGAGGTCGCCGCGCTGGTCGACGAAGAGGTCAAGAAGCTCATCGAGACCGCGCACAACGAAGCGTGGGAGATCCTCGTCGAGAACCGCGACATCCTCGACAACCTCGTTCTCCAGCTTCTGGAGAAGGAGACGCTCAACAAGGAGCAGATCGCCGAGGTCTTCTCCGGCATCGTGAAGCGCCCGGCCCGTCCGGCGTGGACCGGTTCCTCGCGGCGTACGCCCTCGACCCGTCCGCCGGTGCTCTCCCCCAGGGAGCTGTCGCTGACGAACGGTGCGAACGGCGCCACCCCCGCGATCTCCGGGGGCGGCACGGAGCATCCCATCGAGGTGGCCCCGGAGGACCGCCCCGAGAGCTGAGTCCCGCGTCCCGGCAGGCCCGGAATGAATGCCGCGCCCCCCAGGTTTTAGCCTGGGGGGCGCGGCATTTCCGTAGCCCCGCGCAGGACGCACAGGAACGAGGCACCACATGACCGACCCGGTGACGTTGTACGGCGAGGGCTCGATCGGCGAGTTCGACGAGAAGCGCGCCGAGAACGCCGTGCGCGAGCTGTTGATCGCGGTGGGTGAGAACCCCGACCGCGAGGGCCTCCTGGAGACCCCGGCGCGTGTGGCGCGGTCCTACCGGGAGATATTCGCGGGGCTCTGGCAGCAGCCGGAGGACGTCCTGACGACGACGTTCGACCTGGGGCACGACGAGATGGTCCTGGTGAAGGACATCGAGGTCATGAGCTCCTGCGAACATCATCTGGTCCCGTTCGTCGGCGTCGCCCACGTCGGGTACATCCCGTCCACGGACGGCAAGATCACCGGTCTGTCGAAGCTCGCCCGCCTCGTCGACGTGTACGCGCGCCGGCCGCAGGTGCAGGAGCGGCTGACCACGCAGATCGCCGACTCCCTGATGAGCATCCTTGAGCCGCGCGGTGTGATCGTGGTCGTCGAGTGCGAGCACATGTGCATGACGATGCGCGGGGTCCGCAAGCCGGGCGCCAAGACCATAACGTCCGCGGTCCGCGGCCAGCTCCGGGATCCCGCCACGCGCAACGAGGCGATGAGCCTGATCATGGCCCGCTGAGGCGGACCGAGCCGGAACCAGCTGCTCCGGATCTAGGGTCTGTCGTTTGGATCAGGTCGGCTGGAGGGGCGGTGCCTTTTCGACCTGGCTCGAGCGGGGTCTGGTGCGTGCAGCTGCAAGGCGGAGGAGGGCGACAACGCGATGGGGGTGCCCCCTGCTCGAGCGGAGCCGAGAGCTTGGGGGAGTTGGCAACCGACGACAACGCCGGTGGGGGTCCCCCCGCGCCGTTCAGGCGTGGGGGAGTGCGTGCCAGACCCCGCGACGCCGAGATGATCCAAACGGCAGGCCCTAGGCCGCCGGAGCCGTCTGGCCGTCCTCGTCGTCGTCCTCGGGGAGCTTGCAGACCCGCTCGAGGAAGAAGGCGGCGGCTATCACGGCGATGCCCATGACGACCGAAAGACCGGCGTAGACCGCCTGGTCGCGGCGGGCGGGGATGTCCAGGAACTCCAGCAGGAACGCGCCCGTGCCGCCGTACATCCCCGCGACGAGCGCCGCGACCAGGGCGCTGGCCTGGCCGAAGACGACGGCTCGGGCGGCCATCAACGGCTCGACGCCCTTGGCGCCGGGGCGGCGCTCACGCTGGGCGCGCAGGCGCGAGCGCAGCGAGAGCGCCGTCGAGAGCAGTACGACAGCGATCACCGCGAGCACGATGGGCGCGGCCAGCGGGACCTTCGGCAGAGTGCCGACGGAGTCCCACAGCCTGGCGCCCGACCAGGACAGCACTCCGGCCGCGAGGAAGAGGCCGGCCAGCGTCCTGATGCGCAGTTGCTTCACGAATGACCCTTCATAGCCGTCGTCCGACCTTCATAACCCTTGTCGGCGTCCCGATCGTCGTACATGCCGTCGTACACGCCGTCGTACGGGTTCATCAGACCCTAACGACTACTCCGGCAGTCGGAGTTCCAGGTCGGCGCGGGGCGTGACGCCCTCGCGGGTGAGGGAGTCGAGCAGCTCGGCCACGGGGCCGCGGCCGGTCAGGCTGGCCTCGGGGTCGACGTCGTGCCAGGGGGCGAGGACGAAGGCACGCTCGTGCGCGCGCGGGTGCGGCAGCGTGAGATCCGGGTCGTCGGAGACCACGTCGGCGTACGACACGATGTCGACGTCGATCGTGCGCGGGCCCCAGCGCTCGTCACGGACGCGGTGGAAGGCCTCCTCGACGGCCTGCGCGCGCTCCAAGAGCGACGTGGGCGGCAGGGTCGTCTTCACCAGGACCACCGCGTTGAAGTACGCGGGCTGGGAGCCGGGCTCGACGCCCCACGGCTCCGTCTCGTACACCGGAGAGACCGCCTTGACCCGCAGGCCGGGGGTGTCCTCCAGGGCGTCGACAGCGCCCTGGAGCGTCTCCAGGCGGTTGCCGAGATTGCTGCCGAGGGAGATCACGGCGCGGTGCGGGTTGGACAGGGTGTGGTCCGCCGCGTCCACCTGCTCGACCACGGAGGCGGGCACCGGCTGGACGGTCGGGTCGCTCTGACCCGCTTTGAAGGGCGCAGTCATACTCGGCTCCGGGTGATGGTGACGGTCACGTCGTCGAAGGGCACGGTGATCGGGGCGTCCGGCTTGTGCACGCACACCTCGACCTCCAGGACTCCCTCGTGCTTCAGACACGTCTGGGCGATGCGCTCGGCGAGCGTCTCGATGAGGTCGACGGGATCGCCTTCGACGGCGGCCACGACCTCCTCGGCCACGATCCCGTAGTGCACGGTCTTCGCCAGGTCGTCGTCGGCCGCGGCCGCTCGCGTGTCCAGGCCGAGAACCAGGTCCACGATGAAGGTCTGGCCCTCTTCGCGTTCCCGCGGAAAGACACCGTGGTGCCCGCGGGCCTTCAGGCCACGCAGCGCGACACGATCCACGCGAATCACTCCTGCAATCGTCGGTATCGGCGGGCCTGCACCGAGTGCGGTCGGCGCTCCAGCCTCGGTCGAATCTACCTGCGAGCACTGACAACGCTCGCTCGCGGGGCCCGTGGGACCGGCCACATCCTTGCCCCTACCCACTAGGAAGGGGTCTCGTCGCTCTCGTCGTCGTCGGTTTCGGCGAGTACGGGAGAGGCGTGGTGCGACCAGAGTTTCCAGCCGTCCGGTGTGCGGCGGAACACATTGGTGGCGACCACGAGCTGGCCCACGAGAGGCCCCAGCTCGCCGCCGCCCTCCGGGGGCGGACCGCCGCTGAGGATGTTCTCGGTGCAGGTCACCAGGGCGGTGTCGCCGGCCACCCCGACCTTCACGTCGGTCAGGAAGAACTGGATGTACTCGGTGTTCGCCATGATCAGCGCGTACGACCTGAGGACCTCGCCGCGGCCGGTGAGGACCGGCCAGCCGGGGTGCACGCAGGAGATCGCGGTGCCGTCGTCGGACACCTCGTCGTCGTCCGCGTCGTCGTCCGTCGGGTCATCGGCGGCCGAGTCGTGGTCCGTCGAGTCGTCGTCAGCCTCGTCGTCGTCCGTCGCGGTGTCGGTCCCGGGGTCCAGCCACAGGTCGGAGACCTCGTCGAAGTCACCGCGTTCGAGCGCCTCGTAGAAGGCGGTGTTGGCACTCTCGACCTGCTCGACGTCGGTACGGGCCCCGGTCACCGGCTGTCGCCCGCGGCGTCCGTCACGGCCTGGGCGACGCGCACGGCGTCGGCGGTGGCCCGCACCTCGTGCACGCGGACCGCCCAGGCGCCCTGGTGGGCGGCGATGGCGGAGACCGCGGCCGTGGCGGCGTCGCGCTCGCGGGCGGGCGGCGGTGCGCCCTCGGGGCCCGCGAGGACCCGGCCGAGGAAACGTTTGCGGGAGGCGGCGACCAGGATCGGGTGGCCGAGCTCGCGCAGCCGGTCGAGGCGGGCCAGGAGCGCCAGGTCGTGCTCGGCCTTCTTGGAGAAGCCGAGGCCCGGGTCGACGACGATGCGCTCGGGGGCGATGCCGCCCTCGATGGCGGCCGCCACGCGTGCGTGGAGCTCGTCGACGACTTCGGAGACGACGTCGTCGTAGGCGGGCTCGGCGTGGATGTCGGCGAGGAAACCGCGCCAGTGCATGACCACGAAGGGGGCGCCGGCGGCGGCGACCGCGGGGACCATACGCGGGTCGGCGAGGCCCCCGCTGACGTCGTTGACCAGGACGGCACCCGCGGCGAGCGCCTGCTCGGCGACGGTGGCGCGCATGGTGTCCACGGAGACCGTGACGCCCTCGGCGGCCAGGCCGCGCACCACGGGGACGACGCGCCTGAGCTCCTCGTCCTCGTCCACGCGGGTGGCGCCGGGGCGGGTGGACTCACCGCCGACGTCGACCAGGTCGGCGCCCTGCGCGACGAGGTCGATGCCGTGCTTGACGGCGGCCGTCGTGTCGAACCAGCGGCCTCCGTCGGAGAAGGAGTCCGGCGTGACGTTCACGACGCCCATGACCGCACAGCGGTCCCACTCCGGCAGCCCCTGGACCGATCCCCGCCCGCGCAACGTACTCATGGTTCCAGCCTAGGCCCGGTCGGCGGCGGGTTACGCCGCCTGGACCTCACGCTCCGTGCTCCGGTGCGCACAGGGGCGGCGCTGGGCGGTGCCCCTGCGCAGGAACCTGGGGAGCGCGAGGGTCACGAAGCCCTCGGCCTGCATGGCGGCGAAGCCGATGCGGGGCAGGTCCTTGCTGGAGCGGTAGACGACGAAGCGGGGCTCCCAGCGGGGGCGGAACTTCGCGTTGAACTTGTACAGGGACTCGATCTGGAACCAGCGCGAGAGGAAGACCAGCAGGCCGCGCCAGGCGCGCAGGACCGGGCCCGCGCCGATCTTCTCGCCGCGGGCGAGGGCCGCGCGGAACATGGCGAAGTTGAGGGACACGCGCGCGATGCCGAGCTTGGGGGCGGCCTGGAGGGCGGCCACGATGAGCAGCTCGTTCATGCCGGGGTCGGCCGCGCGGTCGCGGCGCATGAGGTCGAGGGAGACGCCGTCCTTGCCCCACGGGACGAAGTGGAGGACGGCCTTCAGGTCGCCGTAGGGCCCCGGCTCCTCGTCGGCCTTGTGGGCGGTGGCGATCAGGCAGTCGCCGTCCTCGGGGTCGCCGATGCGGCCGAGCGCCATGGAGAAGCCACGCTCGGTGTCGGTGCCGCGCCAGTCCTCGGCGGCCTGCTGGATCCTGGCGAGCTCGCGCTCCCCGAGGTCACGGATGCGCCGTACGCGCGTCTCGTAGCCATTGCGCTCGATCCGCTTGACCATCTGGCGTACGTTGCGCATCGCACGCCCGGACAGGGAGAAATCCGCGACGTCCACCACCGCCTCGTCTCCCAGTTCGAGGGCGTCGAGGCCGGTCTCCCGGGTCCAGACCTCGCCGCCCGTCTCGGAGCAGCCCATGACGGCGGGCGTCCAGGAGTGGGCCTTGGCCTCGTCCATGAAGCGTTCGATGGCGCCGGGCCAGGCCTCGACGTCGCCGATCGGGTCACCGCTGGCGAGCATCACTCCGGAGACGACGCGGTAGGTGACGGCGGCCTTGCCGCTGGGGGAGAAGACGACACCCTTGTCGCGGCGGAGCGCGAAGTGGCCGAGGGAGTCGCGGCCGCCGTGCTTGTCGAGCAGCGCGCGCAGCCTCGTCTCGTCGTCCTCGGTGAGACGGGCGGCCGGGTGCTCGGGGCGGAAGGCGAGGTAGATGGTGGTCAGGGCGGTGAGCATGCCGAGGGCGCCGAGGGAGAAGCCGACGGTCCAGGACGTGCTTCCGTAGTAGCCGACCGGGCCCTCGAAGCCGAAGAGGCCGTACAGGACGTGCTGGAGGCGTTCCGTGATGCCGGGGTCGCCGACGACCTTGCCGGGGTGGGCGCTTACGATCACCAGGCCGAGCAGGATCGAACCGGCGCCGAGCAGGACGAAGTTGGCCAGGGCCCGCCAGCGGCTGCGTGGATCGGGCAGCGCGGTGAACTCACTGCGATGGCGGAGCAGCAGCGCGAGCAGGGCGACGGAGATCAGTACGCCGATCACCGAGTGCCGGTACGTGAACTGCGCGATCGCACCCGCGGGCAGCAGCACCACGGCGGCCCGCCAGGCCCGCCGCTTGTGGCGCCGCAGGCCGTGGGCGAGCAGGAGCAGCAGGATGCCGGAGCTGAGGGCGAGAGCGGCCGCGAAGGGGCCGAGCGCGCCGGGCAGTACCTCGGCGATGGCGTGCATGCGGCTGTGCCGGAAGCGCGGGAACACACCCGCCGCGACGTTCAGCACACCCACGAGCGCGCATGCCCTGGCGACGAGGGTCGGCACGGCCTCCGGGCGCGGACCGCGCGTCAACCGGCGGAACCGGCTGCCGAAGTGACGTTCCTGACCCTCCGGAACCTCGCCCGACATTTCCCCATCTATCCTGACAGACATCGCATCCCGTAGTTCTGCGAGAGAGCTTTAATCCGGTGCCAAAGCGGCATCCGGCACCATTGCCCCCTCTAGGACGGTCCTTCGGGGAAACGGGTTCATTCCCGATCGGAAACCACTGGAAAACTTCGGCGAATCACCGGCGAGCCGCCGTGCGTCCCGGTCGGTTCCGGTCGGCTCCGGTCACGCCACGGCTATCTCGGGGCACAGGCAGAAAGCGCAGGCAGGAAATCCCCATGGGACTCACGAGCAACGAGGTCCTGGCCCTCGCGGTCCTCTTGGCCGTAGTGCTCTTCTTCGGCACGATCTGGCTCTGGCCGCGGCTCGCCCGCCGCACCTGGCGTGCCGTCACGGGCCGCGTCGGGCTGCTTCTCGCCGCGCAGGTCGCCATCTTCGCCTCGGTGGGCCTGGCCGCCAACCAGGCCTTCGGCTTCTACGCCACGTGGGCCGACCTGTTCGGCCAGGAGACGAGCCCCGGCCTCGTGGTGGACCACGACCCGGCCAAGGGCGCGGGGCCCATCAAGGTTCTCGACACCCGTTCCGTGGACGTTCCCGGGGGCCACAGGACGGTCACCGGAGGCCAGATCCAGAAGATCGACATCGGTGGCAGGGCGTCGCAGATCGCCAGCCCGGCCTACGTCTACCTGCCGCCCGAGTACTTCCAGCCGCAGCACAGGAACCGCAAGTTCCGCGCGGCCGTGGTCCTCACCGGCTACCCGGGGACCGCCGAGGCGCTCATCAAGGGGCTGCACTACCCCCAGACCGCGCACAGGCTGGCCTCCGAGGGCAAGATGCAGCCGATGGTCCTGATCATGATGCGGCCGACCGTCGCGCCGCCGCGCGACACGGAGTGCGTGGACGTCCCCGGCGGCCCGCAGGCCGAGACCTTCTTCGCCAAGGACCTGCCCAGCGCCATCTCGGGGCACTACAGGGTGGGCACCGGGGGCCGCAGCTGGGGCGTCGTCGGCGACTCCACGGGCGGCTACTGCGCCCTGAAGCTCGCCGTCCACCACCCCGAGCGGTACGGCGCCGCGGCGGGCCTGTCCGCGTACTACAAGGCGCCCATCGACGTCACCACCGGCGACCTCTTCCAGGGCGACGAGGACCTGGAGCGCCGCGCCGACCTGATGTGGTACCTCCGCCACGAGCCGCGGCCCAGAACGTCCCTCCTGGTGACCAGCAGCAAGAAGGGCGAGGACAACTACCAGGACACCCTGGACTTCATCGACGCGGTGAAGCCGCCCACGCGCGTGTCGTCGATCACGCTGGATAGCGGCGGGCACAACTTCAACACCTGGCGCAGGGAGATCCCCGCCACCCTCCAGTGGATGAGCGGCCGGCTGAGCGACGGCTGAGCCGCGGACCGGGGCCGGCGGCCGAGCAGCCGCCTCCTCGGCGGCGCCATCGTGGCGGGGCTCCAGTGGTTCACGCCTTGCTGATGGCCGCCACCGTCTCCAGCTCGACGTCCGCGCGCGCCATCGCCCGCGCGTCGGCCGCCGTCGAGCGGCGCAGCGCCTCGTGCAGCCGGGCCGGGGTGAGCACGCCGAGGAAACGGCCCTCGCTGTCCTTGTCGATGACCGCGATCCAGCCCGCGTCGTGCTGGAGCATCGTCGCGAACGCCTGCTTCAGGCTCGCGCCCACCGGCAGCCAGGCCTCCATGCGGCGCGCGTGCTCGCGGACCGTGCCGTGCCCCACGCGCGCGTGCTCGGCGGAGATCCAGCCGTGCAGGTTGTTCCCGCCGTCGAGGACCACGGCCCAGCGGGCGTCGAGCTCCTTCGGCAGCGGGTCGTCGAGGTGCACCACGGGGGGCTGTTCCAGGTCGCCCTCCTCGATCGGTGTCACGGAGAGCCGCTTGAGCCCCCGGTCCGCGCCGACGAAGTCGGCCACGTACGCGGTGGCGGGGGAGCCGAGCACCGTCGAGGGAGTGTCGAACTGCTCGACGCGGCCGTGGCCGTAGACGGCGATACGGTCGCCGAGGCGCACCGCCTCCTCGATGTCGTGCGTGACGAACAGGACGGTCTTGCGCATGGACTGCTGAAGGCGCAGGAACTCGTTCTGGAGGTGCTCGCGGACCACGGGGTCGACCGCGCCGAACGGCTCGTCCATCAGCAGCACCGGCGGATCGGCCGCCAGGGCACGGGCCACGCCGACCCGCTGGCGCTGGCCGCCGGAGAGCTGCTCGGGATAGCGGTCGCCGAAGACGGCGGGATCGAGGCCGACCAGGTCGAGGAGTTCGGCGGCGCGCTCGCGGGCCTTGCCGCGCTTGACGCCGAGGAGGTGCGGGACGGTCGCCGTGTTCTCCAGGACCGTCTTGTGCGGGAAGAGGCCGACCTGCTGGATGACGTAGCCGATACGGCGCCGCAGTTGGACCGGGTCGACGTCGGATATGTCGTCGCCGTCGACGAATATCCGGCCGGCACTCGGCTCGATGAGCCGGTTCACCATTTTCATCGTGGTCGTCTTGCCGCAGCCCGACGGGCCGACGAGCGTGACCAGTTCGCCCTCCGCGACCTCGAAGGACAGATCGTCGACGGCCGTGGTGCCGTCCGCGTAGCGCTTGGTGACGTGCTCGAACCGGATCATGTTTCCCCATTGTGGCGGGCGGCGGCGGGCTTTGCGTGTCGGCAGTATTGCGGCCGTACAACGACTCTCGGCGATTGTCGGTGCCGCGCGTTAGGGTCGCCAGACACGGGGGGACGTGTGTACGGCGCGTCCGGGAATTCAGGGTTCGGGGGAGGTGGGGCGCGTGGCCGAGCGGAACTGTCTGGTGACCAACGACTGGATCTGCGGCGAATATGTCCGCTCCCGCAGTCAGGAACTGATCGACGCGACCCTGGAGCACGTCGGGATCACGCTCGTCTCGGTGGTGATCGGACTCGCCGTCTCCCTGCCGCTCGCGCTGCTGGCCCGGCGGTGGCGCTTCCTCTCGGGGCCGGTCCTCGGCGTGACGACCGTGCTCTACTCCGTCCCCTCGCTCGCGATGTTCTCGCTGCTCCTGCCCTTCTTCGGGCTCTCGGCCTCGCTGGTCGTCACGGGCCTGGTCCTGTACTCCCTCACGGTCCTCGTGCGGAACATCCTGGCCGGGCTCCAGGCGGTTCCGGACGAGGCCAGGGACGCCGCCAAAGGCATGGGGTACGGCCCGCTGAGGCTGCTGTGGGAGGTGGAACTGCCGCTCGCGCTGCCCGCGTTGCTGGCCGGCGTCCGCATCACCACGGTCTCCACGGTCGCCCTGACGACCGTCGGCGCCATCGTGGACTACGGCGGCCTGGGCACCCTGATCCTCGACGGCCTCGACACGACCTTCAAGGCCCAGGTGCTCACGGCGTCCGTGCTCTGCGTGCTCCTCGCCGTCGCCGCCGACCTGCTCCTGCTCGGCCTCCAGCGGTGGCTGACGCCCTGGACGAGAGCCCACCGAATACGGACGAGCCGTGCCGACCGCGAGGCGGCCGTGGCCAAGGTGGCTGAACCTGCATGAACGCGATCACCGGTGCGTACGACTGGCTGACCACGGGCGCCAACTGGCAGGGCGAGAAGGGGGTGTGGCACCGCCTGGCCGAGCACCTGTACTTCAGCGGGGTCTGCCTCGCCGTCGCCTGCCTGATCGCGCTCCCCCTCGCGCTCTACCTCGGCCACATCGGCAAGGGCGGCGCCCTCGCGGTCAACATCTCCAACGTCGGCCGCGCGGTGCCCACCCTCGCCCTGCTGATCCTGCTCACGCTCACCCCGCTCGGTGAGCACGGCGACGCCCCGACGCTGATCGCGCTGGTCCTCTTCGCCGTGCCGCCGCTGCTGACCAACGCCTACCTCGGGATGCGCGAGGTGGACCGGGCCGTGGTCGAGGCCGCGCGGGGGATGGGCATGAGCGGCGGCCAGCTCTTCGCCCGGGTCGAGCTGCCGCTGGCGTATCCGCTGATCATGACCGGCGTCCGGTCGGCGGGCGTGCAGGTCGTCGCGACGGCCACGCTCGCCGCGATGGCGGGGGAGGGCGGCCTCGGCCGGATCATCACCGCCGGGTTCAACCTTCAGAACACTCCGCAAGTGGTCGCGGGCGCGGTCCTGGTGGCGCTGCTCGCGCTGCTCGTGGAGGGCGCACTGGTGGTGGCGGGACGCCTCTTCGACCCGATGCGCAGGACGGGCGGCGCCACCCGCTGAGCGTCTTTCACATCTCCTCGGATTCCCTTCGAAATGGTGGTTCACCGATGAACAGCACAACGCGTCGCGCGCGACGGATGGCAGGGGCGGCCGCGGCCGTCATGGCGCTGACCGCGGGGCTCGCCGCGTGCGGCGGGGACAGCCTGGAGGACGACGGCAAGGGGTCGGACAAGGCGGGCGGTGACAAGAAGGGCTCGGTCGTGGTCGGTTCGGCCCGGTTCACCGAGCAGAAGGTCCTCGCCGAGCTCTACGCGGGCGTTCTCGATGACGCCGGATATGACGCCGAGGTCAAGACGGTGCAGAACCGCGAGATCTACGCGCCCGAACTCAAGAAGGGCTCGATCGACGTCGTGCCCGAATACGCCGCGACCCTCGCGGAATTCCTGAACCTGGAGAAGAACGGGCCGAAGGCCGAGCTCGTCGCCTCCAGCGATCTCGACGCCACGGTGAGCGCCCTGGAGAAGCTCGCGGGGCCCGAGGGACTCAAGGTGCTCCCCGCGGGAGAGGCGGTCGACCAGAACGCGTTCGCGGTCTCCGCGGAATTCGCGAAGGAGCACAAGCTGAAGACGCTCTCGGACCTCGGCAAGTCGGGCGAGAAGGTCAAGATCGCGGCGGGCGACGAATGCGAGTCCCGGCCGTTCTGCGCGCCCGGTCTGAAGAAGACGTACGGCATCGACGTCAGCGGAATCGACCCCAAGGGCGTCGGCACCACGCAGTCCAAGCAGGCCGTCAAGAACGGCACGGACCAGTTGGTGCTCACCACGACGACCGACGCGACGCTGAAGAACTACGACCTCGTCATTCTTGAGGACGACAAGAAGCTCCAGAACGCGGACAACATCCTTCCGGTGGTGAACGAGAAGGAGGCGGGCGACAAGGAGATGGCCGCCGCACTCGGCAAGCTGACCAAGACGCTCACCACGGACGACCTCATCGAGCTCAACCGGAAGGTGGACGAGGAGCGTCAGAAGGAAGCCGATGTGGCGAAGGAGTACCTGGAGTCGAAGGGCCTGGTCTGAGACCGGTTCGGCTAGTTGATCAAGAAAAGGGATGGGCAATTATGACGAGTCGTGGCCGAGAAGGCTGCTTTTTGGCGGGCGGGACACATGAGTTCGCCTACGCGCGGTAAGTTTCTGGCCATGCCACGTGGACGTCACCGCCATTCCCCACCCCTGCACAGGCTGCTTCCGCCTTCGACGGTCGCAGGCGTCTCTGTTCTCTGCGCCGGCGGCGCCTGGATGTTCGCGGAACCGATCGTGCTCCGCGGGCTCGTCGCGGCGGCGGCCGCCGCTGCCGTCGTCGGCTCGGTCGTCATGCGCCGCTGGGACCAGGCGGCCGGGAGACAGGTCGCCGAGCTCGGCCGGGCCCGCGCGAGCGACGAGTGGCGCCACGAGGAACGGATGGCCGAGGCCGAGACCGAACTCGAGGAGTCGCGCGAGCTGCGGGGCAGGCTGGAGACCAAGCTGCGCGCCAAGCGGGCCGAGCTGGCCGCACTGCGCAACGAACACGCCGAGCTGCTGCGCCGGTACGCGACCGCCGAGACCGAGCGGGCCAGCGCCCTCGAAGGCCGGCGGCTGCTCGCCATCGAGGCCACGTCCCCGGCCGCCGCACTGCCGAAGGCGGGCGCCGAGGACATGGTGCCGGGCGCGGTGGACCTCGTACCCGCGGTGCGGGCGGGAGCTCCCCCCCGCCCCCCGGACCCGGAAAAAGCCCCCCCCCGCAAACAAAACCCCCCCACGCCCACGAAGAAACCACCCTCAGAAAACCCCCATTCCCAAACC
>NZ_JBVJFF010000002.1:0-54818 GCF_055587985.1 Streptomyces sp. NPDC046335 | reverse complement strand
CCTCGAGGCCCCTTCCCTGCCCCCCACACTGCGGAGGGGGGGCCCGGAGGACTTGTTGCAGGGCATGGCGACCTTGCTACCCGCGGTGGGGCCGGGACCCCCCCCCCCCACCGCGGGTACGGAGAGCGCCGCCCCGCGCAAGGAAGGCTCCGCAGCGCGTACGGAGAGCCCGCGTGCGGAGAGCCCGCGTGCGGGAGCCGCTCCGGCCGCCGGTGCCGGTGCCGTCCCTGATCGGGCCGCCGCGCTTCCGGGCGCCGGTCCGACGCCTTCGCTCTTCCAGCGGGCCAACGCCGCGCTCGACCGCATGACGCCGCGAGCGGAACCCGCCATGACGCCGCGAGCGGAGCCCACCCCGGCGCCGGAAGCGGAGGACGAGTCGCGGGGGAAGCCCGGGGCGGCCGACGGATACGGGGGGCATGAGCGCGCGGTCGCCGTCGCGCCGCCCGTGCAGGCGCGCCGCCCGGTACCGCAGGGCGGGTTCGACTTCTTCGGCAACAAGAACGTCGTCCCGGGCGCGCTGGAGACCGTGCAGAACGAGGACCTCGCCGACGTGGTCGGCGAGGAGGCCCTCGCGGTGCACAAGGCCGAGGCCGAGGCGGAGTTCAAGGCCGCGCCCGACTCCGACGCGGCACGCGGCGTGGGCCAGGTCATCGACCTGACGGCCCACGACGAAACCGAGCAGATCGACGTGGCCGGCCTCCGGACGGCACTGCGCGCCTAGCGCCCGGCCTGCCGGAAACGGACGTCCCGGCCGCCCGCCGGGGCTACGCCATCCAGCGGTCCGGGCGGGCCTCGCGGCGGCCCGTGTGGGAGCGGTCCGCCTGGGACTGGAGCAGCTCGGCGGCCTCCGCGGCCGGGCGGAGCCGTGCCGTCACGGTCTTGTTGGCGCCGGTGTGGACCCGTACGTCGGCCACGTCCTTGTAGCGCTGCCAGGGGCCCTGCGAGAGCTGCACGCTCTGCACCTTGGCGTGCGGCACCAGGGAGAGGCGGCGCTTGAACAGGCCGTGCCGGGCCGCGAAGACCGCGTCGGTGACCGCGATGCCGTACCCCTTCCACCAGAAGGGGACGCACCACGCCGCGCGCGCGGGCGGCCGCACCAGCTCGGCGGCCTCCGGCACGCGGACCCCGGGCAGGACGCGCCCGATCACCGCCTCGGCGTGCTCCCGCGGCGCCACCGGCACCAGGACGCTGTTGGACGAGCCCGCCACGTCCAGCTCCACACGAACCCAGCCGTACCGCCGCCACAGCAGCGGCTGTACGACGTGCACGGTCTGCACGCGGCCCGGCGGCACCGTCTCGTGGGCCTTGTCGAGCAGCCCGTGGTCGATGCGCAGGCCGTCGGGGGACTCGCCCACCGTCCAGTCGTACTCCGTGATGAAGCGCCCGCCGCTGCTCGCGAACGCGCCGCCCAGCATCGGCAGGGCCGTCGCGAGGACGGTCCAGACGCTGTGCGTGGCGAACCACAGGAAGGCCGGCACGACCACCGCGGCCATCAGCATCACCCAGGGCCCGCCGGTCAGCAGCAGGGAGACGGCGAGCATGCGCGGCTGTACGTGCAGGAGGCCGCGCACCGGGGCCTCGCCGACCTCGCGGGCCTGCTCGGGGGCGAAACCGGCCGCGCGGGCGAGGAGTTCGGCCCGCAGCTCGGCCGCCTCCCGCTCGCCGAGGAAGGCCAGCTCGTCCTTCTTGTCCGCGCCGACGACGTCCAGCTTCAGCTTGGCGACGCCCACGATGCGGGCGAGCAGCGGCCGCGTCACGTCGACGGCCTGGAGGCGGTCGAGCCGGATGTGGGCGGTGCGCCGGAAGAACAGGCCCGTGCGGATGCGCAGTTCGGTGTCGGTGACGGCGAAGTGGGTGAACCACCAGCTCAGCAGGCCGTACGCGGCTCCGCCGAGCACCACGGCCGCGCTGCCGATGAGCAGGGTGGTCGCGGTCAGCTCGGAGAGGCGCTGCTGTGTGCCGTTCGGGTCGTGGACCGCCCAGCCCACCAGGATCGCGAACGGCGCCCACGCGCGGCGCAGCGGCGTGACGGGGTGCAGCCGCCGCTCAGGGACCGCGCCGCCGCCCGGCGGACCGCCCTTGACCGCCGCTTCCTCCGCGACCCCGTCCTCCAAGGCCCCGTCCTCCGCGACCCCGTCCGCCACGGACGCGTCGCCGCTCACAGCCCCGCCGATCGGGCCTCGCCCAGCTCGGTCAGCCGGTCGCGGAGCCGCTCGGCCTCCTCGGGGAGCAGCCCCGGGATGCGCGCGTCGGTGGCCGCGGCGGCGGTGTGCAGCTGGACGCCCGCGAGCCCGAAGTGCCGCTCCACGGGGCCCGAGGTCACCTCGACCAGCTGCATCCGGCCGTACGGCACGACGGTCTCCTCGCGCCACAGCACGCCCCTGCTGATCAGCAGGTCGTCGACGCGCTCCGCGTACCGCCACGAGCGCCAGTTCCGCTCCAGCATCCACCAGCCCCACGCGGCCACGGCGAGCGGCAGCAGGGCGAAGGCGGCCCAGGCGGGGCCCGCGAACAGGCCCAGCAGCACGCCGACGGCCGCGGCGAGCGCCACCATCCAGACCACGAGCAGCAGCCGCCGCATCTTCAGGAGGCCGCGCGGCAGCCCCGTCCAGACCGGTCCCTCGTGCGCCCCCGCCGGTCGTGCGGGCTCTGCCGTCCCCGTGTCCATGCCTCAAGCGTACGTACGACCTCCGACACCCGGGGGCGCGTGAGGGAGACTGGGCGCATGAGTCCCACGACGGAGACCACCACGCAGACCACGCTCGGCATCGGCGGCGCGGCCGAGAGCACCGACATGGTGCTCAACATCGGCCCCCAGCACCCGTCCACGCACGGTGTGCTCCGCCTGCGCCTCGTCCTGGACGGCGAGCGCATCCAGCACGCGGAGCCGGTCATCGGCTATATGCACCGCGGTGCGGAGAAGCTCTTCGAGGCCAGGGACTACCGGCAGATCGTGATGCTGGCCAACCGCCACGACTGGCTGTCGGCGTTCTCGAACGAGCTGGGCGTCGTGCTGGCCGTCGAGCGGATGCTCGGCATGGAGGTGCCCGAGCGCGCGGTGTGGACGCGCACCCTGCTCGCGGAGCTGAACCGCGTCCTCAACCACCTGATGTTCCTCGGCTCCTACCCCCTGGAACTGGGCGGGATCACCCCCGTGTTCCACGCGTTCCGCGAGCGCGAGGAGATCCAGAACGTCATGGAGGAGATCTCCGGCGGGCGCATGCACTACATGTTCAACCGCGTGGGCGGCCTCAAGGAGGACATGCCCGCCGGATGGACCACGCGCGCGCGGGAGGCCGTCGCGTCGGTGCGTTCGCGCATGGACGTGTACGACCGTCTGGTGCTCGGCAACGAGATCTTCCGTGGCCGTACGCGCGGCGTCGGCGTCCTCACGGCCGAGGCAGCGCATTCCTACGGAGTGAGCGGCCCCATCGCCCGCGCCTCCGGGGTCGACTTCGACCTGCGCCGCGACGAGCCCTACCTCGCGTACGGCGAACTCCAGGACACCCTGAAGGTCGTCACGCGCGAGGAGGGCGACTGCCTGGCCCGCTTCGAGTGCCTCCTTGAGCAGACCCACAACGCCCTCGACCTCGCCGACGCCTGCCTCGACCGGCTCGCGGAGCTCCCGCAGGGCCCGGTCAACCAGCGCCTCCCGAAGGTCCTCAAGGCACCGGAGGGCCACACGTACGCGTGGACCGAGAACCCTCTCGGCATCAACGGCTACTACCTGGTGTCCAAGGGCGAGAAGACGCCGTACCGCCTGAAGCTGCGGTCGGCCTCGTTCAACAACATCCAGGCGCTGGCCGTACTCCTGCCCGGCCAGTTGGTCGCGGACATGGTGGCCATCCTGGGGTCGCTCTTCTTCGTGGTCGGCGACATCGACAAGTAGCGCCGCCCAGGGCGCCTCCGCGTCAGGGCGTGAGCAGCGGGTCCGGGATGCCGACCGGTTGCAGCAGCCACCGGAAGTCCCCGAGCCCGCCGGGTGCCGTCAGCTCGGCGGCCTCTCCGGCGTGGGCCAGCGCGCGTACGTAGGCCGCGGGGTCGCTGGAGGCCAGGGCCAGCGGCGGGCGGCCGCCGCTCACCCCGAGCGCGCCGAGCGCCGCCCGCTGGCTGAGCAGCGCGGCCCCGGCCGGCGCGCAGGCGTCCAGCGCCACGTGCGCCGTGATGTCGCAGCTTCCGTCCGGCACGGGTGCCGTCTCGCGGCCCGCCCTGAAGCCCGTGAGCGTCCCGAAGGGCGGCCGGGCCTCCCGGAGGTGCGCGTAGTCCACGGCGACCGCCAGGCCGCGCTCCAGGGCTGCTGCGGCCGCCGCCCACGCCTCGTCGCGGGGGTGCCCGATCTCCGCCCGCCGGCCGGGCTCGGGGCCCAGCGGCCACCAGCGGGCGAGCCAGCGGGCGTCCCGCCCCTCCACGGGACCGCCGAGGGACTCCGTGCCGTCGTCGCTCACGAGGACGCGGCGTGCCGTGCCGTCGGCGGCCACTTCGGCGACGTCCAGGGGGACGTTGTCCAGCCACTCGTTGGCGAAGAGCAGCCCCGTGACGCCGGCCGGGGCAGCGGACCGCCACCGCACGCGCGGATCGAGCCCGGCGGGCCGCTCCGCGCGCTCCACCGCGTACGCACGCACGCGTGCCCCCACTTCGGCGGGCAGAGCGGCGAGGACCCCCGCCGTCAGCTCTCCCCGGCCCGCGCCCATGTCGACGAAGGCCAGCTCGTCCGGGTGGCCGAGAACACCGTCCAGGCGGCACAGGAGCCGCGCCACGGCGGCCGCGTACAGGGGCGAGGCGTGCACGGAGGTGCGGAAGTGTCCGGCGGGTCCCTCCGGGCGGCGGTAGAAGCCGCCCGGCCCGTACAGAGCGGTCTCCGAGGCCTCGCGCCAGCCGCGCGGGACGGCGGCGGGGCTCCTCTGCTCGTCGTTCGTCACGACCGCAGGCTAAGCGGGCCTCCACCTTGGGGAGTACACGCGCCCGATACGGATCGCACCTCCGGTTGACCCCGGGGCGCCATGGGCCTGCCTACGCTGGGTTACGTGCAGCGCCTCTATGACTTCCTCCGCAGACACCCGACCGGGGTCGACGGCTTCTGGGCTCTCGTCCTGCTCGGCATCTCCGGGATCGGTCTGGTCTCCGTGCCCGAGGCGGACGGCCGCTACGAGCCGCACATCGGGGCGATCCCCGCCACTCTCGGGCTCTGCCTGGTGATCGCGCTGCGCCGGCGGGCGCCCGAGAAGATGCTGGTGCTCGCCGCTGTCATCGGCTTCCTCCAGCTCGTCTTCGACGTGGAGACGCTGCCCGCGAACTTCGCGATGCTGGTGATCATCTACACGGCGGCGACCGACGGGGCGAAGTGGGCCTCGCGGTTCGCGCTGATCGGCGGCCTGTGCGCGGCCCCGCTCGCGATGATGCGCTGGCCCACGGGGGACCTGGGCGTCATCGGCACCGTCTTCATCACGGCGTTCCAGATCGTGCCCTTCGCCCTCGCCTGGGTCCTCGGCGACTCCATCCGCACCCGCCGCGCCTACCTCGCCCAGCTGGAGGAGCGCGCCGACCGGCTGGAGAAGGAGCGCGAGGCGCAGTCCAAGGTCGCGGTGGCGGCCGAGCGGGCGCGGATCGCGCGCGAGCTCCACGACGTCGTCGCGCACAACGTCTCCGTGATGGTGGTCCAGGCCGACGGCGCCGCGTACGTCCTGGACGCCGCGCCCGACCAGGCCAAGAAGGCCCTGGAGACGATCTCCGGGACCGGCCGCCAGGCTCTCGCGGAGATGCGGCGCCTGCTCGGCGTGCTGCGGACCGGGGAGCCCGAGGAGGGCTCCGAGTACGTCCCGCAGCCCGACGTCGAGCAGCTCGACGAGCTCATCGAACAGGTGCGCACGTCCGGCCTGCCCGTCGACTACAAGGTCGAGGGAACCCCGCGCCCGCTGCCCAGCGGCGTCGAGCTCACCGCGTACCGCATCGTCCAGGAGGCGCTGACCAACACGCGCAAGCACGGCGGCGAGAAGGCAGGGGCGAGCGTGCGCCTGGTCTACTTCGACGACGGCCTGGGACTGCTCGTCGAGGACGACGGCAAGGGCGCCCCGCACGAGCTGTACGAGGACGGCGGCGCCGACGGCAGAGGGCACGGCCTGATCGGCATGCGGGAGCGCGTGGGTATGGTCGGCGGCACGCTGGACGCGGGCCCGCGGCCCGGCGGCGGCTTCCGGATCAGCGCCCTGCTGCCCCTCAAGCCCACTCATTGATGTCCACCGATGACACCTGTCAACGGCATACCCCCGAAGGGACTCCCTTGATGTCGATCCGCGTGATGCTCGTCGACGACCAGGTGCTGCTGCGCACCGGGTTCCGGATGGTGCTCGCCGCACAGCCGGACATGGAGGTCGTCGCGGAGGCGGGCGACGGGGTCGAGGCCCTGGAAGTCCTGCGGTCGACCGCGGTCGACGTCGTCCTGATGGACGTGCGCATGCCCAAGCTGGACGGCGTGGAGGCGACCCGGCGCATCTGCCAGGGCGAGAACCCGCCGAAGGTGCTGATCCTGACCACCTTCGACCTCGACGAGTACGCCTTCTCGGGGCTGAAGGCCGGCGCGTCCGGCTTCATGCTCAAGGACGTACCGCCCGGCGAGCTGCTCACCGCCATCCGCTCGGTGCACAGCGGTGACGCGGTGGTCGCGCCGTCCACCACGCGGCGCCTGCTCGACCGCTTCGCGCCGATGCTGCCGAACGCGGGCGGACAGCCGCAGCACAAGGAGCTGGAGCGCCTCACCGAGCGCGAGCGCGAGGTCATGATCCTGGTCGCGCAGGGCCTGTCGAACGGCGAGATCGCGGCGCGGCTCGTCCTCTCGGAGGCGACCGTGAAGACGCACGTCGGCCGCATCCTGACGAAGCTGGGGCTGCGGGACCGGGTCCAGGTCGTCGTGCTCGCCTACGAGACCGGCCTGGTGCGGGCCGGGGGCGGCTCCTAGAGCCCCGCCAGGGGGCTTTCCCGGGCTCCCCGGTTCAGCGGCACAGGGCCTTGTCCACGACGGCGTCGACGTGGTCCATGACGGCTTTGTCGGAGGGCTGCGTGGTCACCGCGACGTTGGCGGCCCGGCCGTCGTCGGTGGCGCCGCCCCGGGTCTCGTACCCCGTCGTGCTGCCGCCGTGGCCCCAGTAGACGCCGCCGCACGACAGCGGCCTGCGCACGAGACCCAGGCCGTAGCGCGCGCCGCGGCCGAAGTAGTCGGCGCGGACGGTGGTGCGCATCTCGGCGAGCTGGGCCTCCTTGAGGAGACGGCCGCCGAGGAGTGCGCCGTAGAAGCGGTTGAGGTCGGAGTTGGTGGAGATCATCTGGCCCGCCGACCAGCCCCAGGAGGGGTCGTACTCCGTGACGTCGACCGGGGCGCCCGCCGCGTCCCTGTCGTAGCCCCTGGGGTGGCGTTCCCGGATGGTCGAGTCGCCGGGGGCGGGGAAGTAGGTGTGGTGCAGCCGGGCGGGCCCGATGATGCGCCGCTCCAGCTCGTGGGCCAGGGGATGGCGGGTGACCTTCTCGACGATGAGGCCGGCCAGGACGTAGTTGGTGTTGCTGTACGCCCACTTCTTGCCGGGGGTGAATTCGGCCTCGTGCTCCAGGGCGAGGCGGACGAGGTCGCGCGGGGCGTAGTACCGGACCTCATCGGAGAGGTACCTGACGTAGTCGGGCAGGCCGCTGGTGTGCTGGAGGAGCCGGCGGACGGTGATGCGGCGGCCGTCGATCCCCTCGCCGCGGACGAGGCCCGGCAGATAGGTCTCGATCCGTGTGTCGAGGCCGATCTTCCCTTCGCCGACCAGTTGCAGTACCAGCACGGCGGTGAACGCCTTGGTGTTGCTGCCGATCCGCACCTGCCCGTCCCTCGGCACCTTCGCGCCGGTCGCCAGGTCGCCGGTTCCCGCGGTGTAGGTGCGGGCGCGGCCCGCGCGGTCCTCGACGCTCGCCAGTGCGGCGGGCACGCCGTCGGAGCGCACCAGCGCGTGCAGGCCCTGCCGGACGGTGTCGGGCGCGGCGGTGGCCGACGCCGCGGGCTGCGTGAGGGCGGCCGACGCCATGGCCGCGGCGGTCATCAGGGCCGCGACCGTCAGGGCTCCACGACGGCCGCCTCGCCGCCGCTCGGACGGACGATGCCTCTGCTCTGCCTGCTCACGCACGGGCCGACTCCTCGGGGTTGTCGCTACGGGCTGTCGCTACGGGGTCGCCGGGAAACCCCGGCGGCTTGCCGGACCCAGCTTTTCCGTCGGCGGCGGCCCGGGGCGATCCTGCTGCCCGGTCGGCCCGCGGTGGGGCTAACCCCCGGGCGTGCCCCCCGTATCGGCTAGCGCAGGACGCCCTCGATGAAGTCGCTGCCGAGGCGGGAGACCACGCTGATGTCGAGCTGGTGCTGCACATAGCGCCCGCGGCGGCGCGTGGTGACCAGCTCGGCCTTCTTCAGCACCGTCAGGTGCCGGGATATCTCCGGTGCGGTCATGCCGTGCGCGTCGGCCAGCTCGCCCGTGGTGTACGACCCGCGCGCCAGGTGGCGGCAGAGCCGCATCCGCACCGGGTGCGCCAGCGCTGACATGCGGCGGGTCAGCTGCTCCACGGTGGGCGGCGCCGTGAGGCCGGGGGCGCTCACGGGATACGTGATCGACGCCTGCCAGCCCCTGCGGTGCAGCACCATGAGGTGCGGCCAGCCGAGGCTGGTCGGCACGAACACCAGACCGCCGTGGCCGGTGGCCGTCTGCCCATCGGTGATCTTGTCGATGGTGATGCGGTGGCCGCTCCCGTCCAGGGAGACCGCTCCGGAGATCGACTTCAGCGCCTCGCCGAGGCCCTTGCGCCGCAGCAGCTCGGTCTTGTGCCGGGCGTCCGCGGCGAGTTGGTGGCTCAGGCGGGCCCAGGTGTCGGCGAAGAACGCCTCGTCGCAGTCCTGGAGCAGCGTGCGGAGCCAGGTGCGGACGGCGGGCGGGTCGTCGAGGAGCCGCCGGGTGAACCGCACTTGGTGGGGCCCGCGGGCCGCGGCCAGGTCCAGCGCGCGCTGCTGCACGACGGGGTCCGCCAGGAGGTTGCGGTCCGGCTCCGCGTACGTCGACTGGCAGGTGAACTCCAGGGCGGCGTCCACGAACTGCTCGTCGGTGAGCTTGTCGAGCTGGTCGAGCTCCTCGGCCAGCGTGGCCGCGGGGAGCGCGCTCTGGCCGGGCAGTCCGGCGAAGGGCGCGAACACGTCCGAGAACGTCGAGCGCCACAGGAAGTCGGCCTCGCACATGCGGTCCGCGAGGCAGGGGTCGAGGCGCGCGGAGACGGCTGTCGCCCAGCCCTGGAGCCCCGGGTGGTGGCCCGGCTCGGACAGCGCGTGCAGCGCCATGCCGAGCTCGGCCAGGGGCGAGGGCACGACGTGAATCCGCTCCTGGGACAGCCCGGTGATGTCGATGCGCACGCTCATGGCCCCATGGTGCACCGCGCCACTGACAGCGCGGCCGTCGATTGACGAGCGTCGTCAATCGACGCGACGGCGGTGGAGCCGCGGGAGCAGTGTGGGGTCATCGAAGGAGCACGGCAGCGCCGCCGTCGCCGATGACCTACACCTACGGCCGGAGCGGCCTTCGCGCCGAGCCGTCCCGCGGCCGGCCCGCCGTTCGGCGATCCGCGTCCCACTCACCCACGCCCGCCGATCCGCCGTCCGCGGCCGGCCCGTCCGTCCACCGGTCAGCGCGGCACCACCAGCCCGTTGATGCCCGTTAAGTACCATTTGTCATGTGAGGGAGTACGTCATGAGCGTCACCCAGCAGCACCTGCTCGACACCTACCGCGCCGCCCAGCACGGCCGGCCGTGGCCGCCCGCGCCGGGCCGCCACGACTGGCAGGCCGTCCGCGAGATCCGCGACTACGGCCGCTTCCGGGCCGTCATCGCGGAACGCCCCGCACACGGCCGCATCCGCTCCGCGCTGACCGGACTCATCCGCGACGCGCGCCGTCGGCGGGAATCCGTCGCACGAACTCCGCGACCGCTTCCCTGACGTCGTCGGCCGTCCACGCCAGGCCCTCATCGGTCACGGTGACCTCCGTGACCGAGAGGCCGGGCGGCCCGTCGGGGAACCACCGGTCGAAGAGCTGGGTCCCGGTCTCCTCCGCCTGCCCGATGGAGGCCTCGTCCAGCACGCCGGGCTCGTACGGCAGCCAGACCTGGAACTGGTGGGTGTGCGGGCGCTCGGGGTGCACGCGCGACCAGGGCACCCCGGCGGCGGCGAACCCCTCGCGCAGCGCTTCGGCCACCACGCGCGCGTGGGCCACGTAGTCGGGCAGCCGCGGCAGCACGCGCCGCAGACCGAGCAGGGCCGAGACGGCGGCGGGGTACTGCTGGAAGAGCTGGCCACCGTAGCGGTGACGCCACACCTTCGCCTCCTCCACAAGCGTGCGGGGCCCCGCGAGCGCGGCGCCGCTCAGCCCTTCGAGGGACTTGTAGAACGACACGTACACGGTGTCCGCGAGGTCCGCGATCTCCGCCAGGGGGCGGCCGAAATGGGTGGGGCACTCCCACAGGCGGGCGCCGTCGAAGTGGACGACCGCGTCCCGCTCGCGCGCCGCCTCCACCACCGCTTCGAGCTCCTCCCACGTCGGGAGGACGAAACCGGCGTCCCTGAGCGGCAGTTCCAGCATCAGCGTCCCGAAGGGCTCGGCGAAGTCCCGTACCTCGTCGGCCGTGGGCAGGCGCCGCGCGGTCGTCGGATGCACCGTGCGCAGACCGCTGACCGTGCCCAGGGAACCTCCCTCATGGAGCTCGGGATGAGCCAGGGGGTGCAGCGCCACGGTCGTGTTCCCCGTACGGCCCGCCCAGCAGCGCAGAGCGACCTGCTGGGCCATGGTGCCCGTAGGGAAGAAGGCGGCGGCCTCCTTGCCGAGCAGGCGCGCGACCTCGTCCTCCAGGGCGGCGACGACGCCGTTCCCGTAGATGTCCGCGGACTCCCCCGGGCCGACGACCTCGGTGGCCGCGGCCGCGAGCGCGGAGAAGCGTTCGGCGAGCGGGGTGTGCGCGTGCGAGCGGGTCAGGGTACGGGTGGCGCCACGCTCCGCCGCCAAGCGCCGCGCCTGGATGTCCGGCTCCCCGTCGGCGCCGGGGGGATCGGTCCGGTCCTGGAGGGGCGCTTGTACCGCTTCGTTCGAAGTCATGCCCAGAGCATGACTCGCCCGCCCGGCCCAGTCACACTAATAACCACAGCCTGTGGACAGCGGAAGACGTGGCAGCCGCCAATCGCGTTAGCATGACGAGAAATCGTCCGGTACCCCGAGCGGACTGGAACGGAAGGCTCATCGCGTGAACGCATCGCATCAGCCGGACCCGCGGGACCGCCCCGCGAGGCTCACGGTGGGAGTCGTCGGAGCGGGCCGTGTCGGCCCCGCGCTCGCCGCGTCGCTACGGCTCGCCGGGCACCGCCCGGTGGCCGCTTCCGGGGTGTCGGACGCCTCGGTGCGGCGGGCCGCCGCCATGCTGCCCGACATCCCCCTCGTCACACCCGCCGAAGTCCTGGAGCGGGCCGATCTCGTGCTCCTGACCGTCCCCGACGACGCCCTGCCCGGCCTGGTCGAGGGGCTCGCGGAGACCCGGGCGATCCGCCAGGGCCAGCTTCTCGTGCACACCTCGGGGCGGTACGGCACACAGGTCCTCGAACCGGCGCTGCGGGCCGGTGCCCTGCCGCTGGCCCTGCACCCCGCCATGACGTTCACGGGGACCCCCGTCGACGTGCAGCGCCTGGCCGGCTGCTCCTTCGGCGTGACCGCGCCCGAGGAGCTGCGGCTGGCCGCCGAGGCTCTCGTCATCGAGATGGGCGGCGAGCCCGAGTGGATCGCCGAGGAGAACCGCCCGCTCTACCACGCGGCGCTCGCTCTCGGCGCGAACCACCTGGTCACGCTGGTCGCCCAGTCCATGGAGCTGCTGCGCGACGCCGGGGTCGAGGCCCCGGACCGCATGCTCGGCCCCCTGCTCGGCGCCGCCCTGGACAACGCGCTGCGGTCGGGCGACGCCGCGCTCACCGGACCCGTCGCGCGCGGCGACGCGGGCACGGTCGCCGCCCACGTCGCCGAGTTGCGCAAGCACGCCCCCCAGACCGTCGCCGGGTATCTCGCGATGGCCCGCGCCACCGCCGACCGCGCCCTCGCCCACGGCCTGCTCAAGCCGGAGCTCGCCGAGGACCTCCTCGGAGTGCTCGCCGACAACGGCACGGGCCGGGCGGGCGGCACCGGAGGGCGAGAGCGATGACCACCACCCTCGTGCACACCGCCGAGTCCCTGCGCACACGCGCGCGTGAAGGCCGCAGAGCCGTCGTCATGACGATGGGCGCCCTGCACGACGGACACGCCTCGCTGATCCGCGCCGCCCGCCGCGCCGCGGGGCCCGACGGCGAGGTCGTCGTCACCGTCTTCGTGAACCCCCTCCAGTTCGGGGCGGGCGAGGACCTCGACCGCTACCCGCGCACCCTGGACACCGACCTCAAGGTCGCCGAGCGGGCGGGCGCGGACACCGTGTTCGCCCCCGGCGTCGAGGAGGTCTATCCGGGCGGCGAGCCGCAGGTCCGCGTGAGCGCGGGCCCCATGGGCACGGTCCTCGAAGGCGCCACGCGCCCCGGCCACTTCGACGGCATGCTCACCGTCGTCGCCAAGCTGCTGCACCTCACCCGGCCCGACATGGCGCTGTTCGGCCAGAAGGACGCCCAGCAGCTCGCCCTCATCCGCCGCATGGCACGCGACCTGAACTTCGACGCGGAGATCATCGGCGTCCCCACCGTGCGCGAGGACGACGGCCTGGCCCTCTCCAGCCGCAACCGCTACCTCGCGCCGGACGAGCGCCGCACCGCTCTGGCGCTCTCCCAGGCCCTCTTCGCCGGCCGCGACCGGCATGCGGCCCAGGAGGCCCTGCGCGCGCGTGCCGTCGGCGCCCACGCCTCACGCGCGCGCGTCGACGCCCTGAACGCCATCGGCGAGTCCCGCGCGGCGGCCGACGCCCACGCCGTGGCGCAGTGCGCCACGCCCTCGTCGTCCGGCGGCCCGGCCGCCGTCGTCGCGGCGGCCCGCCTCGTCCTCGACGACGCCGCGCGCCTGCGGCCCCCGCTGGAGCTCGACTATGTGGCGCTCGTCGACCCGGCCGACTTCCAGGAGGTCCGCCCGGGCCACACCGGTGCCGCCGTCCTCGCCGTCGCCGCCAAGGTCGGCACGGTGCGGCTGATCGACAACATCCCGCTCACCTTCGGAGACGCCGTATGAGTGCCACCGGAATACGGCTGCACGCGCCCGCCCCTGGCTGGTCCCTCGACGCCGACATCGTGGTCGTCGGCTCCGGCGTGGCCGGTCTCACCGCGGCGCTGCGGTGCGAGGCGGCAGGCCTGAAGGCCGTCGTGGTGACCAAGGCCCGCCTCGACGACGGCTCCACGCGCTGGGCCCAGGGCGGCATCGCCGCGGCCCTCGGCGAGGGCGACACCCCCGAACAGCACCTGGACGACACGCTCGTGGCGGGCGCGGGCCTCTGCGACGAGGGGGCCGTACGCACCCTCGTCACCGAAGGCCCGGACGCCGTACGCAGGCTGATCGAGACCGGAGCCCACTTCGACACGGGCCCCGAGGGCGCCATCGAGCTGACCCGCGAGGGCGGCCACCACCGCCGCCGCATCGCGCACGCGGGCGGCGACGCCACCGGCGCGGAGATCTCCCGGGCCCTGGTCGAGGCCGTCCGCGCGCAGGGCATCCCGACCGTGGAGAACGCCCTGGTCCTCGACCTGCTCACGGACGCCGACGGCCGCACCGCGGGCGTCTCCCTGCACGTCATGGGGGAGGGCCAGCACGACGGCGTGGGCGCCGTCCACGCCCCGGCCGTCGTCCTCGCGACCGGCGGCATGGGCCAGGTCTTCTCGGCGACCACCAACCCTTCGGTGTCCACGGGCGACGGCGTCGCGCTCGCCCTGCGCGCGGGCGCCGAGGTCTCCGACCTCGAATTCGTGCAATTCCACCCCACGGTGCTCTTCCTCGGCGCCGACGCGGAGGGCCAGCAGCCGCTGGTCTCCGAAGCGGTCAGGGGCGAGGGCGCGCACCTGGTGGACGCCGACGGCGTGCGCTTCATGGTCGGCCAGCACGAACTGGCCGAGCTCGCGCCCCGCGACATCGTCGCCAAGGGCATCACGCGCCGCATGCTGGAGCAGGGCGCCGAGCACATGTACCTGGACGCCAGGCACTTCGGCGCCGACATGTGGGAGAACCGCTTCCCGACGATCCTCGCCGCCTGCCGCGCCCACGGCATCGACCCGATCACCGAGCCCATCCCCGTCGCCCCCGCCGCGCACTACGCCTCGGGCGGCGTCCGCACGGACCCGATCGGCCGAACCACCGTCCCCGGGCTCTACGCATGCGGGGAGGTCGCCTGCACCGGCGTGCACGGCGCCAACCGCCTGGCCTCCAACTCCCTGCTCGAAGGACTGGTCTACGCCGAGCGCATCGCCGCCGACATCGCGGCACGGCACGCGGAGAACGGCCTCCACGCACGCGTGCCTGCCCCCGTGGCGCAACCGGAGACACCAGCCCACCCCTTGCTGCCGCCCGAGGCCCGCTTCGCCATCCAGCGCGTCATGACCGAAGGCGCCGGAGTCATCCGTTCCGCCGACTCCCTCTCCGAGGCCGCGGCCCGCCTGGCCCGCATCCACGCCGAGGCCGCGGGCGCGCTCGCCGACGACGGCAAGACCGCGGAGCCCGGCGTCGACACCTGGGAGACGACCAACCTCCTGTGCGTGGCCCGCGTCCTGGTCGCCGCCGCCCAGCGCCGCGAGGAGACCCGCGGCTGCCACTGGCGCGAGGACCACGCCGACCGCGACGACGCCGCCTGGCGGCGCCACATCGTCGTACGCCTGAACCCGGACCGCACCCTGGCGGCCCATACGACGCAGACCCCCGACTTCCCCCCGACGATCCGTCCCACTCCCCAGGAGCAGTGACCGTGAGCACCCCCGACGACCTCCCCCTCGCCCCGACCGGCGGCGGCTGCGGCGATGCCTGCGGCTGCGGCGGGGACGACGCGTTCGACCCCCTGGAGTGCGGCCTCGACCCCGCTCTCGCACGGCTCCTCGCCGAGGCGGGCCTCGACCCGCTCCAGGTCGAGGACATCGCGCACATGGCCATCGAGGAGGACCTGGCCGGCGGCGTGGACGTCACCACGGTCGCCACCATCCCCGAGGACGCCGTGGCCACCGCGGACTTCGTCGCCCGCGAGGCGGGCACCGTGGCCGGCCTGCGGGTCGCCGAAGCGGTCGTCTCCGTCGTCTGCGAGGACGAGTTCGAGGTCGAGCGCCACGTGGAGGACGGCGACCGCGTGGAGGCGGGCGCCAAGCTGCTCAGCATCACCACCCGCACCCGCGACCTGCTCACCGCGGAGCGCAGCGCGCTGAACATCCTGTGCCGCCTCTCCGGCATCGCGTCCGCCACGCGCGCGTGGGCCGACGTTCTGGACGGTACGAAGGCGAAGGTCCGCGACACCCGCAAGACGACGCCCGGCTACCGCGCCCTGGAGAAGTACGCGGTCCGGATGGGCGGCGGCGTCAACCACCGCATGTCGCTCTCCGACGCGGCCCTGGTCAAGGACAACCACGTGGTCGCGGCGGGCGGCGTCACGGAGGCCTTCAAGGCCGTGCGCGAGCAGTTCCCCGAGGTGCCGATCGAGGTCGAGGTCGACACGCTCCACCAGCTCCGCGAGGTCGTCGACGCGGGCGCCGACCTGATCCTCCTGGACAACTTCACGCCGGGCGAGACCGAGGAGGCGGTCGCCATCGTCGCGGGCCGGGCCTTCCTCGAATCCTCCGGCCGCCTCACCCTGGAGAACGCCCGCGCGTACGCGGTGACAGGCGTCGACTACCTCGCGGTGGGCGCTCTCACGCACTCCTCCCCGATCCTGGACATCGGCCTCGACCTGCGGGAAGCGGTGCGGGCCTGATGCTCCTCACGATCGACGTGGGCAACACCCACACCGTCCTCGGCCTCTTCGACGGCGAGGACATCGTCGAGCACTGGCGCATCTCCACGGACGCGCGCCGCACGGCCGACGAACTGGCCGTGCTGCTCCACGGCCTCATGGGCATGCACCCCCTGCTCGGTGACGAGCTCGGCGACGGCATCGACGGCATCGCGATCTGTTCGACGGTGCCCTCGGTCCTGCACGAGCTGCGCGAGGTCACACGCCGGTACTACGGGGACGTGCCCGCCGTGCTCGTCGAGCCCGGCATCAAGACCGGCGTCCCGATCCTCATGGACAACCCCAAGGAGGTCGGCGCCGACCGCATCATCAACGCGGTCGCGGCGGTCGAGCTCTACGGAGGACCCGCGATCGTCGTCGACTTCGGCACCGCCACGACCTTCGACGCGGTCTCCGCGCGGGGGGAGTACGCGGGTGGCGTCATCGCCCCCGGTATCGAGATCTCCGTGGAGGCGCTCGGCGTGCGCGGCGCCCAGCTCCGCAAGATCGAGCTGGCGCGCCCGCGGAGCGTGATCGGCAAGAACACGGTGGAAGCCATGCAGGCGGGCATCCTATACGGCTTCGCGGGCCAGGTCGACGGGGTCGTCAACCGCATGGCGCGGGAACTGGCGGGTGCGGGGGGCGACCCCGACGACGTCACGGTCATCGCGACGGGCGGGCTCGCCCCGATGGTCCTGGGGGAGGCCTCGGTCATCGACGAGCACGAGCCCTGGCTCACGCTGATCGGGCTCCGCCTGGTCTACGAGCGGAACGTGCCCCGCCTCTGACTGGCCGCTCGGCCTTGCTTCGCCTCCCGCAGGAGCCGCTTCGCGGCGGATGCTTGCCCCGGCCCACCCGTCTCGCCGCGGCCGACTCGGTGACGTAGGAGCGGGTGCCGCCGCAGGGGACAGGCCGCGGTGGGGCGGGGCTCGGCGGTGAGCGGGCCGCAGCCAAGCCGTCCTCCCACCGCTGGAGGCGCCCCCGCCAGGACCCGCCGCGCCACTAAACTGGCGTTAAGCGGATTTTGTCCGAGTTGCGCTTATCGTCAACTCATGCCCACGCCCTACGGTTCCCGCGGCGGTATGGCCTTCAGCGCGGAGGAGCTGCGTGTGCTCCGCCGTGCTCTGGCTCTCGCCCTGCATCCACGCCCCGCCTCCGACGAGGACATCCAGGACTGTCTCCGCCTCGCCGAATCGGTCGACGAGGCCGTGAGCGAAGGCGCCAGACTGCGCGCCTTCATGGTGGCCGACCTCGCCCGCTACCGGGCGGGACTGCCCGGCACCGCGTCCGGCTACCTCGCGCTCCTCGCCGACGTGCTGGGCACCGGCTACCAGCCGGGCCCCGACGACCTCGCCGCGCTCCGTGCCCTGCGTGGCAACGCCAAGGCCGCCGCCCTCCTCGACCGCTGCCGCACGCTCACCGAGGACGCCGTGCGCGCCCGTCTCGCGGGGCGAGCCGTACCGGCGGCGCCGGAGCGCCCCGTCGTACCCGCGTCCCGCACCCACCTGCTCGCCCTGCCCGGTGGCCGCACCGCGGCGGACGACGAGGTCGCGCCCGCGGCCGAGCCCGCCCGGCGCCCGGCGGCCCCCGCTCCGGACCCGGCCCGCCCGGTCCCGACCCCGGCGGAGGTCTTCCCGCCGAAACGCCGCCCCGCCGCGCCGGCGGCTCCGGCGGCACCCGCGGGCCCCCCGCGTCAGCGCGCGGCGGGCTAGCTACTCTGGAGGGCATGGACTACGTTTCCGCGCTCGTGCCCCCCGTAGTGATGGCCGTGTTCTTCGGCGGTCTCATCGTGACGATCGTGAAGACCCAGGGCGGTGCCAACAAGGCCAAGGAGGACGCGGCCGCGGACGCGATCAGCCGCGCCGAAGCGGCCCGCCGCATGCCGGAGACCGGCGGCGCCTAGACCCCGGCCGGCCCAGCCCCGGATCGCCACACGCGACCAGAGACGCAAGGGCGTACGACTCACACCTTTCTGAGTCGTACGCCCTTTTTGACGTATAAATCCTCTTAACTCCCCTTCGATCCCCTTCGCGCCGATAGTGCCGATAGTGACGCCGCCCACTATTGTTCTGCTGTGCCTCGTCCATTGGGAGAACTCGAAGACGCCGTCATGACACGGGTGTGGAAGTGGAACCGCCCCGTGACCGTTCGAGAAGTCCTGGAAGACCTTCAGCAGGAACGCTCCATCGCGTACACGACCGTGATGACCGTTTTGGACAATCTTCATCAGAAGGGCTGGGTGCGCCGCGAAGCGGAAGGCCGTGCCTATCGATATGAGGCGGTCTCCACCCGGGCTGCGTACGCCGCCGCACTGATGAACGAAGCCTGGTCGCGGAGCGACAACCCCGCCGCCGCTCTCGTCGCCTTCTTCGGCATGATGTCGGCGGAACAGCGCGAAGCGCTGAGCGACGCCATGCGTATCGTCCAGGGTCCGGCCGTCCAAGGCCCGGAGAACCCCGGCGACGCCGAGCGCGAGACAGAGCGATAGCGTCCGCTCATGGCAGCAGAGGGACCCGAACTCAGCGAACGTAAGTCAAAAGCGGTCTCCGTCCGGAGGGCACGAACCTCCGATGTGCCCGCCGTGCGAGGGCTCCTCGACTCGTACGTCCGTGAGCGTATCCTCCTGGACAAAGCGACCGTGACGCTTTACGAGGACATCCAGGAGTTCTGGGTGGCGGAACGCGACGACAACGCCGAGTTGGTCGGCTGCGGCGCACTGCACGTGATGTGGGAAGACCTCGCGGAAGTCCGGACGCTCGCGGTGAATCCCGAGGTCAGGGGAGCCGGAGTAGGGCATCAGCTGTTGGGGAAGTTGCTCCAGACCGCCCGTTGGCTCGGCGTGCGCAAGGTTTTCTGTCTCACCTTCGAAGTCGACTTCTTCGGCAAGCACGGCTTCGTGGAGATCGGTGAGACTCCGGTCGACGGAGATGTCTACAGCGAGCTCCTGCGTTCCTATGACGAGGGCGTCGCGGAGTTCCTGGGCCTCGAACGAGTGAAACCGAACACCTTGGGCAACAGCCGGATGCTTCTGCATCTGTGATCGTCAAGGTCGTATTCCGTGACCACCTCGTGCCCGGTGGCCTATGTCCGAAACGCGCATGTTTCCAGGGTTCTCGGGGCGTGGATCTCTCATGGATCTCACCCAGGGGTTTGTGTTTTTCCGGCAAAAGCGGTTTGCTTTCCGACGTACTGCAGTACTGCATATAACAGGGGTCGCGAATCGGCGACGCACGTCGTGCGGTCCGGCCTTGAAGTTATCGATGAAAGGAAATCCGGTGGCACAGAAGGTTCAGGTCCTTCTTGTCGATGACCTCGACGGCGGCGAGGCGGACGAGACCGTGACGTTCGCGCTGGACGGCAAGTCCTACGAGATCGACCTCACCACGGCGAACGCGGACAAGCTCCGTGGCGCCCTCGAGGACTTCGTCAAGGCCGGCCGGCGCACCGGCGGCCGTGGCTCCGGCGGGCGCGGCAAGACGCGTGCGGCGGCGTCCGGCGGCGGTCAGGACACCGCGGCGATCCGCGCCTGGGCGAAGGAGAACGGTTTCGAGGTCAACGACCGCGGCCGCGTTCCCGCGTCCATCCGCGAGGCCTACGAGAAGGCCAACGGCTGACGGCTGCGACGCCGCAGCCGGACGCGGTGGCACTGGGTCGCCGCCGTGTCCACCAGTCGTACGAGATCGGAGCCCACGGCGGGGTCGCTGTGGTGCACCGTCCCACCCCTCCCCACGGCGGGCAGGGACAGCGGCGCCGGCAGCGTCGGCTCCACCTCGCACCCGGGCTCCGGGGGCCGCAGCCAGACGGCGGACCCCGGCGAACCGGACCACCCCGGAGGCGTGGGCGCCTCGATCAGGCCGCCCGCCCCGACCGCGGTGAGGCCGAGGGGGATGTCCCCCCACTCCAGCCAGTCGAGCAGCCCCGGCAGCTCGTCGGCGCCACCCGCGCCGATCAGCAGGCGCATCGTTTCGCCAAGCAGCGCCACCGGCGCCTTCGGCCCGAGATGGCGCAATGCCGCGAACCCCGCCTCGGCGGGCAGTTCCAGTACGTCGAAGCGCAGCCCCGTCACCAGACGCACCGGACCGGGTCCGGGCGCGGTCGCCCAGCCGAGCTCGTTCTCGTACCACTGCCGCACCGGATCACTCTCGACCGGCCTGCGGGGCTGAGGAACTGTGAGGGCCATGTTCGGGCAACAGCCGAAACGGTTCCCGGGTTACGCGCTGTGGCCGGTTGAAAGCACAGAGTGTCCGAAAAAGGGGCGTCCGGGCGTGTCCGGCAGTGCAAGGGTGTTCGCCCGTAGCTGAGGGAACCGGGGCGCGCCGCATGGAGTGTCAGTCGTAACGGGTAAGACATCCCTAGTGGGGAGGGTCGACACGCGGCTCCGGCAGGCCTCCGTTCGCCATCGGCGTAGTGATGGTGGGGGTAACTGCCTGGCCTGCGGGAACATCGTCTCGCACCATCGGGTTGGAGCAGGTGTCGGCTTTCCGGGTCTGGAGATCCTCTGAGAAGAGGTCCGGGTGTCGGCAGATGGAATGAGCGGTCCCCGCTTGCGGGACTAAGCTGCGGAAGGACAGGGAGGGGACCGACCCCTTACTGCCTGACCGCTCTGAGGAGCGATTAACGATGTTCGAGAGGTTCACCGACCGCGCGCGGCGGGTTGTCGTCCTGGCTCAGGAAGAAGCCCGGATGCTCAACCACAACTACATCGGCACCGAGCACATCCTCCTGGGCTTGATCCACGAGGGCGAGGGTGTCGCCGCTAAGGCCCTGGAGAGCCTCGGGATTTCGCTCGAGGCGGTCCGCCAGCAGGTGGAGGAGATCATCGGGCAGGGCCAGCAGGCTCCGTCCGGGCACATCCCCTTCACCCCCCGTGCCAAGAAGGTCCTGGAGCTTTCGCTCCGCGAGGCCCTTCAGCTGGGCCACAACTACATCGGCACGGAGCACATCCTGCTCGGCCTGATCCGCGAGGGCGAGGGCGTCGCCGCCCAGGTCCTGGTCAAGCTGGGTGCCGATCTCAACCGGGTGCGGCAGCAGGTCATCCAGCTGCTCTCCGGCTACCAGGGCAAGGAGACCGCCACCGCGGGCGGTCCTGCCGAGGGCACGCCCTCCACGTCCCTGGTGCTCGACCAGTTCGGCCGGAACCTCACGCAGGCCGCCCGCGAGTCCAAGCTCGACCCGGTCATCGGGCGCGAGAAGGAGATCGAGCGGGTCATGCAGGTGCTGTCCCGCCGCACCAAGAACAACCCGGTGCTCATCGGCGAGCCCGGCGTCGGCAAGACCGCCGTCGTCGAGGGCCTGGCGCAGGCCATCGTCAAGGGCGAGGTGCCCGAGACCCTCAAGGACAAGCACCTCTACACCCTCGACCTGGGCGCGCTGGTCGCCGGCTCCCGGTACCGCGGTGACTTCGAGGAGCGCCTGAAGAAGGTCCTCAAGGAGATCCGCACCCGCGGCGACATCATCCTGTTCATCGACGAGCTGCACACGCTCGTGGGCGCGGGTGCCGCCGAGGGCGCCATCGACGCCGCTTCGATCCTGAAGCCGATGCTGGCCCGTGGTGAGCTCCAGACCATCGGTGCGACCACGCTCGACGAGTACCGCAAGCACCTGGAGAAGGACGCGGCCCTCGAGCGCCGCTTCCAGCCCATCCAGGTCGCGGAGCCGTCGCTGCCGCACACCATCGAGATCCTCAAGGGCCTGCGCGACCGTTACGAGGCCCACCACCGCGTCTCCATCACCGACGAGGCCCTCGTCCAGGCGGCGACGCTGGCGGACCGCTACATCTCGGACCGCTTCCTCCCCGACAAGGCGATCGACCTGATCGACGAGGCGGGCTCCCGGATGCGCATCCGCCGGATGACCGCGCCGCCGGACCTCCGCGAGTTCGACGAGAAGATCGCGGGCGTGCGCCGCGACAAGGAGTCGGCCATCGACTCCCAGGACTTCGAGAAGGCGGCCTCTCTCCGCGACAAGGAGAAGCAGCTGCTCGCGGCGAAGGCCAAGCGCGAGAAGGAGTGGAAGGCCGGCGACATGGACGTCGTCGCGGAGGTCGACGGCGAGCTGATCGCCGAGGTCCTCGCGACCGCCACCGGCATTCCGGTCTTCAAGCTGACGGAGGAGGAGTCCTCCCGTCTGCTGCGCATGGAGGACGAGCTCCACAAGCGGGTCATCGGCCAGAAGGACGCCGTCAAGGCGCTCTCGAAGGCGATCCGGCGTACGCGAGCGGGTCTGAAGGACCCGAAGCGTCCGGGTGGTTCGTTCATCTTCGCGGGCCCGTCCGGTGTCGGTAAGACCGAGCTGTCCAAGGCGCTCGCCGAATTCCTCTTCGGTGACGAGGACGCGCTGATCTCCCTCGACATGTCGGAGTTCAGCGAGAAGCACACGGTTTCGCGTCTCTTCGGTTCGCCCCCCGGTTACGTGGGTTACGAAGAGGGCGGTCAGCTGACCGAGAAGGTCCGCCGCAAGCCGTTCTCCGTCGTCCTTTTCGACGAGGTCGAGAAGGCCCACCCGGACATCTTCAATTCGCTCCTTCAGATCCTGGAGGACGGTCGCCTGACCGACTCCCAGGGCCGGGTCGTCGACTTCAAGAACACGGTCATCATCATGACGACCAACCTCGGCACCCGTGACATCTCGAAGGGCTTCAACCTCGGCTTCGCGGCCCAGGGCGACACGAAGTCCAACTACGAGCGGATGAAGAACAAGGTCAGCGACGAGCTGAAGCAGCACTTCCGCCCGGAGTTCCTGAACCGCGTGGACGACGTCGTCGTCTTCCCGCAGCTCACGCGGGACGACATCCTCCAGATCGTCGACCTGATGATCACCAAGGTGGACGAGCGCCTCAAGGACCGGGACATGGGCATCGAGCTCTCCCAGTCCGCGAAGGATCTGCTCGCGAAGAAGGGTTACGACCCGGTGCTCGGCGCGCGTCCGCTGCGGCGCACGATCCAGCGCGAGGTCGAGGACAGCCTCTCCGAGAAGATCCTCTTCGGCGAGCTGCGTCCGGGCCACATCGTGGTCGTCGACACGGAGGGCGAGGGCGAGACCGCCACGTTCACCTTCCGTGGCGAGGAGAAGGCGGCACTGCCCGACGTGCCGCCGATCGAGTCCGCCGCGGGTGGCGGCGCCGGCCCGAACCTGAGCAAGGAGGCGTAGCCCCCGGGCACGCTTCACAGGGGCTGCCCCGGACCGTTTCACACGGCTCCGGGGCAGCCCCTTTTTCATGCGCCTACGGGCCTACGGGCCGGGCCTACGGGCCGGGCCTACGGGGCCTACGCCGGGGCGGTGAGCGTCCGTATGAGCGCGGCCAGGGCCTCGGGGGTGGTGGTGAGGGTCGCGGCCGGATCGTCGCTCTCCTGGAGGTGGACGCGGCCGGAGGGATCGGCGGCGACGTATACGCAGTTCGCCTGGTCGCCGCTGAACGAGGACTTCTGCCAGTCGAGAGTGCTCATGCTTGTGCTCCCAGGAGGGTGTACAGGATGTGCTGGACAAGCCCCAGTGAATCGCGCGTCCCATGCTTGCCGGGGAGCGCCATCGCGTCGATGGGCGGGAGCGCTGCCGCGCCGAGCCGATCGTTACGAGGTGATGTGGCACCTCCCGGGCAACGTGCACTCCGCCAAGATCTGCCGGGACTTCGTGCGCGGCACGCTGGAGACCCTCGGGCTCGGGCGTCTCGGGGAGGCCGCCGCGCTCTGCACCTCCGAGCTGGTGACCCATGTGCACCGGCATACCGAGAGCGACGTCCACCTGCGGGCCGCCGTCGCCGCCACCCACGTACGCGTGGCCGTGTACGACGGACGTGACCTGCTGCCCACGCTCCGCAGAGCCCCCGCCGAGGACGACGGCAGCTCGACAGGTGAAGGGCGGGGGGCGGGGCTCGGCGAGCTGTGGCGGCCTCCCCAGGCCCCCTCGGGCGTAGCCCGCGTCACAATTCCGGCTGGGTGGATCACCGTGCCCGGTGACATGACGCACAGGGGTTTTGTCCGTTACTAGGCGGAATAGTGGGACAGCCGCAGTGGGCGTTCGGGACCTTTGGCCCGCGGTCTTCGGGCCGTTCGGCGTGGTTGGCGGGACTCCGCCCGGGGCGTCCCCCGCATGCGGCCGGGGGGCCTCCGACGTGCGAAGCCACCCCTCGGCCCGGGAAAAACGCCGAAAGTCGGACGTGGAGTAATTGTCCGTATTTGGTGGTGTCAAGAGGTTGAAATGCTGACGGCCTGCTACGGCTTTCCGTAGTAGATGGGGCCTTTGTGCGGTGACCGGAGGGCGGGTTACCAAGGTATGGCCGATCCGGCGATACGTGATCCGCGGGAACTCACCCGCTTCCCGCGTGCCGGATCAACGCATGCCCCCCTCAGTCATCAAAGCTCCGGAGGACACACATATGTCGAAGCGCACCAAGTCCCACCAGCCCCGTCCGTCGATGCTCCGTACGAAGGTGGCCGTCGTCGCCGCGGGTCTCGGGGCGTCGGCGGTCCTGGGGGCCGGGGTCTCGGTCGCTGCGGACAGCGCCCAGTCCGGCGGCGCCCTGCCCGGCGTCTCCGTGAACTCGGTCCGCGCCCAGGCCGACGCTCAGGCGAAGGCCGCCGACAAGGCGCAGAAGGACGCGGCCAAGAAGGCCGCGGACGCCAAGAAGGCCGCCACCTCCTGGGTCCACCCGGTCGAGCGCTACACGCTCTCCGCGACCTTCGGTCTCGGCGGCAACATGTGGTCCTCCAAGCACTCCGGCCAGGACTTCGCCGTGCCGGTCGGCACCAACGTGGGCGCCGCGCACGCCGGCACCGTCGTCAAGGCCGGCCCGAACGGCGGCGGTGACGGTCCCGCGTACGGCAACGCCGTCGTGATCAAGCACGACAACGGCACGTTCTCGCAGTACGCGCACCTCTCGCGGATCGACGTCCACGTGGGCCAGAACGTCAACACCGGCCAGCACATCGCCCTCTCCGGCAACACCGGTAACTCCAGCGGTCCTCACCTGCACTTCGAGATCCGCAAGACGGCGAACTACGGCTCGGCCATCGACCCCGTGGCCTTCCTCGGCTCGGTCGGCCTGAAGCTCTGACCCAAGAACCAGCCCGGCTGGGCCAGGCCCTCGGCCCGGCCTAGCCGCCGCTCGCGCCCGTGTGCGCCTGCGTGATCAGATCGATGGCGACCTCCAGGATGGCCTTGCGCTTCTCCTCGGGGTCGCCTTCGACGTCCTTGAGCGCGAACATCCCGCCGTGCATGGTGAACAGCGCGCTGAAGCACCGCACCTGGTCGATCATGTCGGCCCCGGGGTCCTTGAGGATGTCGAAGAGCCCGATCATGCGCCCCTTGAAGGCCTCGCCGATCTGAAGGTCGCGCACCGTGGCCTGGTTCTCCTGCATGAAGCGGAAGAGCGGCGACGCGTCGACGAGGATCTCGCTGTAGCGGTGCAGAACCTGCTGCCTGGTTTCCAGGGAGGGCGGCTGCGGCTGCTCGCGGCCCCACTCGATCAGCTCGTCGATGGGCCTGGTGCGGTCCTCGAAGAGGCTGTTCAGGATGTCTTCCTTGGTCTTGAAGTGGTAGTACAGCGCCGCCTTCGTGACCTCCAGACGCTCCGAGATCTCCCGCAGCGACGTCTTCTCGTACCCATGCTCGGCGAAGAGTTCGAGGGCCACGTCCTGGATGCGCTGGCGGGTGTCCCCGCGGCGCTGCTGCTTGCCTGTGCCCGTGCCCATCGGGGTACTCCTCGACTCCGCATTAACTTACTTGACGCCCGGCTAGTTAGGGGTCTACTTTCCCCAGTGTAATCAACTAGCCGGGCGGCAAGTAAGGCGCCCGGCGACCAGGGCGTTCCTGGGGGACCGCGGGGAGTGGGAAACATGGCTGACACGACTACGGCGAGAGCCGTACCGGAGCAGAAGGGGGACCAGCCGGCGCCGCGCAGCGTACGCGTCGTACTGATGGCCCTGATGATCACGATGCTGCTCGCGATGCTCGACAACATGATCGTGAGCCCCGCGATGCCGACCATCGTCGGCGATCTCGGCGGCCTCGAACACCTGTCGTGGGTCGTGACCGGCTACACCCTGGCCACCGCCGCCTCCACCCCCATCTGGGGCAAGGTCGGCGACATGTACGGGCGCAAGGGCGCCTTCCTCACCGCGATAGTGATCTTCCTGGTGGGCTCCGTGCTCAGCGGCATGGCGCAGGACATGGGCCAGCTCATCGGGTTCCGCGCGATCCAGGGCCTGGGCGCCGGCGGTCTGATGGTCGGCGTCATGGCGATCATCGGCGACCTGGTGCCGCCGCGGGACCGCGGCAAGTACATGGGCATGATGACCGGCGTCATGGCGGTCGCGATGATCGGCGGCCCGCTGGTCGGCGGCACGATCACCGACCACCTCGGCTGGCGCTGGGCCTTCTACATCAACCTGCCGCTCGGCGCGGTGGCGCTCGCCATGGTCACCGCCGTCCTGCACCTGCCCAAGAAGAAGGCCGAGGGGCGCATCGACTACCTCGGCGCGGCCCTGCTCACCGTCGGCATCAGCGCGCTCGTGCTCGTCACCACCTGGGGCGGCTCCGAGTACGCCTGGAGCTCGGCCGTGATCATGGAGATCATCGCGATCGGCGTCGTCGCCCTGATCGGCTTCGTCTTCGTGCAGAAGAAGGCCGCCGAGCCGATCATGCCGCTGCACATCTTCCGCAGCCGCAACTTCTCGCTGATGGCCGTGATCGGCTTCATCACCGGCTTCGTGATGTTCGGCGCGATGCTCTTCCTGCCGCTCTACCAGCAGTCGGTGCAGGGGGCGTCGGCGACCAACTCGGGGCTGCTGCTCCTGCCGCTGCTGCTCTCGATGATGGTCGTCTCGGTGTTCGCGGGCCGGTACACCACGGCCACCGGCAAGTACAAGGTCTTCCCGGTCGCCGGCTCCGTACTGATGGTCGCGGGCTTCTTCCTGCTCGCGCAGATGGACACGGGGACCTCGCGGCTCACCTCGGGCCTCTACATGGCCGTGGTCGGCGCGGGCATGGGCTTCCTGATGCAGATCACCATGCTGGTCGCGCAGAACAGCGTGGAGATGAAGGACATGGGCGTCGCCTCGTCCTCGGCCACCCTCTTCCGTACGCTCGGCTCGTCCTTCGGCGTCGCGCTCATGGGCGCCCTCTTCAACGACCGGGTCCAGGACGTGATGGCCGAGCGCGCCGGCTCGACCGGCGGCAGGATCACCGAGCAGTCGACGCAGCTGACCGCGGACAGCCTGGCGAAGCTGCCGGAGCCGGTGCGCGACGCGTACCAGTACGCGGTCGCCTCCGGTACGCACTCGGCGTTCCTGCTGGGCGCGGCCATCGCGGTGGTCGCCCTGGTCGCGGCACTCTTCGTCAAGGAACTCCCGCTGCGCGGCTCGGCCCCGGCCGATACGAGCGGCTCGGCCCCGGCCGGCAAGAGCTGACGCGGGGCCCGTGGAGCTACGGCTTGTCCGGGAGTTGCAGCATGGGGTAGCTGCCGGTGTTCGTCGGGGCGTGCTCCGGTAGCCACAGCACGGCCACCGCGCCCTCGGCGGGCTCGTCGGGCGGCGCGCCCGCCGGGCGTACGTTGCGGAAGGTGAGCCGTGCGCCCAGTACGCGCGCCTGGCCCGCGGCGATCGTCAGGCCGAGGCCGTGGCCGTGGCCCGCGCGGTCGGTGCTGCCGGTGCGGAAGCGGCTCGGTCCCTCGTGGAGGAGCGCCTCGGGGAAGCCGGGCCCGTGGTCGCGCACCCGGACGACGCGGCCCTCGACGCTGACCTCGATCGGCGGCTTGCCGTGCTTGGTGGCGTTGGCGACGAGGTTGCCGAGGATGCGCTCCAGGCGGCGCGGGTCGGTGGTGACCTCCGACTCGTGCACCACCGTCACCGAGACGTCCGTGGTCAGCGCCGCCATGCGCCGGCTCACGAACTCGCCGAGGGTGATGTCCTGCAATTCGGCGCGCTCGGCCGCGGAGTCAAGACGGGCCACTTCGAGTACGTCCTCGACGAGCGTGCGCATGGCCTGCGCGCGGTCCTTGACCAGCTCGCTCGGGCGTCCGGGGGGCAGCAGCTCGGCCGCCGTGAGGAGCCCGGTCACCGGGGTGCGCAGCTCGTGCGCGATGTCCGCCGTCACCCGGCGCTCGGCTTCGAGGCGCTGCTTGAGGGCGTCGGCCATGGCGTCCACGGCGCTCGCCAGATCGTCGGTCTCGTCCTTCACCACGCCGCCGATGGCGTCGCGCACGCTGACGTCCGTCTGGCCCTGGGCGACGTCGCTCGCCGCCATCGCCGCCTTGCGCAGGCGCCGCGAGAGCTGCCCGCCGATCAGCACGCCGAGCGCGCAGCCGCCGAAGACGACCGTGATCGAGCCGATGACCAGGGCCTGGTCGAGGTCCTTCATGACGGTGGCGCTGCGGTCGGTGAAGCGCGAGTGCAGCGAGAGGACGTGCCCGTCGGCGAGCGGCACGGCGGCCCAGATGTCCGGCACGCCGCCCGGCTTGTCCTCGACGAACGTGGCGCGGCGGCCTGTCAGGACCTTCTGGCGCAGCTCGCCGGGGAGCGCGGGGTCGTCGACCTTCGTGCCGAACTGGAGGGTCTGCCGCTGGGACGCGGAGTACAGGCGCAGGGCGAACTGGATGCGCTCGTCCTGCACGTCGCGCGCGTTGTCGAGCATCGAGACGCGCGCGGCGTTGTGCACGACGAGGCTGAGGACGACCGCGACCAGCGCGCCGACCAGCGCGATCGCCGCGCTGATCTTCCAGCGCACGCCGGTGCGCAGACCGGAGGGCAGCGCGGTGCGGAACCGTCCGCCCGCCCTGGACGCCCCGCTCATATGTGTCTCCAAAGTCCGCGGCCCGCGTGGGGCCGCCGTACGCCATCTACGCCATCTACGCCATCAACGCCGTGGGGCACGCGCCCGCTCACGCGCCCGCTCACGCGCCCGCTCACGCGCCCGCTCACGCCTTGAGTTTGTAGCCGAAGCCGCGCACCGTCTCGATGCGGTCCTGGCCGACCTTGGTGCGCAGCCGCTGCACGTGGACGTCGACGACGCGGGTGTCGCCGCCCCAGCCGTAGTCCCAGACCCGCTCAAGGAGTTTGTCGCGGGAGAGGACCGTGCCGGGCGCGGAGGAGAATTCGAGGAGCAGCCGCATCTCGGTCGGCGTGAGGCCCACCGGCGTGCCGTTCCTGCGCACCTCCATGCCCTCCGTGTCGATCTCCAGATCGCCGAAGTGCAGCACGCCCCCGTCGGCCGCGGACCCCGAGTCGCCGGCGCCGCCCGACGAGCCCGGGCCGCTCGCGTGCCCGAAGCGGCGGAGGACCGCGCGGATGCGGGCGACCAGGACGGCGCCGTCGAACGGCTTGGTCACGTAGTCGTCGGCGCCCGCCTCCAGGCCGAGCACGACGTCGATGGAGTCGGCGCGCGCCGACAGCATGATCACCGGGACGGTCGACTCGTCGCGGATGCGGCGGCAGAGCGAGACACCGTCCAGGCCCGGCACCATCACGTCGAGCAGCGCGATGTCGGGCTGGTCGGCGCGGAACGCCTCAAGGCCCGAGAGGCCGTCGGGCATGGCGGTCACCACGAAACCGTCGCGCTCCAGGGCGAGCTGGGTGGCCTCGCGGATGACGTCGTCGTCCTCGACGAACAGGACATGGGTCTGCTCTGCCATCGGATGCTCTCAGTCCTTCTCGTGCGTGTCGTGCGTGTCGTGCGTCCCGTACGTGTCATACGTGTCATACGTGTCGTACGTAGTGTGCGACCGGAACCGGTCAGTCCGCGGACGGGGGGGTGGCCTCGCCGCCCACCGCGTCGCTGAAGTCGCTGCGCGTGCGTTCCGTCTCGGTGAAGCGGTTCGACGCCCAGCGGTACGTGATCACTTCCTCGCCGGAGGGGTAGGCCACCGAGTCGCCCTTCTCGTAGAGCTGCTTCGTCACGACCAGGTCGCCCCGGTCGATCTCGGCGTAGACGGACGCGGGCTCCTCGGCCTTGAACACGTTCTCGTATCCGCCATCCTGCGCGCGATACACATAGCTGCCGATGCCGACCGCGTCCGCGCAGGTCAGAACGTTCACCACGACATCGGAGGCCGATCCTCCGGTCAGGTTCCCGTACGAGACGTCGACCGGGTAGGTGTCCCCGGCGCACGGCTTCAGGTCCCGCTTGATCGCCGGGCTGACCTCCGGGTCGTCCTTGACGAGCCGCACCGCGTCGATCTTCTGCTTCGGCAGGCCGGTGGAGGCCGAGGGGGACGGCGACGAGGACACCACCGCCTCGCTGTGGGCCGGGCCCTCGTCACGCGCGCCGGAGCCGCCCGTCGAGCAGGCGGCGAGTGAAAGGCCGAGGGCGGTGAGCACGGCCACCGCCGTGCTCACCGCCTTCACACTGTTCGTGACCCCAGGACCTAGGCCGCGCAACGCTCCCGCTCCCCACGTTCGAGCGCGCGGGCATCCAGGTCGCGGCTCTCCAGCTCCTGGCGGAGCCGGGCCAGCGCCCGGTGCAGCGTGCTCTTGACCGTTCCGGCCGACATGCCGAGTGCGGCAGCCGTCTCCTCTGTGGACATCTGCTCCCAGTGTCGCAGCACGACCACGCTGCGCTGCTTGGGTGCCAGCACCTTCATGATGTCCATGAGCAGCGCGCGGTCCGCGTGCTGGTCGGTGGAGTCTTCCACGCTCGCGTCGGGAAGCTGCTCGGTGGGTACCTCTTCGAGCTTGCGCGCCCGCCACCACTCCGTACGAGTATTGATCATGACGCGGCGCAGATACGCGTCCGCGAGCCGCTTGTCGGCTATGCCGTCCCAGCGGCCGTACGTCCGTACGAGCGCGGTCTGGAGCAGGTCCTGGGCGTCCACGGGGTCCGGGACCAGGCGCCGGGCACTGCGCAGCAGGGCATCCTGCCGAGTGCGGACGTACTCTTCGAACTCGAGCACCTCTCCGTGCGCCATCTCAAACCGCCTCCGTTCCGTCTCCATCGCCGACCGCTTTCCCTGCTCCGCGGTACGGGTATGAAGTTACGGAGGCGTTGTCACGAGGTTGTGCGGACGAGCCAGCGGCGGGCGCACGGCTGTACGTAGGTTGTGTAACAGACGTAGGACCGGCGTAAAAACCTGCGTTTGCGAGGGTGGCGGCGGCCGCCACCCCCGGGTGGCAAGGCTCAGGTCAGCGGCAGCCGGTAGAGGCCGCCCCGCAGCGGCTCGACGAGACCGTCGGCGACCAGGCCGTCGAGGGCGCGGGCCCGCTGCACGGGTTCGTCCCAGACCCGGTCGAGCGTGGCCTGCGGCACGGGCGTCACGGCCTCGCGGAGCACGGCGAGCAGCTTGCCCCGCACCTGGCGGTCCGTTCCCGCGTACGTCTGGCCGCGGCGCGCCGGGCCTTCGTGCGCGGGCTTGCCGGCCGCGCGCCACGCGCACCGCGCGGCGATCGGGCACCGCTCGCAGGACTCGTTCCGCGCGGTGCAGACCAGGGCGCCGAGCTCCATCGACGCGGCGGCCCAGCGGGAGGCGGTGTGCTCCTCGTCCGGCAGCAGGGCGCGGGCGAGCTTGCGCTCGGCGGCCGTGGTGGCGTTCGGCGGGTACTGCACGCCGGTCACGGCGCGCGCGAAGACGCGGCGCACGTTCGTGTCGAGCACGGCGTGGCGCTGCCCGTACGCGAACGAGGCCACGGCGGCGGCCGTGTACTCCCCGATGCCCGGCAGGGCGAGCAACTGGGCGTGCCCCGTGGGGACGTCGCCGCCGTGCCGCTCCGTTATGGCGACGGCCGCGCCGTGCAGCCGCAGGGCGCGGCGCGGGTAACCGAGCCGCCCCCAGGCGCGGACGGCCTCGCCGGGCGCCTCCTTGGCGAGGTCGGCGGGGCGGGGCCAGCGGGCCAGCCACTGCTCGTACACGGGCAGGACCCGGCTGACCGGCGTCTGCTGGAGCATGAACTCACTGACCATCACGCCCCACGGCCCGGCGTCCTCGCGCCGCCAGGGCAGGTCACGGGCGTGGGCGTCGAACCAGGCGATGACGGGAAGGTGCAGGGCGTCACCGGCGGCCCCGGGAACGTCTCCGGGGCTCGGGCTGTGCGGCAAGGGCTTCGCGGGAGCAGTCATGGCACCAACGATCCTGCCATGCCCCCGACGGTTCTGGCGGGACGCCCGCTGTCGTGGCTCCTACGGGGGTGTCCCGACGCGGGGCGAAGGGGCGGGGCCGAGCGGGAGGCGACGGGGCCGAGCGGGAGTCGCCCGCCGCGAAGCGGGGCGGGGCCTGCGAAACGGGGCCCGCCGCGAAACGGCGCCCGCGGCGAAGCGGGTGCGGGGCCTGGGAAGCGGCGCCATGCCAGGCGGCGCCTTGCGAAACGGCGGCTGGTCCGCGAAACGGCGCCTTGCGAAACGCGGCTGGCCCGGGAAGTGGCGCCTGCCGCGAAATGGTGCCCGCCGCGAAGCGGGGGCGGGGCCTGCCAAGCGGCGGCCTGCCAAGCGGCGGCCTGCCAAGCGGCGGCCTGCCAAGCGGCGCCCTGCCAAGCGGCGGCCCGCCAAGCGGCGCCCCGCGAAACGGCGCCCCCGCGAAACGGCGGGTTCGGGAAGGACCTGACGATCGGCAGGGGAGACGCCCGCCCCCCGGCAAGTACCGTCGGCCGCGTGGAGAGACGTACCAGAAGCGCACTGCTGTGGGCGGCCCTGGCCGTCCCCGCGGTGTCGGTGGACCACCTGGGCCTGAACGAACCGGCCTCCCCGCAGGAGCGGCTCACCGCGCTGGCCGTCCTGGCCGCCGCCGTCGCCGTCCGCGGGGCGAGCCCCCTCCTCGCGTTCCTCCTCGCCGCAGCCCTGGGCCTGGCCGCCGCCCCGTCCCTCTTCACCCTCTCCTACGGCCCCGCCCTCGCGGTGTTCGCACTGCTCATGGGCCGCCGGGCCGAGCACATCAGCCCCGCCCCACTCGGCTTCGGCGCGGTCGCCCTGATCGGCACGGTCAAGATCGCCGTACGGGACGTCGACCCCGTGGTCGAGTGGCTCGTCCTCACCGGCACGCTGCTCTTCGGCACGGTCTTCCCCTGGCTCGCGGGCCGCTACTGGCGCCAGAACCGCGAACTGGCCGCCGCCGGGTGGGCGAGAGCCGACCAGCTGGAGCGCGAGCAACGCATCGTCGCCGACCGCGCCAGGCTGCGCGAGCGGGCCCGTATCGCCCAGGACATGCACGACGACCTGGGCCACGAGCTGAGCCTCATCGCCGTCCGCGCGGGCGCCCTCCAGGTCGCCCCCGACCTGCCCGCACCGCACCGCGAGGCCGCCGCCGACCTCCGCGCGGCCGCCTCGCACGCCACGGACCGGCTGCACGCCATCATCGGCCTGCTCCGCGAGGAGGGTGACGAGACGGCCCCGCTCGCCCCGGCAGGGGAGAGCGTCGCGGACCTCGTGGCACGCGCGGCCGAGTCCGGCCTCGAAATCAGCTACACGGACGACGGGCCGCCGGCCAGGAACGACGGACAGGCCCCGGGCGCCGCCTCCCCCGAGGACACGACCGCCCGCACCCTCCACCGCGTCGTCCAGGAAGCCCTGACCAACGCCGCCCGCCACGCCCCCGGCGCCCCCGTCACCGTGGCGGTCACCCGGGACGCCTCGGCGACGACCGTCACGGTCACCAACGACCGCCCGGCCGAACCTGGCCCCCCGTCCCACGGCGGCTCCGGCCTGCGCGCGCTGCGGGCCCGCGTCACGGACCTGGGCGGCACCTTCCACGCGGGCCCGCACGGCCACGGCCACCGGGTCACCGCCCGGCTGCCGGTCCAGGGCGCCGGGCCCGCGCCCCCGCGCTCCGGCGCCCACCTCGCGTACGCGCGCCGCCGCACCGTCCTGGCCTTCGGCGCCGCCCTCACCACGGGCGCGCTGCTCGTCGGCGGCGCCTTCGCCTGGTACGCGTACTCACGGACGCACTCCGTCCTCGACCCCGCCGACTTCGCCCGGCTGCGCGTCGGCGACCCGCGCGCGGAGGCCGAGCGCGTACTGCCCGCCCGGACCGCATCCGACCCGCCCGCGGAGCGCGCGCCGAGCCCGGCCCCCGCGGACGCCGACTGCGTCTACTACCGGGCCGAGGACAGGCTCTTCTCCGCCGTCCCCTACTTCAGGCTCTGCTTCGGCACAGCAGGGGACGACGCGGACCGCCTCGTCGACAAGACAGTGATCCCGACGGCGAACGAGCGCCCCGAACCCGAGGAAGAGAAGCCGTGAACGAGCCAATCCGCGTCCTGCTGGCCGACGACGAGGCGATGATCCGCGCGGGCGTCCGCGCCATCCTCGCCGCGGGCAAGGACATCGAGGTCGTCGCGGAGGCCGCCGACGGGCGCGAGGCGGTCTCCCTGGCCCAGGCCCACCGGCCCGATGTGGCGCTGCTCGACATCCGTATGCCGCGCCTGGACGGCCTCGCCGCGGGCGAGGAGATCGTGCGTACGGTGCCGGGCACCGCGGTCGCCATGCTGACGACGTTCTCCGAGGACGCGTACGTCTCCCGGGCCCTCGGCGGCGGAGCCACCGGCTTCCTGCTGAAGTCGGGCGACCCGCACGAGCTGATCGCGGGCGTACGGGCGGTCGCGGACGGCGCCGCCTTCCTCTCGCCCAAGGTCGCCCGGCACGTCATCGAGGGCTTCGAGGCCGGCCGCAGGAACCGCGGAGCCGCCGCGCGGGCCCGCGTCGAGACCCTCACCCCGCGCGAGCGCGAGGTCCTCGGCCTGGTCGGCGCGGGCCTCTCCAACCCGGAGATCGCCGCCCGGCTCCACCTGGTGGAGGGCACGGTCAAGGCCTACGTCAGCGCGGTCCTGGAACGCCTCGGCGTCAAGAACCGCGTCCTTGCGGCGATCGTCGCGTACGAGGCGGATCTCGTACCCCGGGACTGAGAGGCCCCGGGGCGCGAGGCCTCCGGGGCACGGAGATTCAGCGGCGGTGCGACCCGCGGCGGGGGGAGTCGCGGCGAGGGGAGTCGTGACGGGGGGAATCGTGGCCGTACGGGTCCTGGCCGTACGGGTCCGGGCCGTGCGCGTCGTGACGGTGGAACGTCATCGTCGGGGTGTCGTACGCCGCCGGATCCGTGGCCGGGGACGGGGCGAGCGCGGGCCCTGGCCCGGCGAACCACTTCACGACCGCGGTGGAGGACCCCCGCATCGACTGCGCGACCCGCGCCACCGGACGCGTGGTGAGCCGTACGACCACATACGTGACCAGGGCGCCGAAGACGAGACCGACCGCCACGTCATGCGGGTAGTGGACGCCGACGAAGACCCGGGAGGCGGCCATGAGCACCGCCATCGGAACCGTCAGGGCCGCGATGCGCGGCCAGGCCAGCGTGAGGCCGATGGCGGCGGCGCCCGCGATCGTCGAGTGGTTGCTGGGGAACGACCAGTCGCCGTAGGCGGGGCACTCGACGAGCGGCTTCAGCGCCCCGGAGACCGCCCGGCAGGGCCGCTCCTCGTCGATCACGGACTTGAGCGCCTCGCTGCACACGTACGCCACCGCCGTGGCGAGGGGAGCGAGCACCGAGATGGCCAGCGCGCGGGGATCCCCCCGCCGGGCCCGCCACCAGGCGACGACGAAGAGCACGCCGAAGAGCAACAGCCCGAGCTCCGTCCACACCTCCGCGAGGTGCTGGAACCACGACGGGGTGTCGTGAGCGAAGTCGAGTGTGTCGCGGTAGAGGTCGTCGTCCATGGTGTCCATGATTATGGACGGTACGGAGAGGCTCCGAATCCCCGCACCCGGCGATCGACCTGTCCCGCCCCCGACGATCGACAGGGTTCGCGGGGGATCGGGTGGATTGCGACCCATGGCGGAGCCCGGAACCGGAATCAGAACCGCATCGAAACCGGCATCGGAACCGGCATCGGAACCGAACCAGAATGATGATCGAACAAACTTTGTTGCTCCGGACGGCGGGTGGGGCGGGAGAAGAGCCGGTTCTCTCGTAAGGTTTGGGCGTGGGATCTCTGCGCAATCCGGTCGGGCCGCTTCCCTCCACCATTTACTGGCGTCGGAGGGCCGTTCTGCTGTCCGTAATCGGCCTATTGGCCCTGCTTGTCGTCTGGATCGTCACCATGGGTGGCGGCGACGGGAAGAACGGCGCCAACGGGCCGGGCGAGAACGGACCCGCCACGTCCATCACTCCGGGCCCCTCCGAGTCCGGGCCCGCAATCAGCCAACACCCGGGCGGGCGCGACGAGTCGGACGACGGCTCGGGCAACGGTTCGGGCTCGGGCTCCGGTTCCGGCTCGGGCGGTGCCGGTGGCTCCGGAGGGTCGGACGTGGGCGGCTCGGCGGGCTCGGGCGGTGACTCGGGCGGCGACGCCAAGGGCGGCGGCGGCTCGGCCGGCGGCCTCCCGGCGGGCACGCGGCTGCCCGACTGCGCCAAGAGCGACGTCAAGTTGAAGGTCCGCAGCGTGCGCAACACGTACGGGATCGACGAGAAGCCCATGTTCGAGCTGATCGCGGAGAACGGCGGCGGCAAGGCCTGCAAGGTCGATCTCGGCGGTAAGGGAACCGTCCTGACGATCACTCAGGCCGAGGGCGACGACGCGTTCTGGTCCTCGGACGACTGCCCCTCCGGCAGCGGCAGCCTGCTGCTCCGGGTGCCGGCCGACGGCCGCGTCACGCACACCGTGGACTGGGACCGCAGGGCGAGCGCCGAGAAGTGCGCCACGTCCCCGGCGAAGAAGGCCGCGCCCGGGACCTACCTGGTCGAGGCGAAGGCGCCCGGCCTCGGCACGGCCCAGGCCTCGTTCGTCCTCGAAAAGGACTGAGCCACCGCCTCTGGGGGGGCGGTGCCACCGCCCCCCGGCCGGAAGGCTAGACGTACCGCTCCAGGATCGAGGATTCCGCAAGGCGGGAGAGTCCCTCGCGGACGCTGCGGGCCCGGGCCTCGCCGACGCCGTCCACGGTCTGGAGGTCGTCCACGCTGGCGGCGAGCAGCTTCTGGAGGCCGCCGAAGTGCTCGACCAGGCGGTCGATGATGGCGCCGGGCAGCCGCGGGACCTTGGCGAGCAGGCGGAAACCCCGGGGGGAGACCGCGGAGTCCAGGGTCTCGGGGGAGCCCGTGTACCCCAGGGCGCGGGCCACGGTGGAGAGTTCGAGGAGCTCCGCGTGGCTGAGGGAGTCCAGCTCCGAGAGAGCCTCGTCTACCGTGCGGGACCGCTTCGCGGTCGGCTCGGGGACGTAATCCCTGACGACCAGTTCGCGCTCGGGCTCCACGCCCGCGATCAACTCGTCGAGCTGGAGGGCGAGGAGGCGGCCGTCCGTGCCGAGCTCCACCACGTACTCGGCGATCTCGGTGGCGATGCGGCGCACCATCTCCAGGCGCTGGGCGACCGCCGTGACGTCCCGCACGGTCACCAGGTCCTCGATCTCCAGGGCGGAGAGCGTGCCCGCGACCTCGTCGAGACGGAGCTTGTACCGCTCCAGGGTCGCCAGGGCCTGGTTGGCGCGGGAGAGGATCGCCGCCGAGTCCTCAAGGACGCGGCGCTGCCCGTCCACGTACAGCGCGATCAGACGCATGGACTGCGAGACGGAGACGACGGGGAAGCCGACCTGCTTGGAGACGCGGTCCGCCGTGCGGTGCCGCGTGCCCGTCTCCTCGGTGGGAATCCTCGGGTCCGGCACGAGCTGCACGCCGGCCCGCAGGATCTTGGTGATGTCCTTGTCGAGGACGATGCCGCCGTCGAGCTTGCAGAGCTCACGCAGGCGCGTCGCGGTGAACTCGACGTCCAGGATGAATCCGCCCGTGCACATCGACTCCACGGTCTTGTCCCAGCCGAGCACGATGAGACCGCCGGTGTTGCCGCGCAGGATGCGCTCCAGGCCGTCGCGCAGGGCCATGCCGGGGGCGACGGCGCTCAGGGAGGCGCGCATCAGGGCGTCGGCAGCGGAGCTTCCGCCGGACTTGCCGGAACTCGCTGCCCGGTCGTTGGCTGCCACTGCACTCCCTCGGTCGCGGGTTCTCCATGCCACTTCCGTACGCCTGACTTCGTACGAGTGGGCGAGACCAGGGCAAAGTCTACCGGCGCTCTTCCTCCTCCCGTGGGGCCTCTCGGCGACGCGACCTCGGCAGGACCCGCAGGGCGTCCCCCATGTCGGCGACTTCGATGACCTTCATACCGGGCGGGACCTTCCCCGGATCGGCCGGTACGAGCGCGTGCGTGAAGCCCAGGCGGTGCGCCTCCGACAGCCTGCGCTGGACGCCCGTGACCCGTCTGACCTCGCCCGCCAGGCCCACTTCCCCGATCGCGACCAGGTTCTTCGGCAGCGGGGTGTCGGTCGCGGCGCTGGCCAGGGCCAGGGCGACGGCGAGGTCCGCGGCGGGCTCGGAGAGCTTCACTCCGCCGACGGTCGCGCTGTAGATGTCCCGCTTGCCGAGGGCCGTGATCCGGCCGCGCTGCTCCAGGACGGCCAGCATCATCGAGACGCGGGAGGTCTCCAGGCCGGAGGTGGTGCGCCGGGGGCTCGGGATCTGCGAGTCGACCGTGAGCGCCTGGACCTCGGCGACCAGGGGGCGGCGGCCCTCCAGGGTGACGGTCAGGCAGGTGCCGGGAACGGCCTCGGCCCGGCGGGTGAGGAAGAGGCCGCTGGGATCGGCGAGGCCCGTGATGCCCTCGTCGTGCAGCTCGAAGCAGCCCACCTCGTCCGTCGTCCCGTAGCGGTTCTTGATGCCGCGGACCAGGCGCAGGCGTGCGTGCCGGTCGCCCTCGAACTGGAGGACCACGTCGACGAGGTGCTCCAGGAGGCGGGGCCCCGCGATCGCGCCGTCCTTGGTGACGTGACCGACCAGGAGGGTGGACATGCCGCGCTCCTTGGAGGCGCGGATCAGGGCGCCCGCGACCTCGCGGACCTGCGCCATGCCGCCCGGCGCCCCGTCGATCTCGGGGGAGGCGACGGTCTGCACGGAGTCCAGGACCAGGAGCGAGGGCTTGACCGCGTCCAGGTGGCCGAGGACGGCGGCCAGGTCGGTCTCCGCCGCCAGATACAGGTGGTCGTCGATGGCGCCGATGCGGTCGGCCCGCAGCCGCACCTGGCTCGCCGACTCCTCGCCCGTCACATAGAGCGTGCGGTGCTCGTCGCTGGCCGCCTTCGCCGCGACGTCCAGGAGCAGCGTGGACTTGCCGACGCCCGGCTCGCCCGCGAGCAGCGCCACGGCGCCGGGGACCAGGCCGCCGCCGAGCACGCGGTCCAGCTCGGGCACGCCGGTGCTGCGCGCGGTGGCCCGGCGGCCGTCGACCTCGCCGATCGGCACGGCGGACGAGGTGACGCGGCCGGGGGCGGTGGTGCGGACGGCGGGCGCGCCGTACTCCTCGACGGTGCCCCAGGCCTGGCATTCGGGGCAGCGGCCGAGCCACTTGGCCGTCTGCCAGCCGCACTCGGTGCAGCGGTAGGACGGACGGTCCTTGGCGGATTTCGTACGGGCAGCCATGTTCGGAACCGTAGCCGAGCCCACTGACAACGCCGTCTGCCGCGGTTCACCACCCGTCACCGGCCGGGGCCGGCCGACGGAATGATGGGTTCCTGTCCCCTTTCGAGGGATTGGTTCACCCGTAAGGATTAAATACGCTCAAGACGGCGGAAGACGCCTGCATCATCCGCCTACCTTCACACGGTGACGAGCAGCAGGCCGGAAACCGCAGTGACCAAAACCGGCGCACACCGGGCGCACCGCGACGCGCGCAAGCGTGTGGCGCCCCGCCAGGCGCCCCGGACCGCCCCGCACGGGCGCTATGACCCCTGCCTGGACGGCCTGTTCACGTACTGCCTGTCCGTCCTCTGCGACCACGACGCGGCGACCGTGGCCGTGGGCGACGTCCTCCACATCGCCGAGCGCAGGGGCTCGCGCGGACCGGAGTCCGGCGGCGAGCTGAAGGCCTGGCTCTACGCACTGGCCCGCTGGGTCTGCCTGCGCAGGCTCGCCGAGGCCAAGCGCAGCCGCCATGCCGCCCACGCCGCGGGCGCGGGCCGCACCCCGAAGGACCCGCCGCGGGACGCAGGACCCGCCCCAGGGGCGGCCCGCCCCTCCGGAGAGTCCGAGGAGGTCCAGCGGGAGCGCCGCGGCGAACTGGCCCGGCTCGCCTGGCCGGAGGCCGCCGGCACCACCCCCGAGCAGCGCGAGGCGCTGGAGCTGGCCGTGCGCCACCAGCTCACCCCCGCCGAGGTCGCCGCCGTGGTCGGCATGGACCCCGCGAAGGCCCGCGAGCTGCTCGCCTCCGCCGCCTGCGAGGTGGAGCGCACCCGCGCCGCCCTCGCCGTGGTGGAGACCGGCAGCTGCCCCATCGTGGCCCGCCTCACCGGCGACAACCAGCTCCTGCTCGGCACGGCCCTGCGCCGCGAACTCGTCCGGCACGTCGACGACTGCCCGCGCTGCCGCGGCACCGCCGAGCGGGCCGGAGCGGGCACCTGGCCCGGCACGGCCGTGAGCCCCGCCACGCTCCCCCTGATCGAGGCCCCCCGGGCCGCCCTGCACCGCGCGATGGCGCACGGCCCACGCGCGCGTGGCGTCCACCCCCGCTATGACCGGCGCGGTTTCCCGATGGACCCCAAGGACCACGCGGCCCGCAGGGACCGGATCCGCGCGCGTGCCGTCACCACGACCGTCGTCGCCACCGTGGTGGCCGCCCCGGTCCTTGCCCTCTGGGCGGCCTACCGCGGCCCCCTCACCGGCGAGGGCCACGACGGCGGTTCGGTGACCGCGAGCGAGGACGAGGGCGCCGGAGGCCTCGGCAGCGACCACGCGGGCGACGGCTATGAGAACGCGGGCAATGCCCGCAAGGGCCCCGGGCCGCACTTCACCGCGGGCGGCCGGTCGCCGGACGTCTCCGTGGAGGTCATCAGCGGCGGCGGCCCGTCGGCCGGGCGCCTCACCGTGACGGCCAGGCCGAGCGGCGACATCACCCTGATCACCCTGACCGCGTCGGGCAGCGCCCCGGTGGACTGGTCGGCCGGCGCGAACGCCTCATGGCTCTATCTGAACCGCTCGTCGGGCACGCTGGCGCCCGGCGAAACGGTCACTCTGCGGGTGTACGTGGACCACCGCCGCGAGCCGTCGGGGCCCTGGCGCGCACGCGTCTCGATCGCACCTTCCGGCGCGGTCATCTCGATCGACGGGCACGGCGACGGGCGCCCGCCGCACACGCCGGACCCCGGCCCGCGGCCCACGGACCCGCGCCCCACCGACCCCGGGCCCTCCGACCCGGACCCGGGCCCCGACCCGACCCCGAGGCCCACCGACCCTGACCCGTCGGACCCCGACCCCACGCCGACGCCCACGGAGCCGACGACCACCCCGTCGTACCCCGCCCCGGGCGGCCCGTCGGCGCCTCCGGGCGACGGCGGGACGAGCCCGGGCTGACCGGGCCCGGCGACCGAGGGGACAGGTGTTACGCGGGATCCGCGGGATGCGGGGCGAGGAGCGGCAGCCGGGAGGCGAGGCGCTCCTCGCAGAGCTCCACGAGCCGGTCGTAACCCTCCTTGCCCATCAGCTCGATCAGCTCGGGGCGGTAGGTGACGTACACCGGGTCGCCCGCGCCGTGCGCCGACGTCGCCGAGGTGCACCACCAGTGCAGATCGTGGCCGCCGGGGCCCCAGCCGCGCCGGTCGTACTCCCCGATCGACACCTGAAGGATCCGCGTGTCGTCGGGCCGGTCGATCCACTCGTACGTCCTGCGCACCGGGAGCTGCCAGCAGACGTCCGGCTTGGTCTCCAGGGGCTCGCGGCCCTCGCGCAGCGCCAGGATGTGCAGCGAGCAGCCGGCGCCGCCCTCGAAACCGGGGCGGTTCTGGAAGATGCAGGAGCCGTTGAACGGGCGGGTCTGGCGGTCGCCGTCCTCGTCCGTGGAGACCCAGCCGGTCTCCCGGCCCACGTCGTGGTGCTGCCAGATGTCGGGGGTGAGCCGCTCCACGAAGCCGGCGACGCGCTTCTCGTCGTCGTCGTCCGAGAAATGGGCACCCAGCGTGCAGCACCCGTCGTCGGCGCGGCCCTCCTTGATCCCCTGGCAGCCGCTTCCGAAGATGCAGTTCCAGCGAGAGGTCAGCCATGTCAGATCGCAGCGGAAGACCTGCTCGTCGTCCGCCGGATCCGGGAACTCCACCCATGAGCGGGCGAAGTCAAGGCCCTTCTCGTCCGGTTCCGCCTTCCCGGTCTTCGCAGGCTTTCCGGACTTTCCCACCTTCTCGGCCTTCTCCGGCCTTCCCACCACCTTCTCCCGCTTCCCCTGCTTCGACGGCTCATGGGACTCGGGCGACGACTTCGCCGACTTCGATTTGTCGGCCTTCGTCTTTTTCGTCTTTGGCACGACTCCAGGGTATGCGTGCGGTGGGCCGCCCGGAGCCAGACCGCCGCCGCGCGCGGCGTAGCGTCTCGTACATGAGACTCGGTGTCCTCGACGTGGGGTCGAACACGGTGCATCTGCTCGTGGTCGACGCCCACCCCGGCGCGCGCCCGCTGCCCGCGCACTCGCACAAGGCCGATCTGCGCCTGGCCCAACTCCTCGATCCGTCGGGGGCGATAGGGCCCGAGGGCGTGGGCCGCCTCGTCGCCATCGTGCGCGAGGCGATGGAGGCCGCCGAGGACAAGGGCGTGGAGGAGGTCCTGCCGTTCGCCACCTCCGCGGTGCGCGAGGCGACCAACGCCGACGAGGTCCTCGGCCGGGTCAGGGACGAGACCGGCGTCGATCTGAAGGTGCTGTCCGGCGAGGAGGAGGCCAAACTCACCTTCCTCGCCGCCCGCCGCTGGTTCGGCTGGTCCGCGGGCAAGCTGCTGCTCCTCGACATCGGCGGCGGCTCGCTGGAGATCGCGTACGGCATGGACGAGGAGCCGGACGCGGCGGTCAGCCTGCCCCTGGGCGCCGGGCGCCTCACCGCCGCCTGGCTGCCCGCGGACCCGCCGGACCCGGCCGACGTGAAGGCGCTGCGCCGGCACGTACGCGCGCAGATCGCCCGGACGGTGGGGGAGTTCAGCCGCTTCGGCGCCCCCGACCACATCGTGGCCACCTCGAAGACGTTCAAGCAGCTCGCCAGGCTCGCGGGCGCCGCCCGCTCCGCGGAGGGCCTCTACGTCCAGCGCGAACTGAAGCGGAAGTCCCTGGAGGACTGGGTTCCGCGGCTCGCCGCGATGACCACGGAGGAGCGCTCCGAGCTGCCCGGCGTCTCCGAGGGGCGGGCCGCGCAACTGCTCGCGGGAGCGCTGGTCGCGGAGGGCGCCATGGACCTCTTCGGGGTCGAGAACGTGGAGATCTGCCCCTGGGCACTGCGCGAGGGCGTGATCCTGCGCCGGCTCGACCACCTGCCGGCCTCCTGAGCGGGCGGGTCTCCTGAGCGGGGCGGCTCCCTGCGCGGGGCGGGCGCGAGGCCTTGTGCCGGGATGGGCGCGAGGCCTTGTGCCGGGATGGGCGCGAGGCCTTGCGCGGGGCGGCATGAGGCCACCTCCCCGGTGTCCCGGCGCGGCCCGTACCCTGTCTTGCGTGGCAGAACCAGTGGTGCGCATCCCGGATGCGAAGGTCGCCCTGTCGACGGCCTCGGTCTATCCGGAGTCGACGGCGACGGCCTTCGAGATCGCCGCGCGCCTCGGCTACGACGGCGTCGAGGTCATGGTCTGGACCGACCCCGTCAGCCAGGACATCGAGGCCCTGCGCAGGCTGAGCGACTACCACCAGATTCCGATCCTGGCCATCCACGCCCCATGTCTGCTGATCACGCAGCGCGTCTGGTCCACCGACCCGTGGGTCAAGCTCCAGCGCGCGAAGGCCGCGGCGGAGAAGCTCGACGCCTCCACGGTCGTCGTGCACCCGCCCTTCCGCTGGCAGCGGCAGTACGCGCGCGACTTCGTCGACGGAATCTGGCGGATGGCCGACGAGACGGACGTGCGCTTCGCCGTCGAGAACATGTATCCCTGGCGCTACCGCGACCGCGAGATGCTCGCGTACGCCCCCGACTGGGACGTCACCAAGGACGACTACCGCCACTTCACGGTCGACCTCTCGCACACCGCGACCGCCCGCGCCGACGCCATGGACATGGTCGACCGCATGGGCGACCGGCTCGGCCACGTGCACCTCGCCGACGGCAAGGGCTCGGCCAAGGACGAGCACCTGGTGCCTGGCCGCGGCACGCAGCCGTGCGCCGAACTTTTGGAGCGCCTGGCCACCACCGGCTTCGACGGGCACGTCGTCATCGAGGTCAACACCCGCCGCGCGATGTCCGGCGCCGAGCGCGAGGCGGACCTCGCCGAGGCGCTCGCCTTCACGCGGCTGCACCTCGCCTCCGCGGTCGGGGTGAAGCGCCGGTGACGCCGGGCGACGCGGGTGCCGCCGCCCCGCGCCGCCGGGGACGGCCCTCCCGTACGGAGACGGAGACCGGCCCCGCCACCCGTGACCGGATCATCCAGGCGGCCCGCGACGAGTTCTCCGAGCGGGGGTACGAGAAGGCGTCCGTGCGCGGCATCGCCAAGGCCGCGGGGGTGGACTCCGCGCTGGTGCACCACTACTTCGGCACGAAGGAACAGGTCTTCGAGGCCGCCGTCACCGTCGCCTTCGCGCCCGCGTTCGAAGCGCCCGCCGCGGTCGAGGAGGGCCCGCTCGACGAGGTGGGCGAGCGCCTGACCCGGTTCGTCCTCGGCGTCTGGGAGAACCCCGCCACGCGCGCGCCGCTCCTGGCCATCGTCCGCTCCGCCGTCAACCACGACACGGCCACCGCGGTCTTCCGCCGCCTCGTCGCCACGCAGCTCCTGGGCCGCATCGCACGCCGCATCGACCTGCCGGACGCGGAACTACGGGCCGAGCTGGCCGCCGCACAACTCGTGGGCATCGCCATGCTGCGCTACGTCATCAAGGTCGAACCCCTGGCATCGGCAAACCCGGAACGGATCGTGACACGGGTGGCCCCGGTCGTACAGGGCCATCTGACGGGACCGTGACGGCGGTCCCGGCGTAGCCGTTCGCCGAGACGTGCGTCCCGGTATTCGGACAGGCTGTCCAGATCGTGGAGCGGCGGCGTACGCTCGACAGCAGTCCCATATCTCTGTAGATGGTCTCCGTAGATCGCCGAATTCCTGAAGGAGCGAGCGACGATGCCCGAGCTCAGGTCCCGCACTGTCACCCACGGCCGCAACATGGCGGGCGCCCGCGCCCTTATGCGTGCCTCCGGTGTACCGGGGGCCGACATCGGGCGGAAGCCGATCATCGCCGTGGCCAACTCGTTCACGGAGTTCGTGCCCGGCCACACCCACCTTCAGCCGGTCGGCCGCATCGTCTCCGAGGCGATCACCGCCGCAGGCGGCATCCCGCGCGAGTTCAACACGATCGCCGTGGACGACGGCATCGCGATGGGCCACGGCGGAATGCTGTACTCCCTGCCCTCCCGCGACCTGATCGCGGACTCGGTGGAGTACATGGTGGAGGCCCACTGCGCCGACGCCCTGATCTGCATCTCCAACTGCGACAAGATCACCCCCGGCATGCTGATGGCCGCCCTGCGCCTCAACATCCCGACGGTCTTCGTCTCCGGCGGCCCGATGGAGGCCGGCAAGACCACGCTCGTCGACGGCACCGTCCGCAAGCTCGACCTGGTCAACGCGATCAGCGACGCCGTGGACGAGAGCGTCTCGGACGAGGACATCCTCCGCATCGAGGAGAACGCCTGCCCGACCTGCGGCTCCTGTTCCGGCATGTTCACCGCCAACTCGATGAACTGCCTGACCGAGGCCATCGGCCTCTCCCTGCCGGGCAACGGCTCGGTCCTCGCCACGCACACCGCCCGCAAGGCGCTGTACGAGCGGGCGGGACAGACGGTCGTCGACATCACCAAGCGGTACTACGACGGCGACGACGCCTCCGTCCTGCCGCGCTCCATCGCCACGCACGCCGCCTTCGAGAACGCCATGGCCCTCGACATCGCCATGGGCGGCTCCACCAACACGATCCTGCACCTGCTCGCCGCGGCCCGCGAGGCCGAGGTCGACTACGACCTGACCGACATCGACGCCGTCTCGCGCCGCGTCCCCTGCCTGGCCAAGGTCGCCCCGAACGTCGCGGGCAGCACGACGTACTACATGGAGGACGTGCACCGCGCCGGCGGCATCCCCGCGCTCCTCGGCGAGCTGTACCGCGGCGGTCTCCTCAACGAGGACGTGCACACCGTCCACTCGCCCTCCATCAAGGAGTGGCTGGACGCCTGGGACATCCGCTCCGGCTCCGCCTCCGGGGAGGCGAGCGAGCTGTGGCACGCGGCGCCCGGCTGCAAGCGCTCCGCTGAGGCCTTCTCGCAGTCCGAGCGCTGGGACACCCTCGACACGGACGCCGCGGGCGGCTGCATCCGCGACGTCGCCCACGCGTACTCCAAGGACGGCGGCCTCGGCGTCCTCAAGGGCAACATCGCCGTCGACGGCTGCGTCGTGAAGACCGCCGGCGTCGACGAGTCGATCTGGACCTTCGAGGGCCCCGCGGTCGTCTGCGACTCGCAGGAAGAGGCCGTCGAGAAGATCCTGAACAAGGCGGTCAAGCCGGGCGACGTGGTCGTCATCCGCTACGAGGGCCCCAAGGGCGGCCCCGGCATGCAGGAGATGCTCTACCCCACCTCCTTCCTGAAGGGCCGCGGCCTCGGCAAGACCTGCGCCCTGATCACCGACGGCCGCTTCTCCGGCGGCACCTCGGGCCTGTCCATCGGCCACGCCTCGCCCGAGGCGGCGGCCGGCGGCACGATCGCTCTCGTCGAGGACGGCGACCGCATCCGCATCGACATCCCCGGCCGCTCGATCGAACTCCTCGTCCCCGAGGAGGAGCTGACCGCCCGCCGTGAGGTCCTGAACGGCGTGTACGCGCCCAAGGCCCGCGAGCGCAAGGTCTCCGCCGCCCTGCGCGCGTACGCGGCGATGGCGACGAGCGCGGACAAGGGCGCGGTCCGCGACGTGTCGAAGCTCGGCTGAAGGTCGAGAGGCTGAAAGGTCGAGAGGCTGAAAGGCTGACCGGCCCGGTATCTCCGGAACGTTTTGGGGCGCGGGTGCGTCCTTGGTGTGAGGAACACGCCAGGGGCGGCCCGCGCCGCCGTTTACGGGGGAGAGAACTGTGAGCGAGAACGTCATCACGCCGGAAGTTCCCGGGGACGTCCCGGCCACCGAGGCCGACGCCCAGGCCGACGCCGAGGTCGTGGCCGACGCCGAGGCCCTGACCGCGGCCGCGGCCGGGAGGACCTACCCGATCATCGCGTCGGTCAACGTCCGCTCGGGCCCGGGCACGTCGTACTCCAAGGTGGGCCGCCTCAGCGCGGGCGCGCGCGTCACCATCCAGTGCCAGAAGGCGGGCGAGACGGTCAGCGGGCCGGGCGGCACCTCGAAGCTCTGGGACCGGATCGGCAGCGGCCGCTGGGTCTCGGACACGTACGTGCGCACGGGCACCACCGGGTACGTGGCACCGCGCTGCTGAGCGCGGCGCGTCAGCCGGTCCGCGGCGGCTTCGTCGCGTCGAAGGCGAACACCGTGTTCTTGGCGGCGGCCACGACGACCACGCGCCCCGTGACGGTCACGCGGGGCGTGGCGTTCAGCTCGCCCGCCAGGCCGTCGGCCCGTGGGTCCGTGGTGAGGAGCGGCTTGCCCCTGCCGGCGGAGAGCGCGACGACCCTGCCGCTGGCCGAGCTGAAGTACAGCGTCCCCTTGCCGTCCGCCACCGGTCCCGACACGCCCTCGACCGCCGTCTGCCGTGACCACTTCTTCGCGCCGGTCGCCGGGTCGATCGCGGTGATCAGGCCGGTCTGCCCGCTGAAGTAGAGGGTGCCGCCGACCATGCCGGGCGTCCCGTCGTACGTCTTGGGCAGCCGCGCGTACGACACCTCGCGCGACGCCATGTCCACCCGCGCCACCCCGTCGTAGCCGAGCAGGGCGGGTCCCTCGCGGTGCTCATGGAGGAGTACGAGGCGGCCGTCCGCGGTGCCGACCGGCATGGCGGGTCCCTTGACGGCGACGGCCGGGCCCAGGCTGCCCGAGGTCAGGTCGGCCCGGCGCACGACGGGACGGCGCACATCGCTCGTGGCCAGCTCGGCGTCGGGCGCGCACATCGCGTACAGCCGCTTGCCCGCGGGAACGGGGGCACACTGCGTGCCCGCGGGGAACGGCGTGCGCCAGAGCACCTGGCCGCTGTGCGCCTGCCGCGCCTCGAAGCGGGAGTTCGACGCGTCGACCGTCACGACCGTGGAGCCGACGACCACGGCGTCCTGCGTGCGCCCGGTCACGTTCGTGGACTGGGCGCCGGACGGGGTCGACCACAGTTCCGTGCCCTTGTCCGCGTCCAGGGCGACCACCTCGGTGGCGGCGCTGTCCGGCTCCTCCTCGGTCCCGATGCGGTAGCCGAGCACGGTGTCACCGCTCACGCCCACCAGGTGCATGCCCTGCGTCGGGACGCCCGGACTCTTCTCCGTCCAGACGCGGGAGCCGTCGGCGGCCCTGATCCGGGTGGCGACGACCCCGCCGCCGCCGCAGAACAGCGCGTCGCCGCGCGCCACGCAGCGCACCTCGTCCGGGATGTCCTCGCGGCCGCCCGGCACCGCCTCGCGCCACGGCCGGAACCCGTCGGGCAGCGCGGCCTCATTGGCCGCGGCGACCGTGCGCCCGCCGTCGTCCGTGCCGCCGCTCCCGCCGGAGTCCCCGGCCTGCAACAGCGCGACCCCGCCGCCGATCGTGGCGACGGCGACGGCCGCGGCGAGCACGGAACGCAGGCGGCGGCGCGGACGGCGGGAGGTGCCGTCGGCAGTGGCGGTGGCGGTGGCGGTGGACACGGGAGCCACAGGAGCCACAGGAGCCACAGGAGCCACGGAAGTGTCATCGGTGACCAGGTGGTGCTGGGTGTCCGTCTCCCGGGTGCGGCGCGGGCCGTCGCCGGTTCCCGGAGCGCCCCCGAGGTCGGTGGGCAGGTCCCGGAGCCGCACGAGGAGTTCGTCGGCCGACGGCCGCTCGTCGGGGTCCTTGGCGAGGCAGGGCTCGACCACCCGCCGCAGCGCGTCGGGGACCGCGCCGAGCGACGGTGCCTCGTGCACCACCTGGTACGCGGTCATGTACGGGCTGTCCGCGTCGAAGGGGCCCTGCCCGGTCGCCGCGTACACGAGCAGCGTGCCGAGCGAGAAGACGTCGGAGCGCGGCCCGACACCGCGCGGCGCCTGCAACTGCTCCGGCGACATGAACGGCGGCGTACCGATCACCCGCCCCGTCATCGTCAGCGTCTGCTGGTCCGCCGCGCGGGAGATGCCGAAGTCGATGACGCGGGGGCCCTCCGGGGAGAGGACCACGTTGGACGGCTTGAGATCCCGGTGCACGACACCGGCCCGGTGGATGTCACGCAGGGCCTCGGTGAGCCCGATGGCCAGCCTGCGCAGCTCGGCACCGCCGATCGGGCCCCGCTTCGCGATGCGCTGGGCGAGGGTCGGGCCCTCGATGAACGTGGTGGCCATCCACGGGTGCGCGGCCTCCGGATCGGCGTCGATCACGGCCGCGGTGAACGCACCGCTGACCCGCCGGGCGGCGGCCACCTCCTGCCGGAAACGGATGCGGAACTCTTCGTCGTCCGCGAACTGCTGGTGGATCAGCTTGATGGCCACGGGCCGCCCGGAGGCCGAGCGCCCCAGGAAGACGGTCCCCATGCCACCCGAACCGAGCCGCGCCTCCAGCGGATAACCGCCGATCTCCTCCGGGTCTCCTCCACGGAGTGACATGTCCAGACCTCCCCCGCGCTTCCCGGCTACGTCTTTACCCCGCCCAAACTAACCGCCGGACGGTACGGGGAGACAAGGAGGGGGACGAATAGGGCGCGTACGGCCAAGAGGGGTGGAGCGGAGGTGGAGAGGTGGTGAGGAGGGCGTGGAGACATCCCGTCCCCGCAGCACGAAGGCGCCGACACGGCCCGCACCGCTCCCGAGCGATAATGACCCGGTGAGCGAAGAACCCGGAACACCTGGCAAACCTGGCACACCTGGCACCCCCGCCACCTCTGGCACCGCGCCTGGCTCCGGCTCCGGGTCCGCCTCCGGCACCGCGCCCGGCCCGCAGCCGGAGTCGATCCGTTTCTTCGGGACGACCTGGGTCGCCCACGACGGCGGCTACGGCGCCCGCCGGGCGGGCCTCGCCGCCGGGTCCCTGATCGCGGCGGCCGCGGGCTGCTTCGTGCTGCGCTTCGCGTACGAGGGCCTGACCATCGCGGAGGTGGGCTCGTTCGTGAACATGCTCGTCGTCGTGATGTTCGCGATCTGCAGCGCGATCGCCTTCCGCCGCACGTGGGAGGGGTTCACCAAGCGCCACGACCCGGGGTCCCAGGCCTCCATGCGCGGCCTGCTCACGATCGGCTTCGTCGGCACCCTGCTCGCCTACTTCTTCCGCTCCCTGACGGAGGCCCCGGGCGAGGGCCTGCACCGCAAGGAGTACGAGGAGGCCCGCGAGCAGTACGCGAAGCGCACGCAGCGCCGAGCGGGCAACCCCTCCCGCAAAAAGCGCAAGCGCTGAGCGGTCAGTCCACCGCCGCTGGGGCCCGCGCCTTCTTGACGCCCCAAACCTCCCCGCAGCACTATTCATCACATGATGAATAACTGGAATAACATGCCGGGGATCAAGGGCTCAGTAGGTCCACCGGCACCCGAAGAGCCCCCCGCGGCCATCCGCGCCGCCGAGCTGACCGTCGTCCGAGGACCCCGCACAGTCCTCCGCGGCCTCGGCTTCACCGTCCCCCGAGGGCAGATCACCGGTCTCCTGGGCCCCTCCGGCTGCGGCAAATCCACCCTCATGAGGGCGGTCGTCGGCACCCAGGCCAGAGTGACCGGCAGCCTCCAGGTCCTCGGGCACCCCGCGGGCGCCCGCTCCCTGCGCTCCCGCGTCGGCTACGTCGCCCAGCAACCCTCGGTCTACGACGACCTGTCGGTCCGCCAGAACCTCGACTACTTCGCCGCCGTACTCGACCCCGGCCGGGGGACCGCCGCCGAACGCCGCCGCGAACACGTCACCCGCGCCATCGACGACGTGGACCTCGCCTCGCACGCCGACTCCCTCGCGGGCAACCTCTCCGGCGGCCAGCGCAGCCGCGTGTCCCTCGCCGTCGCGCTCCTCGGCGCTCCCGAACTCCTCGTACTGGACGAGCCGACCGTCGGCCTGGACCCCGTACTCCGCCGCGACCTGTGGAACCTCTTCCACGCCATCGCCGACGACCGCGGCGCCGCCATCCTCGTCTCCTCCCACGTCATGGACGAAGCGGAACGCTGTCACCGCCTCCTCCTCATGCGCGACGGCGAGATCCTCGCGGACGACACCCCCGAGGCCCTGCGCACCCGGACCCGCACGGAAACGGTCGAAGCCGCCTTCCTCCGCCTGGTGGACGAGGCCACGCCCCCAGCCCCTGAGCCTCATCCCTGACCGCTGACCGCTGACCGTCAGGAGCGCCCCCGATGAACCTCTACCGCACCTGCGCCACCGCCGCCCGCGTCCTGCGCCAGCTCCGCCACGACCCGCGCTCCCTCGCGCTGCTACTCCTCGTCCCCTGCGTGATGCTGCTGCTCCTGCGCTACGTGTTCGACGGCGACCCGCGCACCTTCGACTCCATCGGCGCCTCGCTGCTCGGGATCTTCCCGCTCATCACGATGTTCCTGGTGACCTCGATCGCCACCCTGCGCGAACGCACCTCCGGCACCCTCGAACGCCTCCTCGCCATGCCCCTCGCGAAGGCCGACCTCATCGCCGGCTACGCCCTGGCCTTCGGCGCCCTCGCGATCGTCCAGTCCGCCCTTGCCACGGGCCTCGCCCTGTGGGCCCTCGGCCTCGACGTCACCGGCTCCGCCTGGCTGCTGCTCCTGGTCGCGCTGCTAGACGCCCTGCTGGGCACCGCACTCGGCCTCTTCGTCTCGGCGTTCGCGGCGTCCGAGTACCAGGCGGTCCAGTTCATGCCGGCGGTGATCTTCCCGCAGCTCCTGCTCTGCGGTCTCTTCGCGGCGCGCGACAGCATGCACCCGGTCCTGGAGTGGATCTCCAACGCCCTCCCCATGTCGTACGCCGTCGACGGCATGAACGAGGTCCTGCGCAACCCCGACCTCACCGGCGACTTCGTACGTGACGCCGCGGTCGTCGCCGGCTGCGCCCTCCTGGTCCTCGCCCTCGGCGCGGCAACCCTCCGCCGCCGCACGGCCTGACACCAGGACGAGACCCGCACGGCATGGTCCGCCCACCGGACACCTCCACTGGCCCCGGCGTCCGCGGTGCGAGGATGTCCCCCGGACGACGCAACCCGGGAGGCCCCGCCCATGAGCACGACGAGCCAGCCGAGCCAGCCGAGCCGGTCCAGCAGGCCGAGCAGGCCGCATGCGCACCCGAGCCAGAAGGTCGCGGTCCTCGGTACCGGAAAGATCGGCGAAGCCCTGCTCAGCGGCATGATCCGCGGCGGCTGGGCCCCCGCCGACCTCATGGTCACCACCCGGCGGCAGGAACGCGCCGACGAGCTCCGCACCCGCTACGGCGTCACCCCCGTCAGCAACGCCGACGCCGCCAAGCAGGCCGACACCCTCATCCTCGCCTGCAAGCCGCAGGACATGGCGAAGCTGCTCGACGAACTCGCCCCGTACGTCACCGCCGACCGCCTCGTCATCAGCGCCGCGGCCGGCATCACCACCGCGTTCATCGAGGAGCGCCTCGCCGAGAACACCCCGGTCGTCCGCGTCATGCCGAACACCCCCGTGCTCGTCGACGAGGGCATGTCCGTCATCTCGGCCGGCAGCCACGCCACCGCCGACGCCCTGTCCCACGCCGAGGACATCTTCGGCGCCGTGGGCAAGACGCTCCGCGTCCCCGAGACCCAGCAGGACGCCTGCACGGCCCTGTCCGGCTCAGGACCCGCGTACTTCTACTTCCTCGTGGAGGCCATGACCGACGCGGGCATCCTCCTCGGCCTGCCCCGCGACAAGGCCCACGACCTCATCGTCCAGGCGGCGATCGGCGCGTCCGTCATGCTCCGCGACAGCGGCGAACACCCGGTGAAGCTCCGCGAGAACGTCACGTCACCCGCGGGCACGACGATCAACGCCATCCGCGAACTGGAGAACCACGGCGTACGGGCCGCCCTGATCGCCGCCCTGGAAGCAGCGAGGGACCGCAGCCGGGAACTGGCCTCGGGCAACAACTGACCCACCCCTGCGTCACCCAGGCCCAGTTCATCGAGCACCCCACCCCGCGCGCCGACCGCGACGCCGACGCCCTCGCCTCCGTACGCGAATACGCCCTCCGCCACGGCGGCCACCGGCACGACCCCCCCTCCGCTGGCTCCTGGACCAGCGCGTCGCGGCAGCGCAGAAACTGCTCGAACGCACCGACCTGCCCACGCCCGAGGTGGCACGCCGCGCGGGCTTCGGCGGCGAGGTCACGCGCCTACCGCGCCTCGTTCACCGGCGGTAGCAGCCCGATCGCCCGATAGGCACCGTCCACCGTCGGCCTGGCCATCCCCCTGGCCCGCTCGGCCCCCCGCCGCAGCACCTCCTCCACATACGCCGGGTCGGCCATCAGCTCCTTGTGCCGCTCCTGGACGGGCCTGAGCAGCTCCACCACGGCATCGGCGGTGTCCTTCTTCAACGCGCCGTACGACGCGTAGGCACCGCTCAGGGTCTGGGGGTCCCCGCCCTGGCACGCGGCGAGGATCTCCAGCAGATTCGAGATCCCCGGCTGCGCCTCCCGGTCGTACCCGACCTCGCTGCCGCTGTCCGTGACCGCCCGGAGGACCTTCTTCCGTACGACCTCGGGCTCGTCGAGGAGATAGACGATGCCCGCACCGGACTCATGGGACTTGCCCATCTTCGACGCCGGGTCCTGTAGATCCATGACCCGCGCCGCCACCTTGGGCGGCGTGGCACGCGGCACCACGAACGTCTGCCCGTACCGCTGGTTGAACCGCTCCGCCAGATCCCGCGTCAGCTCGACGTGCTGGGTCTGGTCGTCACCGACCGGCACCTCGTCGGCCCCGTAGGCGAGGATGTCCGCCGCCATGAGCACGGGATAGGTGAGCAGCGAAAGCCGCACGCTCCCGCCACGGGCCCGCTCCAGGACGGACTTCTCCTTGTACTGGATCATCCGCCGCATCTCGCCGTCCGTGGCGACGCATTCGAGCAGATAGGAGAGCCGGGCGTGCTCGTCCACGTGACTCTGCACGAAGACGACGGCCCGCTCGGGATCGATCCCCGACGCGAGCAGCAGCGTCGCGGCCTGCCTGCTGAGCCGCCGCACGCGGCCCGGATCGTGGTCCACCGTCAGCGCGTGCAGATCGACGACGCTGAAGAGCGACTCCGCCCGGTACTGGTCGACCTCGGCCCACTGCCGTACGGCGCCCAGGTAGTTCCCCAGGGTCAGATGCCCCGTCGGCTTGACCCCACTGAAGATCCTCGTCATCTCTCCGCCTTCTGATGCAGGACCGCCGGCCCGACGGCCGGGCTCCGGGTCCTCCAGGGGAGAAACGAAAACGGCCGCCGAGGTGGCGGCCGTTGAGTACATGCGTGTGTACGGCCGCCGGTCAGGCGGCCCACCACAGTTGGGTGCACGCATGCGTTGTCATGCCTGCCAGCGTAGCGCCGGGGAGGCCCCGTGGCAGGTGGTTGACACTCCCCAGGTGGATACGTAGTGTTCTCCGAGTTGCCCGGACGTGAGCATCGACCTCTGGTCGGTCCCCGGGTGGCCATTCCGCAAGAACCATTCAAGCGATCGACGTCGCGTTCCCCTCCCGGGAGCCTGTCTTCGGCTCGCTTTCATGCGTATTTGCGAAATGAGGAATCGGCGTTCGAGAGGACGCCCCCGATTAGGTCGGGAGCCGAGATTCCGCTAAAGTCTCACTCGTCGGAACGGCCCAACAGCCGGGAAGACAAGCCCCACTGACTGGGAATCAGGCCCGAAAGGATCTGATAGAGTCGGAACCGCCGGAAAGGGAAA
>NZ_JBVJFF010000001.1:733808-865744 GCF_055587985.1 Streptomyces sp. NPDC046335 | reverse complement strand
GCCAACGAGGTACGCGACATCATCCGCCTCGTACGCACCACGCTGGAAAAGAACGACGGCACCGCACAGACCACACTCGCCAAGGCCAGAGCCGCGGTCGACAACATCGGCTGACCGTCGAGAGCACGGACAGCAGAGCACATTACGGGGACTGACAGGGGGATTTCGGCATGCCCGCGTGGGACATCTCGCCGTCCGGGGTGGACTCGGTGACGTCGCTGGTGAGGCTGGCGATGGACGACGTGGCCAAGGACGTCAAGGCGTACGGGGAGCACATCGAGAGCGCGGCAGGGGCGGCCGGGACGATCGGCCCACCGCAGTGCGGGGCCGCGCCCATCGGTCCGGTCGGCGCGGCACTGCGCCTCTTCGTGGCGGAGACCGCCCGCGATGTGGGTTTCCTCAGGAAGCGCTCCGTCAAGTCGGTGAACGGCGCGATCGAGGCGACCAACCACTACGTGGCCGGCGATCTGGAGCAGGCTGCGAACGCCCAGCAACAGGCCGCCCAGGCGGCTGAAGTGACGGTATTTCTGCCGACGGCCCGCCGGGACGGCGGTTTCCAGTGACAGACATGATCGATTCGAGGGGAATACCGCAGTTCTCCGGCAACTGGGAAGAGTTGGCAAAGGACGCCTCCTCGCTGCGCAGTGACGCGACAGGCATCCGCAACGGTGGGGCCGACATTCACTCCCGCTTCCAGATGCTCGCCGCGTACTACGTGGCGCCGGAGGCAGAGGATCTGTTCTCCACCACCGAACCGGTGATGGACGGGGCCGACACCTTCGCCGCGCATCTGGAGACAGTCGCGGACGCGCTGGACACGTACGTCGCCGAAGCGCGTCCGCTGGCGAAGAAGCTGGAGTCGCTACGAGGCGACGCCGAAAAGTTCGCCGCCGGCGTCGAAGACGATGACGACTGGACGGACGACGAAGACAAGGTCGCCCGCAACAACCAGTTGTGGGCGGACGTCAACGCGACCAGCAGCGCCTTCGAAGCCGCCGAGCGCCGCGCGGCCACCAAGATCTCGGCGATCGTGGGCGGCCCGAAGTACATCGAGGACGACGGCAGCCACAAGGCGACCGAGCAAACGGTGATGTACGGCTACGACGCCGACCTGCTCAACCAGGCGAAGGAACTGCCGTGGGGCAGCCCGGTGAGCGACACCTCCACGTCCGCGGTCGTCCTCGGCCACCTGAAGCACTTCGCGATCGACGGCTTCGTCATCAACGGCGCGGGGGCCAGCCTCAAGGGGCTGGGAACTCTGGTGGGCATCGGTGGCTCGGCGAAGGAAGCCTGGAGCAATCTCGGGGATACCGCCGCGGGCGCCGGTCGGTACATCGTGACTCCACTGGACTGGGTCATGGATCAGACCATGTTCGCGGACAAGGACAGCGAAACCGGCACGCGTCAGAAGGCCGCCTTCCGCGAGTTCGGCAAAGCCATGGTGGCCTGGGACCAGTGGGAGGAGCACCCGGTCCAGGCCGCTGGAACGGTCACTTTCAACGTCCTGACGCTCGCCGCCGGACCGCTGGGCGCAGTCGCCAAGGGCGGCGCCGTTGCCGGCAAGGTCGGCCTGGGGACCAAGGCCGCCGGGATCGGCGCGAAGATCGGCACATATGCGGACCCGCTCTCAGCGGGGCTCGCCGTGGGCGGCAAGGCGGTCAGCAAAGTGCCGACGATCTCCGAACTCGCAACCCGCTACAGCACCAAGGTCGAAGCCACGCCGGAGATCCAGCGCGTACACAGCGTCCTTGAGATCGGCGGCCACAGGGTCATCGTCGTGGACGGCAAATTCATCCGGGTGGACGCCGAGGGCAGGCCGATCAGGGACACGGCGTCGAGCGAAACGACGATTGCCCGGGGAGAGGCGCCCGAGAGCCCTGTGCTTGTCGGCGCCGGGTCCCGTGTGCCTGCGGCTGCCGCGCATGCACACGGAAACATACCCTCGCAGGTCGGCCACGAGCCACCGACCGGGAGAGCTCAGGCAGGAACCGCAGATGACGGTGGCCGCTCCGGAGGTGGTGGGTCAGCAGGCTCGCGGAACAGCGACGCGTCAGCCACGGGCGGCGCAACTGGGCACGCAGCAACCGGTGACACCGAGCGTGGTGGCGCCACGGGTCGCGGGGTGACGGCCGACGACGACCTGTCGGGTTCAGGCCGAGGAGGCGCTGCCGATACAGCCCAGCGTGGCGGAGATGCGCCGCGGCAGGCCGAGCGTCCGGCCTTTATGCGCGGGAGCAGCAATCCATACGGGCCTCGCGGTTCACTCACCCTGGAACAGATCGAAGACATCCAGGTCTATCGGGCCAATCACGAACCTGGCTACCACGAGTTCTATTACCGTAAAGACGGAACCCGCAGGCTGTTGGAACGCTACGACGAGAGCGGGTACACACCGCCTCAGCTCACTCGATTTACCGAGGACGGGCCGTGGGTTCGCGCCAAAGACGTACCAGCACCTCCCAAACCTCGCTTTCTCGATAATGGGTACATTTCCGTAAACGAGGGCACCGTAAAGAAGTCGACTCGTCTTCGAATACTCGAGGAAGCGGCACTCAAACGCCATCTTGCAATCAAGTGGGACAACCTGGTCGCCGGCCTGAAGGCGGAAACCGGAACAGCCCATAAGGCCCATGGAACCGTCGAAACGGCCGCACAGTGGGGTGAGGCTCGCGGTTTGTACAAGGAATCACATACGCGAATGGGCGGCGAAGCTGAGGCGTTCGGCGAGGCGGCGGCCAGACATCATTACATCGCCGATAGGTACGGCGATTTCATGGAAGAGCGCCTCCTCGGCCCGAAGAGCGGAAACGACCAGTTCGATCAGGTGTGGACACACTCTGATGGCCGAGTAGTCGTTGTCGAAGCTAAAAGTAGTCCAACCACAGAACTAGGCAGGCGCACGCTGCCGAACGGTCGACAAGTGTCTCAAGGGAGCAGGGAGTACTTCCTCGATATCCTGGCGGCCATGGAGAGACGTGGAGAGTACAAGGTGGCGGGAAAGATAAGGACGGCGCTGAAACACTTCGACCAGGGGAAGCTACAGTATGTAGTCGTCAAGGGCGAGAAGAACGCAGGAACGTACACTGGGTACAGGTATCGCCGGTTCGACATCAGCAAGGGAACCCTTCCATGACCGTGCCAGTCGAGCGTCACGAGCTGCCGTCAGGGCCTGAAGCCGACCAGTTCGCAGAACAACTTCAGGAGTACTTCTTCGGAGGAGTCGACGAGCTTGAGGGGTCCGCCTCCACCATCGACGCGGTCTTCAACACATCGGTCTTGAACCTGCGAGCCCGGTGTGTCGTCGACCCAAGGGCCGCAGCGGTGGAGACATGGGAGGCCGCAGTAACGGCGATGCAACTCGGCTCGGCGCTCTTCACCGTGACGGGCCAGGGCGAGGGCACTGTCGAATGCCGTATCAACCGCAAGGTACGCAGCTTGCCGTTCATCGGCCCCCTCTCCACAGCTGACGCGGGTACGTGGCTCCAGGCCTTCTGGCTGGCCGTCATCTGCCGCGAGCAAGAGCGGATGACGCAGCTGTGCGAAATCCCGCTGGACCGCTTGCGCGCCCCCGATGGGCAGTACGACGAGTACATCTACCATTGGGTCGACACCCTGCAGACCTACTGGCTGCGCCGTCCTGGCTTGGTGGAGAAACTGACGGACACCTTCCACGCTTCTGATCCATCGGTGGCACGGACCGCCCCACGCGATCTGCTGGACGGCATCCTTTATCCGCCCATCAATCTTTTCTACCGCTTCGTGACCAAGGACGAAGAGGGGTTCGGTGCAACTCTTGTCGAGGCGTTGCAGCTACACAAGGCCTACTGGACCCTGACCGAAGAGCGAAAGAATAACATCGACGGCGCCATCGCCCTCGGCCCATTGGCCATCGCGTGTCTGGCGTACGACGGAGAACTCCCCATCGGAGTCGAGTCGGATTACCTGCCCAAGCACCTCCTGCAGCACAGTTGGCTCGGCGAGTTCCCCACCTGAGGGCGAGCTCTGACGGAACGAGGAATCGGAACGGACACCCATGACAGCCCAGGACTACGACAGTCAGCTACTGGAGTCCGTTTCCGTTCGGCGGCGGCGGCTCCGCGATGCGTTGCTCTTCGGGGCGCAGCGGCAGCGGCGGAGTGTGGATGAGCGGCTCGGGAAAGTGTTTGCCGGGGTCGTGATCGCGGCCGTGTTGTGTGCCGGGTGCGTGGGGTGGTCGTTCATCTCGCATCGGCTCATCGGGAAGGGGCCCTATAGCTCCTCCGTACCGTCCAGTCCGGCGTCCACGTCTACTCCGGCCTCCTCGCCCTCTATGACCCCTTCCTCTCGATGATAGGTTCGAACGCGTGATATCTGCGGGGCCGCTGAGCCGCACGGGCGGTACGGGTAGTACGGGCGGTACGAGTCGTATGGTCCTGAGCCGCGTCACCCTGGTCGGCGAGCGGCGGCGCGTGGATCTCGTTCTTCCCTCCCAGGAGCCGATCGGGCTGCTGCTCCCCGAAGTGCTGCGGCTCCTTGGTGACCAGGCCGCCGAACGGCCCATGCTGCGGCACCTCGTGACCGCCGACGGTTCCGCGCTCGCGCACGACAGCACCCTGGAGTCCGCCGGCGTACCGGACGGTGCCGTGCTACGGCTGGTACGGGCCGAGGACGCGCCCTCCGCCCCCGTCGTCCACGACGTCACCGATGAAGCCGCCGACGATCTCGACGTACGGGCCTGGCGGTGGCGCCCCGCCGCACGGCGTGTGGTCGCCGGGCTGACCACCGTCATCTGGGCCGTGGTCGGTGGGGTGTTGGCACGGCGGGACGTCGAGCCCGCTGCCGTCGGTAACGCGCTGCTCGGTGCCGCCGGCGTGGCGGCTCTCGCCGGAGCTCTGCTCGGGTGGCTGCGGCGGGCTGGTCTTGCCGCCACCCTCATCGTGACGGCCGGCGCCCTGGGCGTCCTCGGCACATGGACCCTCGGCGACGCCCACTCCTGGTCGGGGGCCATGCTCCTGGCAGGGATCGCCATCAGCCTGGCCTGTGCGCTGCTGCTCCTCGGCTGGTTCTCCCCGCTGGGGCGCGGCGCGTTGATCGGCGCCGGAGCCCTCTTGGGGTGTCTTGTCGCCTGGGAAGCGGCCGTCGCTCTCCAGGGCGGTGCCGGAACCGAGACCGAGCAGGCCCGTGCGGGCGCGCTCCTCGCCGTCGTGTCCGTGGTCGTCCTCGGAGTGCTGCCTCGGCTCGCCCTGATGGCCTCGGGGCTCTCCGGTCTCGACGACCGGCGGTCGGGTGGCACCTCCGTGAGCCGGTACCGCGTCGGCACCGCCCTCACCGCCACCCACCGGGGGCTCGCCCTCGCCACCGTCGTGCTGTCCACCTCCGCCGCTGCCGCCGGGGTGATGGTGCTGCGCGCGCCCACCGTGTGGACCGTGCTCCTCGCGGTCGTCACCGCCGTCGTCCTCGCCCTGCGGGCGCGTGCCTTTCCGCTGGTCGCCGAAGTGGTCGGGCTGCTGGTCGCCGCCGCCGTGATCGTCGTCGCGCTGATGGTGGTGTGGCTCGCGCGGGCCGCTGCCGTGGGGCCGCTCGCCGTGCTGGTCGCCCTGGCACTCGTACCGCTGGTGGTGCTGGCAGTGGAGCCCGCCGAGCACGTGCGGGTGCGGCTTCGTCGTATGGGTGACGTGGTCGAGTCGGTGGGTGTGATCGCGATGCTGCCGCTGGTCATCGGGGCCTTCGGTGTGTACGGGCGACTGCTCGACACGTTCGCGTAGGGGTGAGCGGCAGCATGGCTCAGGGACGCGACTGGCAGCGGGATCTCCTGCGCGAGTTGGAGGCGAGCGGCACCTCGGCGGGCGGCACCCCCGCCGGCAGCACCCCCACGCGCAGCACCCCCACGGGCGGCACCACCCCGAGCAACACCACCCCAGGCACCACCTCGCCCAGCAACACCCCCGTAAGCCACATCACCCCGAGCCACACCACCCCAAGCAACACCTCGCCCACCAACACCCCCACAAGCCGCGTCCCCCCGAGCAACGCCCCCACGAGCACCGCTCCCGCAAGCGGCACCCCCACACGCACCACCCCCGAATCCGCCCCCACCATCGACCCCCGCCTCGCCATCGCCCTCGGACGCCCCCAGCACGGCGACTCCGCGGTCCGCCGTACCGGGCGCTCGATCCGGAAGCTCGCCGCGTCCGCTGGGCGGGAGACCTCCGAGCAGACGCGGCTCGCCCGCGAGGTCCAGCGGCCCGTTACCACCGGGCGCGTCATCGCGGTGACAAGCATCCGCGGCGGCGTCGGCAAGTCCACCGTCTCCGCGCTGCTCGCCCGTACGTTCAACCACTACCGGCACGACCCGGTCCTCGCCCTGGAGGCCGACGCCGCGCTCGGCACGCTGCCCGTGCGGCTGGGGGCCGAGTCCGTGCGCTGGGCGGCCGCCGACCTCGCCGGCATCCTCAGCCCGGCCATGCAGCTCACCGACGTCACCGGCTACCTGGTGCCCGTCGCCGACGGCGGATGGCTGCTGCCCGCCGGGCAGGGCCGGGTCGGCGCCCCGCTCGACGTACCCACCTACCGCACCGTCACCCTCGCCCTGCGTCGCTACTTCGCCGTGACCGTGGTGGACTGCGAGTCGCTGCCCGGCGAGGTGGCCCGTACCGCGATGGACACCGCCCACGCGCGCGTGGTGGTCGCCCCGATGACCGCCGAGGGCGTCAACGGCACCCGCGTCGTCCTCGACTGGCTGGCCCGGCTGCCGCACTCGGCACTGGCCACCACGGTCGTCGCACTCAGCGCCAACTCCCCTGACACCACGCTCGATCTGAAGACGGCCGCCGCGCACCTGCGGGAGACCGGGGTGACCGTCGTCCCGCTCCCCTACGACCGGCATCTGGCCCAAGGAGGCCCCATCCACACCCGCATGCTCGGCCGGAGCACCCGAGACGCCGCCGTCCACCTGGCAGCCGAGGCGATGCAGAGGGCGGTGCGGGTGCGATGACCCGGCGTCTCGTCCACCGCCCGGCCCGCAGCACCCAGCCCCTCGCCGCCGCCCCCGAGCGCACCATCGAACCGCCGCCCAACCTGCCCGAGGGCAAGATGGGCAACGCGGCGACCGCGCTGCTTCCGATGGCCGGTGTCATGGGCTCGGTCGTGATGATGACGGTCATCCGCAACAGCCAGTTCGCCGCGGTCGGCGCGATCGTGCTCGTCTTCGCGCTGCTCGGCGCGGTCGCGCTGTTCCTGTCCCAGCGCGGCAAGGCCCAGCGAACCCGGCGCGTCCAGCGCGAACGCTATCTGGAGTACGTGGAGGAGCAGCGCGACGAACTGGGGCAGGCAGAAAGGGAGTTGAGGCGGCAGGCGCGCGTACTCAATCCGCCCCCCGCCGCCCTGTACGACCTGGCGCGCGACCCCGCAAGGCTCTGGGAGCGGCGCCGTCTGGACGCGGATTTCCTGCGGGTGCGGCTCGGCACCGGTGACGTGCCCGTGCAGGGCATCGCCATCGGGCAGAGTTCGGGCAGCGGCGTGCTGACCCCGCCCGACCCGTTCATGCTGAATGAGGCTCGTGCGCTACAGCACCGCTTCACCACCGCCACCGACTTCCCGCTGACCGCCCCGCTGGACCGCGCGGGCAACGTCAGCATCATCGGTGACCGGGACGGCGTCCTGCGCGTGGCCCGCGCCCTGCTGGTCCAGGCCTCCGTGACGCACGCGCCGGACGACGTGGCCATCGCCCTGGGTGTGCCCGAGGACCGGCTCCCCGAGTGGGAGTGGGCGAAATGGCTGCCCCACGTCCTCGACACGCGACAGGACGACGGTCCGGTCGCCGCGCGGCGGATCGCCCCCAGCCTCGGTCAGCTCGCCCGGCAGTGCGCCCCTGACCTGCGGCGCCGCGCCTCGTACGCGGCAGAGGTACGCCGTGGTCTCTCCGACCGGCACGCGCTGCGGATGTCCGACCGTCTCGTGGTCGTCAGTGACTGCCACGGCAGCACGGCCGGCGAACTTGAACGCCCCGACTCGGCCGTCGACCTCACGGCCATGGGCGTGACCGTGCTGCATCTCCTTGAGCAGCAGGTGCACGAGCCGGACCAGGTGAGTATCCGCATCACCGTCGACGGCGACCAGGTGAGCGTCGAGGATCTACGCGTCCCCGAGGCCCCGCCGAGCCGTGGCACCGCGGACGAGATGAGCGTCGCGGGCGCCGAGGGTCTCGCGCGCATGCTCGCCCCGCTCCGGCTTTCCGCCGAGTCCGCCGCCGACGGCACCCCGATCTCCGGCCCCGTGGACTTCCCCACTCTCCTCGGCATCGAGGACCCGGCCGCCCTCGATCTCGACAGGCTGTGGGCGCCGCGCGGCGAACGGGACTTCCTGCGCGTACCCATCGGCCTCGACGACCGGCACCAGCCGGTGCTCCTGGACCTGAAGGAGTCCTCCGAACTCGGCATGGGCCCGCACGGGTTGTGCGTGGGCGCCACCGGCTCCGGCAAGAGCGAGCTGCTGCGCACCCTGGTCCTTGCCCTGGTCGCCACCCACTCCCCCGAAGACCTGGCGCTGGTCCTGGTCGACTACAAGGGCGGCGCCACCTTCGCGCCGTTCACCGCGCTCCCGCACGTCGCCGGGGTCATCACCAACCTGGAGAACCAGGCCGGTCTCGTCGAGCGCGTCCACACCAGCCTCGCCGGTGAGGTCAAGCGCCGCCAGCAGGTGCTGAAGGACGCGGGGAACGTCGCCGACATCGGCCACTACACCACCCTGCGCGAGAAGCGGCCGGACCTTGAACCGCTGCCTCACCTGTTCGTCGTCATCGACGAGTTCGGTGAACTCCTCACCGCCAAGCCGGACTTCATTGACCTGTTCCTGTCCATCGGCCGCATCGGCCGCTCCATCGGCGTGCATCTGCTGCTCTCCAGCCAGCGCATCGAGTCCGGCAAGCTCAAGGGCCTGGAGACCTACCTCTCCTACCGGCTCGGCCTGCGCACCTTCTCCGCCGACGAGTCCCGCACTGTCCTGGACACCGTCGACGCCTTCCAGCTCCCACCGCTGCCGGGCTTCGGCTATCTCAAGGTGGACACCTCCACGTACGAACGCTTCAAGGCGGGATACGTCTCCGGCGCCCACCGCGGCCCCGCCCCGCGCGAACAGGCCGACTCCGAGCCCCTCGCCTGGCCCTACCCCACCTTCAACACCGGCCACGACCCGGCGACCGGCGTACCGGAGGAACCCGCGATGCGGGAGCGGGAGACCGGCCCGACCGTCCTGACGGCCATGGTCGACCAACTGTGCACCGCCGCGCCGCCGGTTCGCCGCATCTGGCTGCCGCCGTTGCCCGACGCGATCACCCTCGACGCCGCCGCCGGACCCCTGCGGGCCTCGGAGCGGGGCCTGCACCTCACCCTTGAGCCGGGCCCCATGCGGATACCGCTGGGCGTCCTTGACGACCCCGCCAAGCAGCACCAGGAACCCTGGATCCTCGATCTGACCGTCGCCGGCGGGCACACCGCCGTCATCGGCGGCCCGCAGTCCGGCAAGACCACCCTGCTGCGCACCCTCGCGCTCTCCGCCGCCCTGACCCACACGCCGGATCAGGTCGCCGTGTACGGACTCGACCTCGTCGGCGGGGGCCTGTCCGCGCTGTCCGGGCTGCCGCATGTGGGCGGCATCGCGGGCCGCGCCGACCACGAGCGCGCCGCCCGCACCGTCGCCGAGGTCCGCGCCCAGCTCGCCGTACGCGAGGAGCTGTTCCGCGAGCACGGCATCGACTCAGTCGGCCAACTGCGGCGCCTGCGCGCCCAGGGCAAGCTGGCCGGACTCGGCTCCACCGACATCGTGCTGCTCATCGACGGTTTCGGCGCGCTGCGCGACGAGTTCGCCGAACTGGACGACACCGTCGCCGACCTCCTCAAGCGCGGCAGCGGTTACGGCATCCACATCGTCGCCGGGATGCTGCGCTGGAACGACGTGCGCATCGCCACCCAGTCGATGTTCGGCAGCCGCGTCGAACTGCGCCTGAACGACCCCTCCGACTCCAGCGTCGACCGCAAACTGTCCGAGACGCTGACGGCGGACACCCCGGGCCGGGTACTGACCGACGCCAAACTCTTCGCCCACACCGCCCTGCCCCGCATCGACGGCCGCCCCTCCACCGGCGACCTCGCCCCCGCCCTGGAGAGCGCCGGGCGCACGCTGCGAGCCGGCTGGCACGGCGAACTCGCCGCGCCCGTACGGGTCCTGCCCACGGCCCTGCCCGCCGCCAAGCTGCCCTCCCCCGCCGCCGAGCCGTCGCGCGTCCCGCTCGGCGTCGAGCAGGACACCCTCGCCCCGACCTTCCTGGACCTGGCCGGTCAGGACCAGCACCTGCTGATCCTGGGCGACAACGAGTGCGGCAAGACCAACCTGCTCAAGCTCATCACCCGGCAGCTCATCGACCGCCACAGCGACGAGGAACTGGTCTTCGGCGTCTTCGACCCCCGCCGCGGCCTGCGCGGCGTGGTCCCGGAGCCCTACCGCGGCGGCTACGCCCACAACACCAAACTCGCCAACGCCCTGGCCACCGGCATCGCGGGCGAACTGGACAAGCGCCTGCCGGAGACCACAGACCCGGACGCGATCACCGAAGGGCCGGCCTTCACCGGCCCCCGCATCGTCATCCTCGTCGACGACTACGACATCCTCACCACCGCCGGACAGCAACCCCTGGCGCCCTTCCTGCCCTACATCTCCTCCGCCCAGGACATCGGCCTGCACTTCGTCGTCGCCCGCCGCGTCGCCGGATCGTCCCGCGCCCTGTACGAACCCTTCCTCACCACTCTGCGCGAAACCGGCACCACCGCCCTGCTCATGACCGGCGACCGCACCGAGGGCCAGCTCTTCCCCGGCCTCTACGCGTCCGCTCAACCCCCGGGACGCGGCACCCTGGTCCGCCGGGGCCGCCGCCACCAGCTCATCCAGACCGCCCTCGCCGAACCGCGTGAGGCCGACGACACCGCGGAGAACCAGCGCCCGTGACCAAGGACGTCATCGCCCTCACCCCCACGATGCCCGACATCAAGACCCTGCTCGCCGGCCTCTTCGCCGGCGGCCCCGACCTGGGCGTGCAGTCGGTGGCCGAGGGGGCGGTCGTCCAGCTCTGCGCCCCGAACGGCCGCCCTCTGGTCTCCGTCGAAGCACCGTTGCTGGTGCAGGTCCCCGGCGAGGCGCGGCGCCTGCTCGGCGCCGACGTCTCTCCGCCCGAAGGGCCTTACTGGTGGACCGAGGCCCGCGCCACGACCGCGGTCGAGGAGGGCGAACGGCTGGCCGGTTCGTTCGCCGGGCGCGTCGCCACCGTGCTCGGCGGCACGGTCTGGCCACCGGAGGCGGCCCACACGGAGGTCGTCCCGCTGACCTCGGAGGCGGCCACCGCCGCACCGGCATCCGAGGTGACACCACCGGCGGTCGACGTCCTCACGGACAAGGCGGCGGTCGTCATCCAGGACCGCCCGGTCATCGCGATGACGAGCTGGCTGGCCGACGCCCTGCGAACCGCCGCCGCGAGCGACCGCGCCCTGCAGATCGTCACCCCACCCGGCACGAATCTGACGCTCCCGACCCGCAACGCACTCCATGGCCACCCCAACCGCTGGGTCGTGCAGGACCCGGACTGCGGCTACTACGACGGCCTGTCCGGAGCCCAACTCCGCTGGGAGGAAGGGAAGTTCACCCCGACAAAGTCCGCGGAGGGGAACACTCTGATCGCGGAGGCCTTCAAGCCCGACCCCGACCCCGCCTCCGCCACTACGGGCGAACGCCAACTGATGCTCTCCCTCCACACCGCGCACCCCGCCGACGAGAACCTCCTGCTCGGCGGCGCACTGGAAGCAGCGTGGCGGGCCCTGACCGGCACCGCACCGGCCGGATGGTCCACGGCCGAGCCCATCGCCCTGCCCTGGTCCCGCCGCCAACTGACCGAGCTGGCCCGCACCCGCGCCCAGCGGTCCGCCCCCACGTGGCTGACCGCCGTCGGCTCCCCCGACCGCCCGGCGATCGCGACCACGCACATCACGCACACTTCGGCAGGCATCGAGGAACACACGACGCTCACCCTCGGCTACGCCACCGACGAGGCCCCGCCCCTGGACGCCATCGCCCCGCTGGCCGAGACCCTGGCCACCGAGCACGCCCTGACCTCCATGCTCACCACACTCCGCCCAGCACGCGGGGACCTCACCGTCCCGCCCAGGCTGGAGGCCCCGCCCCTCCCCCTCTCCTTCACCCTGGGCACGGAGGCAGTGCGCGGCATCGGCCTGGCGCACGCCGAACAGCCACAGGAGGGCGTCCACCCGGTCCGGCTCGGCCCGCCGACTCGGCCCGCACTCCACTACGTACTGGGCGACGGCAGCGACCCGCAGGCATGGGCGAGGTTCGAACGGCTCCGCGCACATCTCGCGACGGCCCGGGCGGGGAGATGAGACAGCCCCGGGGCTGTCTCCCCGAGGTAGCGGGGCCTCGCACGGCGTGCGTCCGCTGCGGAAGCCACGCGAAAGGGTCACTCTCCCCAGCGGGTAGCAGCAGTGGCCACCACGCCTCTCACCAGCGGGCTCGGCTCCCCGTGCCAGATGATGGTGAGCGCGTCCCTGGCCCGTGTCGCGGCGACGAAGAGCAGTGATCGGGCCCGCTTGCACTCCACCTGGTAACGGGCCGGGTCGGTACGGCGCAATGCCTCCACGGAGGCCCTTGGGACAAGGCCCTTTTGTACGCCCGCGATGACCATCCGCTGATACTCAAGCCCCTTGAACCGGTACATCGTGCCGATGTGCACACCCTCGTCGCCCCGAGGACCGTCGGCCGTGATTTCAGCGGACACGATGCCGTTCTTGGCCAGCCGGGCCACGACTTGGGTGACCATGTCATTCGTCGGGACGCACACCGCGATGTCCTCACGACGGATGTCGTGCCAGGCCTTGACCTGCTCGGTGATCGCGTCCAGTTCCTCCTCGGAGGAGGAGGTGCGTCGCACCACGGGCTCGCTCCCGTACAGAACCGAGCGGTAACCGGCCAGGGTCTCCGCGTCGCCGTCCAGATCGTCGTAGCGTTCGTCGCCGAGCACACCGAGGGCGGACTTGAGGATTTCGCGGGTGGTCCGGTAGCTCAAAGTGAGCTTGGCGGAACGGCCACGAATGTGTACGCCGAGGCTGCCCAAGGTGACGCGATTGTCGTAGATGCGCTGATGGGTGTCGCCGACGAGGAAGATGTCGTCGGGCCCGGCGGCAACCATGGCCCGCAGCATCTTCCAGTGGACGGCAGCCAGGTCCTGGGCTTCGTCCACGACGATGTGCCGGTATCGATACCGCTGCCAGGCGCCCGTCGCCGCCTCGGCGTGCACGTTGCCGAGACCACCGCGCTCCTCTTTGTCCCGCGCCGCCGCCTCGATCCGTGCCGTGCGTTCCATCTCCAGACGAGCGGCCCGTTCGGCGACCTGGCGGTGGGTCTCCAGATTCCTCTCGTCGAGCCTCTGGGTGAACCTTTCGGTCAGCTGCCAGATGTCGGCCCGGTCCGCGCGGGTGATGCTCCTGCCCCGCCCGGCTCGGCGCGCTTTGAAGTATCCGGCTCGGGAGTTGACCGCCTGGCCGAGGATGACCTGGGTCCACTCGTCCATCAGGAATCCGGCATCCCACTTGGTCTCGCCGGTTTCGAGCAATATCTGCCGCCACTCGTTCAGAGCGCGTGTGTCGTCGATACGGCTCTTGACGCTGCCCGGGTCCGCCTCCCGAACCACCCGGGTCGCCAGCTGGTCGACGTGCGCGATCTCCACCCGGGCCACGGTCTCGGGGCCACCGAGGGCCAGCAGCCGCGCGCGGAGGTCCGCAGCCAGGTTCTTGTTGAAGGTGGTCAGCAGGATCTGCTTGTTGTTGCCGGAGCCCAGCCGGTCCACGAGGTGCTTCACCCGATGCAGGGCGACAATCGTCTTGCCGGTGCCAGGGCCGCCGCCGACCCGGGCCGGACCTGAGTAACGGCGGGTCACGAGCCGCTTCTGGGTGGGGTGAAGGAACACCTTCCAGCGTCCGAAGTCGCCCTCCTCGATGATGCTTTCGAGGTCCTTGTCCGTCGTGATGACCGTGGTGTCGGTGCGCTCGGCCGCCGCCTGGTAGTCCTCCGGGTCGATGTCGTCGACCTCGACCGGTTTGGTGACCTCTTCGAGGACCTGCTGATACGGGGTGTCGCGCAGCCGCAACAGCACCTCGCCAGTGTGCCGCGGAGCGTACTCGACGAGGCCGAGCAGCTCCTCGTCGGAGGTCAGCCGAGCGACGACCGGGATGAGGGGCTCCGCCACGCCGAGCTCCACGAGCTGCTCCGGCTTGACGTCGGCGAACAGCGGACGCTCCTGCACCGGCTGGGGCGTCGCAGCGGCCGAGCGGGACACCGGCGGGCGTCCCTTGCGCAGCACGCCGGACTCGACGATCTCCAGGTCGACGTAGTCGATGCTGCCGGTGACCTGGTTGATCCCGTACGAGAGACGGTCGAGGTTCTCGTACACGTGCCCCCGGTGCTTGACGGCGACCAGCAACCACTCCGACTCGCTCAGGTGCAGCAGGAGGGCCCGGTAGTCGGCGTTGACGCGCGCGGAGTACAGGCGGTCATGGCCCTCGAGCTGCTTCAGCCGCAGGCCCGGATGGCGGGGGTTGGCCCGGAAGTCGTGCTGGAACTTGTAGACGGCACCGACGATCGCACGGTCGAGCTTGACGATCTCCCGGTCGGTCTTCTCCAGCAGGCGCAGCGTGACCTTGGTCGGTGCGGCGGGGATGGGCGTGGTCATCGTTCGTCTGCTCCCGTGCGGTCCGTTCCGGCGATACGTCGTGCGAGGTCGGCGGGGTCCCATTGGAGGGCGGTCCGGGCGTCCCAGCCGGCCGCGGCGAACGCCGCGTCACGGTCGGCCGCCTCGTAGTCGGTGCCGTCGTGCTCACCCGCGGCCAGGACGACGGCTGCCTTGGCGGCGGGCCAGGCCAGCTCGGCCTGCCAGCCGGAGTCGTTCAGCTCGTAACCCGCCTCGGCCGCTGGTACGCCCATCTCGGCGAGACGGCGGGTGAGGTCGAGCAGCCCCGGTTCCTCTTCGTCGAGGAGGGGCAGCACGTCCTCCCAGGCAGCGTCCCTGGCCGCCCGGGGCCGCCCGCCTGCCTGTCCTCCCACGCCCGCGGCGACCGAGAGCTGCGCGGCGTCGAAGAGCGGCAGCTCACTCGCGGCACATTGCCGGGCATCGCCTTCGCCCTCGGCGAGGAACTGGATGAGGTTGCCCCAGTACAGCCAGGCCTGCCAGCGGTGCTGGTGGGCCGCCGGATCCTTGGTGACGGCCTCGGAGCTGTCGTCCAGGACGGCGAGCGCGGTCCAGGCCGCGGCCACGGGACCCGGTGTCATGTCGACCGCGAGGACGAGCAGGCATCCGCTCGCGTCGGTCACTCTTACCACCTGAACAGGCCCTTGCCCGCCAGGCGCGTCCTCCTCACGAAGGCACTTGTGGATCCGGGTAGCCGCGTCCTGCACGGTCGTGGCCGTCCGAACCGCTTCCGGCAGCGCGATCAGACCGGACAAGGCTGCCTGAACACGCAGTCGCCACCGCCGCAGATCGGGATCGGCGAGGAACTTCAGCAGGGTGACCACCGGGTTCTGCCAGACCGTGTCGCGCAGCTCACGCGGATCGCCACCGTACTGTCCTTGGAGGACCTGACCCGCGATCCGCATGGCGTTGTTCTGGTAGGGCTCCCAGGCCGGCCGGGCGCAGGCGGCCTTCTCCCCGTCCCAGCGGGCCAGGTCGGTCCAGGTCAGCTGGAACACGATCCAGCCCTCGGCACGGAGGCGGGCCCGGCGGGCCGCATCCTCGGCGATGCGGTTGTGGTCGGCCGAGGCGTGGTACTGGAAACCGTCGAGGTAGACCGCGACGCGCAGGGGGTCGGCGTCCAGCCTGCGGGCCACGAAGTCCGGGCGGGTCCAGCCGAGGTCCTCCTGGGGTTTGATCTGCCAGTGGACGACGGTTCGCCCGTCCGGTCCGGTGAGCCTGAGGTCCGTGGCGATGGTGCCGGACGGGTCCTGGGCGTGCCGGACGCTCGCCTGGGTGTCCTTGCGGCGGGCCCAGGCCACGAGGCCTTCCAGGAAGCGGGCTTCGAGTTCGCTCTCCACCTGGCGCCCCAGAGGGATCTCATGGGTGGCGGAGACGGGGGCGATCTGCCAGCCCTCGACCGCGTCGCCCAAGACCTCCCGCAGCATGCCGAGCGCCGCGACCCGGCTGACGTGTGCGTACTCGGTGCCCGAGACGTGGCTCAGCAGGCATCGGTGGCAGGCCGCCTTCCCTTCCTCTTTGCAGGGGCAGGTGTCGATGCGGTGGCGTGCCGCCACGAGAACGTCCCGGAAGGTGGCCGGGTCGGCGAGGCGGTGCAGATAGCCGGTTCCGCCGGGAAGGGTGTCGTACACAACGAGGAAGCGACGCCGGATCTCGCCGCCGCCCGACTGGTCGGGCATAGAGGCGACGACGGCCTCCAGGTGGTCGGGGTTGCCGCCGTAGGTCTCGGCGATGCCGGCCCGCAGCAGCGCCTTGAAGGAGGACAGCCGCTCCTCCACGTGGGTCGTGGCGGCGGGCAGCAGGATGCGCAGGGCCTCGGTGTGCAGTTCGTGGGCGAGCAGCAGGGAGACGTCGCCGTCCGGGCGGCCCCGGCCCCGGAAGCGCGGGCACCAGGGGCGGTGATGGGACCGGTCGGGGCGGCGGGCGAGAGACGGGCTCAGGGCGTCCGGGGACTGGTCGGGCGCGGGCCGCCCCTTCGCCGTGGCGCCGCCGCACTGGGTGCACACGTAGAACGGGTTGAGCCGGACGTCCTCCCCCGCGAAGGAATCGGTGGCCGGGACGTCGAAGCGGGTTTGCCCGAGGTTGAAGGCCCGGACCGCGGCCCGGCGGCTGAAGTCCCAACCGAAGGTCGCCTGTTGGTGCCGCCACGCGGACTCGATGTCCTCGGTGGGGATGTCCACGGCCGTGACGACCGTGTACGTGAGCCTCTCGCGGTCGTCGGACTCGTCCCTGACCCGGGCGTCGTCGCGCCGGTCCCGGGAGGTGACGCGGGTGGGCTGGAGCACCCGGTGCAGACAGCCGCGGTCGCCGATGGCAGTGCCGTGGCAGCGCGGGCAGGCAGTCGTGTCGTCCTCGGCCCGGTGCGTGCGGACGTAGCCGCAGCTGGGGCACACCCGCCACACCAGCCACTTGGGGCGTTCGGCGCTGCCTATGTCCAAGCCGGAGATCCGGTGCTTGTACCCCTTGAAGTAGAAGTAATTTCCGGGCGCGTAGTCCGTGAGCGCCAGCCGGGCCGCCCGCTCATGGCTGACGACCTTGCTGTCGTAGGTGGTGTTCCCGTCCTCGCCCTCCCCGGTCCAGGTGAGGGTCGCCTCCAATTCCGTGCCACCGTCCACCAGGCTGTAGTTGGGCAGCAGGCCGAGATCGACGAGGGTGCCGTGGGCGCTCTCCCGGCCGATCTCGGCGAACCGGCGGGCGACAGCCGCCCGCTCGGCGCGCAGTTCGCGGTCCTGCCGGACGTGGTCGGGGTCGCCGGCGATGAGCTGGGAGCGGGCCTCGTCGATCGCGGTGAGGCGGGCGCGCAGGTCGGCCAGGCGCTCCCCCCAGGTGGTGGCGGCTCGTTCGACAGCCGGGCGCAGTCCTTCGGTGGCAAAGGAGCGCAGGGCCACGGCTGTCTCCTCGTCCACGGCGGCCACGTCGTCCTCGTCCGTGAAAAGGACCAGGAACTCCTCCACGAGGTGTGCCCCCCGGGCCAGGGCCGCGTCGGTGAAGTCGTGGAGCCATCCGGTGTCGCCGAACAGCGTGGAGGCCAGTCGGGGCAGCGGGAGAACCTCGGGAGCGCCATCCTCATCGGGGCCGCGCAGCAAGCCGCGGGCCGCGAGGTCGACGAGGCGGGCCACGTACTGGCGGCGCAGGATCTCGGCGGCCGACAGGTAGCAGCCCGGCGGGTGGATCTCACCCGCGATCATTTGCCGCGGCTCCTGGAGGTAGTAGAGGTCGCGCGGGCCACGGTCGACGAGGGTGAGGAGGTAGGCGTTGCCGCTTGAGCGTCCGGCACGGCCGACTCTCTGCACGTAGTTCGCGGGGCCCTTGGGCAGGGAGGCGAGCACCACGGCCGACAGGGCACCGATGTCGATGCCGAGTTCGAGCGTGGGGGTGCAGGACAACACATTGGGATCGGTGTAGTGGGTGCCGCGCCGGAACTCGGCCTCGACGGCCTCCCGTTCCTTCCGCGTCAGGGCGCCGGTGTGCTCGGCAGTCACCACGGTGTAGGCGCCGGTCTCCCGGTACAGGCGCCGGTAGTAGTCCTTGGTGTAGTCGCGCAGCCGGGCCACCGACTCGCTGCCGAGCTCGGCGGCGCCCGCGAGCAGTTCTCCCGGGCACTGGTAGCGCGGGCAGGGCTGACGGTGCCAGTCGTCCAACCGGTCGGGGTGGACCGTCTGCTGCCAGGAGCATACGGGGCAGCGCGCGTAGGCGTCGCCCACGATCTCGTCGGCGAGTTTACGGGCCCGGATGTGGCCGGGCTGGAGGCCGTAGACCCGGGTCGCGCCGTCCTTGGCGATGTGGGCGCAGAGGATGCCTGCCTCGACCAGGCGGGGCAGCAGGGTGCGGATGAACTCGGCGGCCGCGTCGCGGGGCAGACCCAGACAGCGCGTGGTCCAGTCCTGGTACCAGTTCTGCGCCGAGCCGAGGGTGTCGAACTGTGTCCTGTCCTTGGCCCGGTCGAGGAGGAAGGCGGGTGCCGAGATGCCGGGTGGGAAGGCGGGCATGCCCGACGGCCGTCCGCCCCATACCAGCCACCGTCGTACTCCGGCCTCGTCGAGCCAGGGATCGAGCCAGCGGTGGCGTACGGCGCCTCGGATGCGCAGCCGTTCCAGGATGCCGCGGATGTAGCCGCGGAAGCGTTCCTCGTCCGGGACGGTGCCGTCCGGCAGGGCCACCAGAGCCGGAGTCCGCTGGAGCAGGTCCCGGACGATGTCGGTGGCCTGCCCGGGATCGGGGAGGTCGACCTCGGCCGCGGCTGTGCGCGTCAGTTCCAGGGTGCGGCCCTGGCGGGAGCGCAGGCCGAATTCGAGGACGGCGGCGAACGACAGTCGCTCACCGACCAGCTCCCAGGTGGCGCGGCTGCCCTTGCTGCGGCCCGATAGCAAGAGGTCCACGCCGTGGATGTCGTGCAGGGCCGGGGGTGCTACGGCGGCGAGGACGTCACGGTCGACGACCTCGGCCAGGCAGTCCGCCACGATGTCGTTGAGCGGCCGCGCGGTCTCCTCGTCCAGCTGGGCCGCCAGCAGGGCGCGCAGGGAGAAGTCATAGGCCCGGTTGGCGACGAAGCCCGCGCGGTGGGCGGCGTCCTGCACGGAGTCGTTGAACAGCAGTGTGCGCCGCTCAAGGCCGGGCGCCAGCTCACCGCCGGTGAACAGCTGGGTGATGGAGGCGGCGGCGAGGGGGGCGAGTCCGCGGCCGAGGAAGCGGATGGCGTTGCCGGTGGCGCAGTTGGGGCAGCGGTCGTCGGCGGCGGCCTGGTCGTTCATCAGGTCGACACGGACGAACGCGGCGTCCCGGAGCCCCTTGGCGGCATGAACGCCGTAGGCGTCGGGGCGTTCGAAGTCCTTGTCGGGGTCGATGGGCCGGATGCGTCCCTGTTCTCCGTCGAGGACGAAGACCGAGCCGCGCCGTCCCGTGTCCTCGGCGGAGGCGAAGGCGGACCGGTGGGCCTCGGTGACCGTTGCGGCGATCAGCGTGCGCACCAGCCGCTTGTCCCTGCTGAGGGACGCCTGCCGGATCTTTGCCGGGCTCATCTCCAGTTCGGCGCGGTCGTGTTCACGGGATAGGGCGGCCCAGCCCGACCGTCCGCACTGGCGGCAGTGGACGGCGGGCAGGAAGACGTTCGCCGGCGGGACGGCGGAGTCGAGGGCCGCCGCTGCCTCGGGCTCATCGGCGACGGGGCCCTCGCCCGTGCCGGTGGAAGCCGCCTGTTCCTCCTGGGGCCGGTCTTCGTCCCAGCGGAACTCCGGCCTGGGCCCGATGCCGCGCAGCACGCGCGAGACCGACCGCACCCACTGGTGGACCTCCACTGTCAACAGCGGTCGCGGCCGTGCCGCCGTGCTGTCCGGGCCCTGCGCGACGGACAGGAGGGCGATGAAGCGGGACAGGGCCTGCGCGGCTTCCTCGGGCTGCTGCTGGACGGCCACGCCCCAGTGGTAGGCGTAGCGCGGCAGCGCGTCCATGATCTCAGTGCGGGTCTTGGGCCGTCCGTCGAGGATTTCGAGGACGGCCGCGGTGAGCCTGTGCGTACGCAGGATTCCGCCCAGTTCGACGGGGGTCGGCGGGCGGTCGCGGTGCTCGTCGGGCCGCCGGGTGAAGGCGTCCACGAGGCGGTCCATGGCGTCGGGGTCGCGCAGGGGGTCTCCGAGGGTGATGACGTCCTGCGGGCCCGGGAAGGGCAGGGTGAAGTCCGACTTCCCGGCGAACTGCTGGACGGTCATTCGGTCCTCGCCGACCACCGAGTCCGGGCCGAACGGCGTGCCGAAGACCTGGGCCGCCACGTCGAGGATGGTCCCGCCGCCTTCCGCCGCCGGCAGGTGCGGGGCCCCCGTCACGGCGGGAGCGCTTTCGCCGAGAGTCGCCGAGGTGGCGACGGGGCACACGTCGCCGAGCGGGCGGCCGGGCCGCGCCTTGCCGGTGGCGGCGCCGAGCCGTCGCATCAGCATGGCGACGTCCGTGCCCTGGGCACCGTCGTAGGTGTGGAATTCGTCGACCACGACGTAGGCGAGGGCCTCGCCCTGCCACAGCGGGACGTCCTCGGCGCGCTGAAGCAGCAGGTCCAGCATCTTGTAGTTGGTGATGAGGATGTCGGGCCGCCCGCCACGGATGCGCGCCCGGTCCGTCTGCACGCGCGCGTAGCCGGTGGCCGGCTCGTCGCCGATGTAAAGGGCGGCTGACACCTGGGCCAGACGCGGGTCCTTGAGCTGTTCGTTGAGACGTTGCGCCTGGTCGGTGGCGAGCGCGTTCATCGGGTACAGAAGGATCGCCTTCACACCGTCGCGACCGGCCGCGCGCTCGCGGCGGCAGTGGTCGAGCACGGGCACCAGGAAGGACTCAGTCTTGCCCGATCCCGTGCCGGTGGTGATCAGGGTCGGTAGAGCGGACCTGCGAAGAGTGGACAGGCGCTGCCAGGCCTGCGCCTGGTGCCGATAGGGCTCGAAGCCTTCGGGCACCCAGTCGAGGGCCGACTTCCAGGCGTTTCCAGCCGGTTTGAAAGGCGTGCGGATCCTCAGATACGGGCCGCGGAAGATGCCTTCCTGCTCATGCCGCAGAAAGTCCTCCAGCGCACGCCGTTCACCCTCGTCCGCGAGAGCGAACGTGGTGGTCAGGTACTGCGTGAGGCTGTCCCCGACCTGTTCGGCGGCGAGAGTGGGGCGCACCGGGTGGCTCCTTGTCCTGAATGACGGCTGGTACGAAGTGTCCTATAGGGCTGCGACATCTCATACGGCTCGAACCAGCAGGTCGGCCGGGATGCCGGCGACCGGCGGCGGCTCCCGATCCCCCTCGTACCCGAGGTGGAGCTCTTCCCGCGCGCGGGTGAGGAGTACGTAGTACGTCATCCGCAGCGCGGCCGCTCCCGGGTCGCCGCTGTCGGTGTGGATGTCGGGCACGAAGACGCTGTCGAACTCCAGGCCCTTGGCGCTGGCCCGGCTGATGACGCGGATCCCCGGCCGCTCCAGGTCGAGCGTGCGGTGGCGGCCCTCGGCGGCGGCACCGACGTACACCTGGGAGCGCAGCCGGGGCGCGACGCGCTCCAGGTGTTCGTGCAGGGCGAGTTGCTGTCGTGTCGAGCGCAGGACCACGCCGATGGTGCGCCGCGGGTACCGTTCGGCGTGCGCGACGAGCTGGGACACCAGGGCACGCTGGTCGGCGTACCGCCACAGCCGGGGGACGGGCCCGGTGCGGGACGGCAGGGGCGGCGGGGTGGCTCCGGTGTGGAAGCGGGCGGCGAGGGCCGCGACGGGCCGGGTCGAGCGGTGACCGGCCGTGAGCTGGTGACGGGCGCAGTCCCGCAACGTCGTGCTGATCTCGTCGAGGGTGGACTGGGTGTCGGTGATGCGCTGGCACTCGTCGGCGAAGACGGTGACGGGGACGCCGAGCAGTCGGCACAACCGGTAGAAGGGGCGAGGCAGGTCCTGGCCTTCGTCCACGACGACGGCGAACAGCTCGCCCGGCTCCTCCACCGCGGCGAGGGCGAACAGCTCGGACCAGTCGAACCAGTCCTCGGCCGTCTGCGGGGCTCCTTCGCCGGTACGGGCCCGGTGCCAGGCGTGGATCCACGCGTGCACGGTGGAGATCTCGACGTCCCCGCGGACCGCCAGCGTCTGGCGCAGCAGGTTGGACCGGGTGAGCAGGTGTACCCGCACGCCGGTGAGGGCGAGCAGGCCGGCGCGCTGGGCGGCGAGGACGCTCTTGCCGGAGCCCGGCGGCCCAGTGACCAGGTGGTGCCCTTCGAACGGCAGGTCGCGCAGCAGGTCCTGCTGTTCCTCGCTGAGGTCCAGATAGGTCAGGCTCACCGGTCGCCGTCCTCGATCTCCCGGACGGCGAGCTCCCGGGCCGCCGTGATGACGTCCTCGAAGTAACCGGGGACGCCCGCCCCACCGACGAGAAGCACCCGGTCGAGCAGGGCGTTGCCGGTCTCGCAGCTGGTCTCGGGCAGCAGACAACAGGCGTGGCAGGCCGCACGGTTGAGATTCGCGTAGCCCTGTCCGCTGTGTTCGGCGCACAGCGGGTCGGCCGAACACCAGGCGGCGGCCTCGGTCAGCCGCAGCAGGGTCTCGGCCAGCTGGGGCGGCTCGCCCTGGCGGACCAGGCCACCGAGGGTGCCCTCGGCATCCCCCGCCGCGGTGTAGACGAGGACGCCCGCCTGTGCGTTGCCGCCGGACCGGGCGTACACGCGTTCGCGCAGGGAGGCTGTGGAATACCCGGACTCGAAGGAGAGCTGCCGGACCAGGAGGTGTGCGAGGGTGTGCAACAGGACGAACCGGGGCAGCAGGTCGGGGCCGGTGAGGGCTTCGAGCCGGTCCTTCTGGAACGCCCGATCGAGGTCGTCCCGGAGCCCGCGCACCCGGTCGCGTACATTGCGGTCCCGCTCCCACTCGGCCAGTCGGCGCTCGTCGAGGGCCAGGAAGACTCCCTCGCCGAAGACCTCGACAGCGGGCAGCCAACGGGCCCGTCGGCCGGTGTCCACCGGCACGAACCTGGCGGTCGGGGTGACCCGGCTGAAGCCCTGGATGGCGCGCACCTCACGGAGCCGCTCGGCCACGACCACGCGGGCGATCTTGTCCCGCAGATCGACCCATGGCGCCTCGGTCTCGTCCGCGAGCCCGAGCCCGAGCCCGACGTCCCGGATGACGAAGTCCCGGGTGGGTTCCGGCGCGGGGGCGATGAAAGCGGCCCATTCCTCGCTGCTCAAGTCCGGATACACCACTTGGTGGGGGGGACCCCCCGGGTGTTCCCCCGGCCCGTCGGCCGGAGCGCCCGTCTCCTCCGCGAGCAGGGCGTCGAGAAGGACGTCATCGGCTCCCGTGTCCTCGGTGATCATCGATCGGATGAGCGGGGCGCGCGGGCCGTCGGGCGCCTTGCACAGGGCGAGCCACATGTCGTGGAGGTGTACCCGTTCGGCGAGGTCTCCGTCCGTGGCGGACTCTCCGTTTTCTGGGATGTCGAGGGCCGAGTGGACAACCGGGTAGTACAGGTTGCCGGCGGTGCGCTGGACGATCTGCACAGGCCCCGGGCAGTCCTTGGCCGCTTCGCTCCGCCGCTGCCACGGGTTGCGCCCCGTGCATCGCATTCGCTTGGCCCCGAGGACGTCGAGCAGGTCACGGGACGCGTCACGGCACCCGTCGGCCGTGCATGCCACCGATAGGGCTTCCAGGCCGGTCGCCCGCTCTTCGAACCGGAACCGCAAGTGGTCTCGGTCAGGACAGGTCTCCCGTTGCTCCGGCATGAGTTCGGAGTGCGCCCAGTACCACCAGTCGACGTCACCGAGATGCCCTGACGGGCAGATCTGGACGAACCGCATCGGAGTGAGCTGTCGCTGCGGTGAGCAGCTGCGGCAGCGCGGCGGCTGGCCGGGCCGCTCATCGGCGACCCTCCAGTGCGTCATACGCCGGCACGCCGGGCAGAACAGCCAGGCGGGAAAGCGGATGTACGGCGGTCCGGCGGCGTCCGGGATGTCCCAGGCGTCGTGCGGGGCGGGCGGCGCAGCTCGGAAGCCGCTGACGCCGAGGCGCGCGGCGAGCCGGGGCGAGGAGACCGCCTGGTGGGCGCGGGGCCAGTCGCCGACGCCCGCGGCGACGAAGGACTCGCCCTGGACGTCGAGGACGGCTCCTACTCCGAAGGGCACCACGGTCTGTGTCTGGCGCACCCGGCGGCGGCTCATGCGTCGGCTCCCTTCACCACGACCTGGCATTCCCGGTCGACGTTGCGCATGGAGTGCGGGGTCTCCCACAGACCTCCGCCGCGGTCGAAGTCGCGCAGCAGGTTGTGCTGCCCCTTGCCCTGGGTGCGGTAGTGCAGGCGCTTGCCGTCACTCCGCGCCTGCCGCGCCGCTTCCTGCCAGTCCTGGAACAGCCCGAAGAGGTCGTCGCGGACCCCGGCCGCCGCCGCCGGGTCGCTGCGCCTGACCCATTCCACGAGCCGTTCCGCCTGGGTGCTCACATCGGCGACCCGGTCGAGGACATCACCGGCCGCGTCCTCGGCGCTGAGCCCGAGGCCGTGCCGCACGAGCACCACGAGGGCCGCGTGCAGGGCGCGTCTGCGGGAGGGCACGGACCAGGGCGTCACGGTGGTCGGCTCGACGTGCCGGTAGAGGGCGGCGTGGTACGTGCCGAAGGTCTCGTAGTGCGAACGGTCGCGTGGTTTGGTGGCGTTGAGGAAGGTCACGACAAGTCCGGGCACGCCGTGCCGTCCGACCCGGCTGGTGGCCTGGATGTACTCGGCGGTGGCCTTGGGCTGGCCGAGCATCAGCATCAGGGCCAGGCGCTTCACGTCCACGCCCACGGAGAGCATGTTGGTGCAGGGCAGCAGGGAGATGGTCGCCGGATCGTCCCAGGGCTTCTCCAAACGGTCGAGGACAAGCGGCTGTTCGCTACGGTTCAGGCTGCTGGTGAGCTCCTGCACCTGCCCTTCGGTGAGCACCCGCCGTTCGGTGACCGGCCCGATACCACCGAGCTGGGCGGGGATGTCGTCGGACGCGGCGGTGACAGTGCGGCCGAGTTCGCGCAGGCTGTGGTGGTAGGCGACCAGGGTCCAGTAGTCGTCGCGGTGCTCCTCGGACAGCTGCAACGGCCCCTGGAGAAGAGTGGCAGCGGTGGCGACGGTGGCGCGGCCGGCGGTGTGTCCCTGTGCCATGACCCCGACGTACAGGCGGCCGGGCCGTTCGGTGTCGGGCTCGGCGAAGTAGGAGGAGCGCGCGTCCAGGCCGGCGGGCGGGAAGAGCTGCACGGGTCGCCCGTACAGTCTGCGGACCTGTTCGCCGGAGCGCCGGATGGTCGCCGTGGAGGCGACGATCTTCGGCCCCTGCTGGGCGGGCGAGCACAGTTGCAGGATGGCCGCCTCGTACAGCCCGACGGTGGTGCCGAGAGGGCCGGTGAGCAGGTGCAGCTCGTCCTGGATGACGAGATCGGGCGGCAGGGCGCCACCGCGGCCGAAGAGCCGTCCGGCGTCCCGTTCCCAGGCGAGCCGGGCGAACTTGTCGACCGTGCCGAGGACGAAGGTCGGGGGCTTGTCGTAGAGGTGTGCGTCGACGACGGCCACGGGCAGCTTGCCGTGGAAGGCGCAGTCGTCGCGGGGGCAGAAGAACCGGAAGGACGAGGCACGCGCGTCGATGCCGTAGTCGGAGCGGTCCGGGGACTTGCGTTCGGGCACGATACGGGTGCCGCACCAGGGGCACCGGTCGAGGATGAAGCGGTCGTCCGGGGTGGCGGCGGCACGCACGTCGTCGAAGGCTTCCACGGCCGACTGGTAGGAGTTCGGAGTCGTCGCCTCGCCGACCCACAGTCCGATGGAGAACGGTTCGCGTCCGAGTGCCGCCGGATCGGCCCGCCTGAGGCGTTCCAGGGCGCATACGGTGGTCGCGGCGCGCTGGAACTGTTGTGTGGTCAGCAGCGACAGCGTGTACCGGCTCAGCACGGCGGTCCCGCCGCCCGAGGTGCCGCGCGGCCGGAGTCTGCGCAGGACCATCACGAAGGCGGCGAGCAGCAGATACGCCTCCGTCTTGCCGCCGCCGGTCGGGAACCAGATCAGGTCGACCGTCTCCCGGTCGGGATGGTTCGGGTCGGCCGCGCCTTCCAGCGCCATGAGGAAGAAGGCGAGCTGGAAGGGCCTCCAGGAGGCTGCCGGGTCGGGGGCCGGTTCCAGCTGTACGGCCGCACCTCGGGCATGCCGCTGGCCGGCCTGGTCGGGTTCGCTGTGCCGCATCTGGAGCGCCATGGCGGCGTTCGCGGCACGGAAGGCCCGCCGCAGGTCCTCGTTCTCCTCGGCGCACAGGGCCTGTACGCCGGTTTCCATGCGTTGTACGGCGGTGCTGATCCGCCCCAGGATGCGCCGGGCAGCGGGCCGGGCCGAGGAGGGCACGTCCGTGGCCCACTGGCTGTCGCTCCAGCTGCGATAGCCATCCACGAAATCGGTGAGTTCTCGGCGCAATTGAGTTACGGGGAGCGTGTCGTCGGCGAGCCGCTCCAGCAGCAGCACGGGGGCTTTCGGTCCCGCCGCCCGCACCCGGGGCACCTCGGTCTGCGGCATCACCTCGGCGTGGACACACGTCACCCGGCCGTCGCCCGTACGCTCTTCCCGAGCGCCGCAGCCATGGCCGATCGCGTAAGTCTCGACGTGCCGGTACTGAAGGCGGAGTTCCTGCTCCTCCTCGTCACGGCTGGCGAGCCGGACACCGGGGTACGGAAGAACCTCTCCGTCGACCGGCTCGACGTCGAGCCCCACCTGGAACAGCATGCTGTCCCACTGCCGCTCACGCTCGGCGGCGCTGAGGGACTGACGGGGCGCACGGGCCGTGTTGACGAGGGCCACCGTGACCAGTCGGCCGTGTCCGAACGTCCGCCAGGTCATCCGGATCCCACCACACCCGCCGAAGACGAGGACGCCCGACTCTCCCGGCTTGAAGGAGCGCGACTCGGCGGGCAGCGGAATGCGCTGCCAGCGGCGCCGGCCGTGCTCGTCGCGCTCGGTGAGGTAGCGGGCGCCCTCGGCCGTGACGCGGAGTTCGGTGGCTGTGGTGAACAGGGACAACCCGAGGGAGGAAGGAAGCCAGGAGTTCGCTTCGGGCACGGGGTCGTCCCGTTGGGCGGTGTCCTCCCGCTGGTCCTCCGCGCCCGGCGCGTCGAGCACCTCGGCGGCCAGCGTCAACTGCTGGTGCAGGTCGACATCCTGGGGGTAGAGGGTGCCCATCAGGTACAGCCGGTCGGGCGGGGAGGCCACCGTCTCGCGCTCGCCGTGAGCAGGTCCGACGAGCTGATCGCGTACGAACGCGACGAGTTCTTCTCTGGGTCCCATGACCCCCGCGTCCCCCATGTTGCCCCCTGATGACCGAACGTACCGGTCCGCAAGATCGTATCCGGCATATGCCGGACGGCGCTCACCGGATCGGAAAATCGCTCACATCCAGCCACGGCAAGTGAACGCAGCGTTCCCGCACTCCAGGACCGATTGTCAGTGGCCTGTGCCACAGTCTGCTCATGACGGCAGAGGCACCGAGCACCCGGGGCAACAGGGTGCGTGAACTCCGCGGCGCGATGACGACCTTGCTGGCCGACTTGCACGGCCGCGCGTGCGGTGGTCGGGTGGCGGAGGAGGACTTCCAAGCGGTGACGGCGCCGCTGGGTCTGGATTCCGAGGGTTTGCAACGGCTGGAAGTGGCTCTGGCGCAGCAGGGATTGGTCGTCGAGCGGGCAGCCGTCCCATCCCTGGAGAGTGTGCGTATCGTCCGGGTCCTGGGGCTCGCCCGCAAGTACGTCGCGGCCGGCCTGGTTCCGGCTCCCGCGTTCGCCGGCCTGGTGTCGCTGTGCGGACTGGACGTTGCCGAGAGGGAGTTACTGAAGTCGGCTCTCCAAGGCGAGGGGGTGGCGATCGGCGCGATCCCGGCTCCCCGGCAGGCCGAGGCCGCGCAGCCTCCGGAACGGGCCGAGACCGATGAGGAACCACCGGCGGAGGAGCTCGGCGACGAGAGCCACGGCCTCACGGACCTGGACGCGGCGATGGCCGCCGCGCGGTCCCGCATGCATGAGGACCGTTTCCGGCACACCGCGTGGAAGACGCTGCTGACCGCCGAGCAGGAGGTAGGCCTCAGCGTCCTCCTCAAGGGCGGACCGGAGCACATCGACCACAAGCCGGAGGAGACCGAGCTCGCGGCCCTGCCCGTCACCGACATCCGCCGCCGCGCCTACGAGACCCTGGTCATGCACAACGTCCGCCTCGTGCACAAGCTGGCGCAGCGGTTACAGGGCCAGGGCCTCGACTACGAGGACCTGGTGCAGCACGGCGTGATCGGGGTGATGCACGCGGCCTGTCGATTCGACCCGAGCAAGGGGTTCAAGTTTTCGACGTACGCGACCTGGTGGGCCCGGCAGGCCATGGAGCGGGCGCTGGGCAACGAGGGTCGAGTGATCCGTATCCCCATTCACCTTCACGAGAAGGTACGCAAGGTCGCCGTGACCGAGACACGGCTGGCCTCACAGGGGCAGTCGCTCTCCGCCGGCGCGGTGGCCGTGGCGGCGAACCTCACCGTGGCCGAGGTAGACGCGGTGCGCCGGATCAGCCGGCCGACGGATTCCCTGGATCGCGAGATCGGCGACGGGACACATCTGGGTGAGCTGGTGGCGGCGCTGCATCTGGCCCCCACGCCGGAGGAGGTGCTGCATCCCAAGTACTCCCGGGAGCGTGTGGAGGAGTTGCTGGCCCGCGCCCGCCTGACCGAGCGGGAGGCCGATGTGATGCGGCGGCGCAGTGGGTTGGTGGGCGGCGAGCGGCAGACCCTGGACGACATCGGCCAGGAGTACGGCCTTACGCGGGAGCGCATCCGCCAGGTGGAGACCCTGGCCCGGGACCGGTTGAAGACGGTACTGGCGGGCGGGGTCCCGGAGCCTCGGGGCAAGCGGCGGCGGAAACGCACGCCGCAGGCGCCCGAGGAGACGCCTCCGACTCCTGCTCCCCCGCCGTCACCGGCACCGCTCACGCAGGCCGTTCCGGTTGTGGCCAGGGCCAAGCGGCCGAAGATTTCGGAGGGGCAGGAGACGCTGTTCTGACGGGTCAGAGGTCCGGACGGATCTTGCTGCCGATATGCGCCAGCCGGATGGCCCGCTCCTCCGGGACCAGGCGGAAGTAGATGCGGCCCATGCCCGGGGTGAAGCGGGCGTGCAGCTCGAAGAGGCGCCGCTCGTCGTCGAGGTCGCTGAAGCGGCAGACCTCTCTGCGCGTCTGGCTCTCCGGAGTGACCTTGGTCTGCCATTCCGGCTCGTGCCGCGTCGCCGGGTCCCAGAGGGCCACCGCCGCATCCAGCCGTTCCAGGCAGCCCCGTACGGGCACGACCCAGCGGGGGTCCAGGCCGGTGAGGTGGCCTTCGGTGCGCGGCAGGAACTGGAGGTGCGGATAGAGGTCGGCTCGGCGTTCCCAGATCTGGCGGCCGCTGTCCGCTTTCGCCAGGCGGGATTTCCGTATCCAGTCGAGATGGTCGTCGACGTGGGTCTTCACGGAGATGTGCCGGACGTCGACCGAGTCCTGCGCGAACTCCAGTGATCCGTCGTCGAGTTCGACGAGTGCGCGGCGTTCGAGGGTGACCGAGGACCGGGTCCACTCGGGTGCCACCGCGAGGCTGACGGCGATGCCGTCCATGAAGTGCGCGGCCCCCAGACCCAGGACGTTCTCGCCCTCGTGGCGGTATTCGAGATGGCCGTCGGCGTCCGGCGCCGGGTAGACGCTCTTGACCGGAGATCTGTTCTGTAGGGCCCGCAGGCGCCGCCACCGGTCGCGGTTCTTCGGATCGTCGAGGAACCAGTCGCCTATCGTGTACCCCTTGGCAATCTCCAGCGACTCCCGGGCGACCTCGCTCACCAGAGCCGTCTCGTCCGGGTCCTCCTTGACGACGGCACGAACTGCGTCGACGAAGTCGGCCATTGCTTCGTTGGCACGCGCACGGTCACAGGTCGTCGCCCACGACCGCTCGTTCAGGAACAGCAGCGGCACGCTCTTCCTCCTCCCCCTTCTGTCGATGCCCTGTCAGTCCAGCAGTTGGTCGAGCGAGTTCTCCCACTCGTCGAAGAACCCCTGGGGCCACTGGGCGAGCATGCCGTCCTTGTCGATGCCGGGCGTGATGACTTCGGCGCCGGAGCCGTTGCCGCGGAAGAAGTGGACGACCGTGTCCTCCGGCCGCAGCGCCTCTTGCTTGACCGCGATCCGCACGCCGTTGAGGACGTGGTCGCTGTGTGTCTCGACGATCAGCTGGGCACCGGCGGCGGCTGCGGCCGAGACGAGGGCTGCCATCCTGGTCTGTCCCTTGGGGTGCAGATGAGCCTCGGGATTCTCCAGGAGAACCAGGCTGCCGGGGGCTGCCGTGAGGCAGGCGACCACGATGGGCAGGGCATAGGTCAGGCCGAACCCGACGTTGGTGGGACGACGGCGCCGGGTGGCGTTGATGCCGGCGGTGCCGCCGAAGCCGTAGGAGAGGCGGACCTGGTCGGTGCCCTCGATGGCGTCGGCCTGGAGGTTGACGCCGGGGCAGAGCTCCTGCATCCAGGCGACGGTCTGGTCACGGAGTTGGGGCGAGGTGGCGTCGGGGTGGCGCAGTGGTCCGTCGGGGACCTCCTGCTCCCCGTAGTGGCGAAGGAAGTTGACGGTGTGCTCACCCCGTACGCCGAGGAAACCTCGGTCGATGGCGATCTGACGGGAGCGCGGATAGGTGACGGCCGGGGTGATGCGGTCGGCGTGCAGGTATTGGAACGGAGCGGCGAGGAACGGCCACTGTGCCGGTCCCGTCAGCAGCTCCATCACATCCTCGTCGGGCTCCTCCGGGTCATAGAGGCCGACGAACCGGAACTGATCGCCTGCTTCGGCCACGAACCCGACCGCGGGACCCCGGCCGCCCGTGAGGTCGTCCGTGGGGCCGAAGTCGTCGTGCAGGACGTCCCGCGCACTGCCCAGCTCCACCAGATCGCCGTTGAGCAGCAGTCCCTGTGCGCCGTGGTCGACCGACTGGCGCAACAAGGCCAGGGCTTGAAGAACGCTGCTCTTGCCCGACGAGTTCAGGCCAGTGAGCAGGGTCAGCGGACCCAGCGGGAGTTCCAGGCGGCGGAACGCCTTGAAGTTCACCAGAGTGAGGCGAGTGATCACGGGCGGGCATCTCCGAGTTCGAGGAGGTCTTCGAAGAGTTCCTGTACGGCGTCGAACCGCTTCCGTACCTTCTTGGGGTCACCGGTGGCCGTGGAGATGGATCGTTCGAACTCCGAGTCCTCCATGAGGTCGGCGAACGCCTCCAGCACGTCCAGCTGTACCAGCTTGGCGTGGTCGGAGGCGTCGAGCCAGGCCAGGTTCACCGCGATGGTCTCGAACAGGGCCTTGTTGATCGGCGACTTGCGCTGCTGCCCGCCCCGGTACTTACGGAAGGCGTATTGCCCGAAGATGCGCTCGGCCGCTGTCATCGCGGTGCGGAACTCCACCCGCAGCCGCCCCTCTTCCCCGGCCGGGAACCGGTTGATGCGGTGCATGGCGTCCGCCAGAAAGGCGTCGAAGTCACCGAGCCGGTATTCGTCCGGCGAGGTGAGCCGGAAGGCCAGGAAGCGCAGGACCATCTCACGGTCGGCCATCCGGTCTCCGACCACACTGCCGCCGGTGGCGTAGCGGAACTCGTCGGACTCGGCCAGCTCGGCGAGGAAGCTCCTGGCGCGGCCCGGGATCAGCGCGTGCCGGATCTCCTGCCGGGTCAGGGGCTCGCCGCCGGTGTTGATGCGGGCGAAGACGTTGAACATGACCGGCTCGGGAGTCCCGCGCCGGATGACATGGACGACGACCTCGGTCTCCCTCAGTCGGATCTGGAGCTTGCCGGAGAGGTCGTCGAAGCCTGCCCCCGCGAAGTTGCGGAGATACTCCAGCCCCTTCAGTCGCAACGGCGGAGCATTCACCGTCGGTGCGTCCATGAAGCGCCCGATCGAGGTCAGGCGCTGGATGCCGTCCACGATGGTCCAGCTCCCGTCCTTCTGCTCGGCGGCATAGAAGGAAGGGATGGGGATGCGCAGGAGCAGGGACTCGATCAGGCGGCTCTGCTTCTCGTCCGTCCAGATGCCGGCCCGGCGCTGGAAGTCGGGGGCGAGGTCGATCATGTCGTTACGGAGCCGGGAGAGCAGCAGGTCGACCGTGGTCGTACGGGTCTCGATGTCGATGTGCTCGGGGTCGAAGGGCGACGTGATCTCGTCGACACCCTCGTCGGTGTCCTCCCGCTCGACATCGGTCGGCTGACCGTCGGACGCGGTCTCCCGAGGGAAAACGTCGTCCACACCGATCGCGCTCTGCTCCCCCGTCACGTCCTGGTACCGCTCGTACACCGACCGCCGGTCCCGTGTACGCCCCTGGCTGCTGTCCTCCAGCCCGGCCATGTCGTCCGTCGCCCTCGCCCTCGTGTCGTGCACCGGTCATCGCTCGGTCCTGGTCGACTCTCACCCTACCGGCCGTGATCCCCCGGTGACGGGTGAGTGGTCGACGCAGTGCGGGCAGGGGGCGGGTGGGACGGTCACCGGGCTGCGGCTCTGCTCCTCGTCCGTCACCGGCGGCTCGTTGCCGCCGGCGGACGGGCCGCCGAGGAGGAGCTCCCGAGCGCGGTGCAGGGCTTCCCGAAGGGGCGGGCAGACCAGGGCGACGCTCGCCAGCCCCGCGGCCGCGAGCAGCTCGGAGACCGCTCCTCCCCCGGGGAGGAGAACCGCCCCGGCGAGCAGGCCCGCGGCCACCGCCACCTTGCCCGCGCCCGCCAGCAGGCGGCTCCGCAAGGGCTCGGGCGCCGTGCCCGCCGAGTCCGGTTCCGGTGCGTCCGCGAGGAGCGCGGCGTCGATGACCACCAGGCTGTCGCGCTGCCCGCGCGGGCGGCAGCTGTGCCGGAGGGCGCCGGCGACCAGCAGCGTCACGTCGCGTGCGGCGGTGTCACGGTCGGCTCCCTGACCGAAGAGGTAACGCTGGTCGGCTTCGGCGAGGGCGGCGATCAGCCGTTCCGTGGTCCGTCCGAGCTGTTCGCGGGCGGCGGGCGACAACCTGCGGGCGGTGTGCCGGGCCTGTGCGCGCAGGGCTTGGCAGAGGCGACCGAAGACTCTGGCATGGGTGTCGAGGGCCGAGTCCTGGGCGCGACGGCCGTCAGTTACGAGCAGTAGCTCCAGGAACCGGACGGCCTCCTCCGTCACGGCCCCCGCCGCGTCGGAAACCGTGGTTGCCCGCATGTCCGCAGCCATGAGTGCCATGGATACGGCACTGAATCCGGCGATGGCCGCACACATCCACAGGGGTGTGACCGTGGTCCGGACAGGCGAGGCCGTCCACACGAAGGGGAACACAGCCGTCAGGAGGGGCACCATCTGAAGGAGTACGGATACGCACCGGCCGGCGGCGATACGGTCCCGCCGGTCGACGAGTTCATCCTTGTCCGGCCGGGCCGCCGCCGGTACGCCCCTCCGCTCCAACTCCTCCAGCAGCGCTGCTGCGCGCCTCTCGCACGCACCTCGCCCGACGCGCCGCACACCTGGTACCCGGTACACCCCCGCACCCAGGACGCGCGACCGGGACTGCCACAGCACGGCGATCCACACCGCCTCGAAGAAGGTCCACCAGCCCCAGAAGAAGGCGACGTACCCGAATTCTGTCTGCGTCATGGCGAGCAGCGTCCCAGACGGCACTGACAGTCACAGGAGGGCGACTTCGCACCAGACGGTCTTGGTGTACGGGTCTCCGCAGGTGGTTCCCCAGTGGGTGGAGAGCGCTTCGACAAGGAGGAGGCCCCGGCCGGAGTCCTCGTCCGGGGAAGGCGGAGGGAAAGTGCCGGGGGCGGGAGGACGGCTTTCGGGACGCGGATCCGTGAGTTCGATACGGAGCGTGGCGTCCTCGCGGTGGAGGGTGAGGCGGAGGCGGAAGTCCCGGCCTCTGACCCGGCCGTGCATGGCGGCGTTCGTGGCGAGTTCGGACACGAGGAGGGTGGCGGTGTCGTTGGCCTCGGTGTTGTACGACCAGCCCCAGGTGTGGAGCTGCTCGGCTGCGAGGTGACGGGCGAGGCGGGCGCCTCTCGGGGTGGCGGAGAGGCGGATGGTGAAGTCGGGGTGGGGTGCCGTCGTGGGGGCAATATCGGCGTTCATGTCACTCAGCGTGGTCGGCCGACTCTACGCTGACCAGCGACGACGTCAGTACGCAGCGTTGCTGTCCGGGGGCTGTCCGGCTCTGTCCGGGCGGCGTGGCGTCACGCGGAGCGTCGGCGGGGAGTTGAGAACGGGCGGCACATGGAGGTGTTCGGGCGTGGGTGTGACAGGGCAGGGGTCCCAGCGGAACGGTGACGGGATGGAGCCGTACGGCACGGATGACGATGAGTCGGCGGCGGTACTGAGGACGGTGGGCAAGATCCTCAAGACGTGCCGGGAACGGAAGGGGCTGACGCAGGCCGAGTTGGGTGCGGCCATCGGATACAGCGAGGAGCAGGTGTCCTCGGTGGAGCGGGGGCGGCGGGCGCCAAGTCCGGCATTCCTGGAGGCGGCAGACCGGGTGTTGGAGGCGGGCGGACTGCTCGCTGGACTGAAGAAGGACGTGGAGGAGGCGCGATATCCGAAGAAGGTGCGGGATCTGGCGAAGTTGGAGGGGGGAGGCGGTTGAGATCTGCGCCTACGACAACTCCGTCGTCAACGGGCTCTTGCAGACCGAGGAGTATCTCAAGGCGGTATTCGGGTCCCGGCGGCCGGCGTTCTCGGAGGAGGAGGTGGAGCGGCTTGTTGCCGCGCGGTTGGCACGGCAGGGGATCCTCGATGGAAAGCAGATGATCCCGTCGTTCAGCTTCGTGCATGATGAGGCGACGCTGCGGAGGCGAGTCGGGGGCAGAATGGTCCTGCGCCGACAGCTCGAACGGCTGTTGGAAGTTGGGCAGATGCGGAACGTTGAGATCCAGGTACTTTCCATGGATCGTGAGGACAACGCCGGGCTCGGCGGCCCCTTCCACCTACTGCGGCTCAAGGAGGGCACCACGGTGGGACACAACGAGGTTCAGCGGACCAGCCGTCTAATCTCCGAGCCCAAGGAGGTCCAGATCCTGGAACTCCGCTATGGAGTCCTTCGGGCTCAGGCCTTCCCGCCGCAAGAGTCGCTGGCCTTCATCGAAAAAGTCCTTGGAGAGACATGAGCGTGAAGCCCTCGGCCGGTCACGGCTTCGAGTTGACGTGGTTCAAGAGCAGCTACAGCACCGACGACGGCCCTGCCTGCGTCGAGGTCGCTGTCACGCCCGGCACCTTCCACGTACGGGACTCCAAGCATAGGCAGGGCCCCCAGCTCACCTTCGAGCCAGAGCAGTGGGCTGCCTTCGTCTCCTACGCCGTCGATCAATGACGTACGACATGCTGGCGCCCCGCATCCGGTTCCATACCGGGCGCGGGGCGTCAGCATATGCCGGTCAAGTGGACGGCGGAGTCCACTCGCCCCGGTCGATAGCCTCCTGTAGGCGCGCCGAGAAGTAGGCGTGCGCCTCCCTCATCTCGACCTCGCGGGCCGCCTTGTAGAAGGGGGCCGTGTAGCCGTCCGGCGGGCCCTTGCGGTCGCCGTCGAGGTAGGCACGGAGTTGTGCGAAGTGATCCTTGGTCTGGCCGTGGCCGTAGGTATAGCGGTCTCCGGCGATACGGCGCCCCTCGGCATCGAACCAGGTGACGGCATCGAAGTCCTGCATGATCGGAAAACGGGCCTTGTACATGGCGCCCAACGAATCGGCGTCCACGCCCAGCCATACGGCGACCAAGGCATCCAACTCGACCAGGGCGGCCCGGCGTGCGCGTTCGGTTCGCAGGGCGGTGTTCCGGCTCCACTCGGGGCCCACGTCGTGCAGCGGCTCCAGCTGGGGCCACTCTCTGGCCCAGGACTCGTAGCCTGGCCAGGTCGGGTCGTAGAGCTCGGACCAGATGGCTGCATAGTGCCTGGTGAGGCAGTTCAAACGCAGGGTGCGCAGCAGCAGGGCTGATGCCAGCGGGTGCTTCGCGGTCGGAATGGGAAGGCGTCCAGCCTGCGTCACATCGAGATTACGCACGCGTGTTGTCCGCAGCAGGTAGTCCACTGGAATGGACGCCCAGAACCCAGCGGCGAGGGCAGTCATGCGGTTATCGCCCAGGTACATGCTGCGCATCCCATCGATATGGGCAGGCCCCGGAGGAATGATCGCTTCGTACAAGCTGCGCTCCGTGTCCGGAGCGATCATCTTCCGCCAGGCCACCCGGTAGAACTTGGTGTATGCCCGGGCCGACCGCCCCACAAAGTACCGATCGACATCGTCGGCATCGATCTCGCCCTCCGGCACCCCCCGAGTCTCAGCCAACACCCGTCGGGCCTCAGCCGCCGCCTCCTCCGACGCCCGTAGCCGTCCCAACCCGCCCCTGTCGAGCCACTGGTCCTGCCTCTCCGCGTACTTTTCCGGCGTCGCAACTCGTACATACTCCGACTCCGGTACCGCATCGTCGGCGATCACCAGGTGGTTGAGGCCAAGCACCTCACCGCCACCCTGGCTGGGCTGCTTGAACAGCGGGTTGGCTAGCCCGAGTTGTGGCCCCTTGAGGATGACGTCGTCCCACTTCACGGGCCGGAAGACCGAGCCGTCCTCCTCCGGGAGGTTGTAGTCGATGAGACCGTCCCTCTTGGCCAGCGTCTCGTTGTACCCGGAGGAGATGAGCGGCTTGAGCGAACCCAACCTGAGCGGGTACTCCGCAAGCGCCCTGATGGCCTTCCCCTCCGCCACGCTCACGGGCGACAGCAGCCTCCCCTGCTCAACCGGCTGCTCTTCGTCGCCGGTCAACCTCTGCCACTGCTCCAGAGTCTCCCGGTGCACCCGAATGATCCGCTTGAGGTGCGGCCGCTCATCCCACGTGTCCCCGTATCGCACACCCGGATCGGGCCCGGAACCATCGTGCTGGGCGGACAGCCTCAACGCGTCTACGGAGAACAGCCACGAGAGGTGGTCGAAGCCGATCTCACCCTCGGCCCCATAGATGTGCAGCCCGAAGTGACTGGACCGCCCGACTGGCGGCGGGAAGAACCGGTTGCCCGAGTTCACGAAGTCACCGTGCACGCGCAGGCGCTTGTAGGCAGCAGCCCGTAGTAGCCCGTCCCTGTCGCCGTTGAAGTGTGTGTCCGGGTGGATGAGACCGACTGTCCCGTTGCGCCCGGCATGGGCCCAGGCCTGACACATGAACGCGCGATACAGGTCAGGGCGGGTTCCACCGAGCACGGGATACACGACCGGCGACCCGAGCTGGCTCGACACGCCCATGATGGCGACGAGTTCATTCAAAAAGTAGGCCCGCGCCTCGGCACCGCTGAATAGCTCGGCAATCCGAGCCTTCCTCACCGCTGCGCTCGGTTTCTCCGTAAGCATGAACCACGGATCGCGCTCGGCGAGAACGGAGTCCTCCTTCCACTCCGGCCGCACCCACGGCGGATTCCCCACCTGCACGTCAAACCCACCGGCCTCCCCCGCGAAGACATGCGCGAATTGCAGCTCCCAGTGGAAGAACCCCATCCCCCCGCCCGCCCCGACGTCATCCCGGTCCTCGCTCCCCGCCACGTCCTCCACCGTGTCCAACCACGGAAAGCGCGCCTTCAAGCGGAACGGCGAGTCCATCCCCATGAACCCGTCGAGCTTCACCTCGTACTCCCGCAGCGCCTCCAGATCCCTGAAGTCGGCCATCAACGAGTCCGTCGGCACGTCCTTCGCCCCGAGCGCGCACTCCAGGAAGTCGATCCAGTCGTCCAGCGTCGCGAGGGGAATGACCTCGCGCCGCTCCTTGGGCTTACCCGGCGTCTTCTTCCGTGCCGGCTTCTTGTTCTCCGCGTCCGCCCCGGAAGCGGCCTCCCCCATCTCCAGCTGCTGAGGAAGCCCGTCGTCGAAGAGGCTGTCCTTCACCCAGAGCTGATCTCCAGGCGCGGGACCGGTGGCCGCTTCCACCACCGGCGCCTCCTCCGATCCCGACGCGGACTCTTCACCCCCGGTGTCGCCACCAGCGTCGTAGGGCACGGCCTCCGGACCGACCAGCTCCCCCACCCGGTCCAACGGCCAGAACCACAGCGCACACCACACATCCATGACCGTCTTCAGCCGCCAGTACGGCGTCCCGGGCCGCGTGAGGTCGCCGTACACGACCTCCTTCGGCACCGCGTGCTCGGGATGGTCCAGCCAGTCCGCGCCCCAGACGTCGATCTCACGGGAAATCTCCCGCTCCGACTGGTTCAGCCGCTCGACCACCAGTTTCCACAGGAACTCGGCCCGCCGCGCGACCCCCTGGAGCCGTCGCCGCTGCGTCACCGTCTTCGGTGCGCGCTGGATGCCGGACCGCCACTTCTCCATCCGCTGGACGGCCGCCTTGTCCAGCTCCTCGGCGATCTTCTTGGACTTGGCGTCTCCGACGACCGCGCCCCATCCCAGTGCGGGCAGCAGGAAGTGATGGACCGCTCCCTCCGGCAGCTCACCATCCCTGAACGGGAGTTCCTTGGGAGCAAGCGTGTCCTTCTTCGACAGCCACTTGCCCTTGCCCAGTGCGTCCTTGTCGTAGATCTTCCGTCCCGCTCCGACAAGGGAGTTGCCACGCCGCAGGTGCAGGCCGAACCACGGCGCCTGCATGCCGGGGTGCATGGTGTTGAGCCAGAGCGAGACCTCCGCCAGTTCCACCGCCGTCGCGTTGAGGTCGACGCCGTACGCGTTGTGCAGGGCGACGTAGGCCTTGACCTTCTGCAGCTCGGCCAGTCTCTGGTCGGGATCAATGTCCACGCCGATCTCGTCCTGGCGTCGCTTCAGGTACTCGGCGGCGACCTGGTCGATCGCCTCGTTGAGGAACGCGCCCGAGCCGAGGGCGGGCTCGCAGATCTTCCACCCGAGCAGGTCGCGCGCGGACGTCACCTCGCCGTTCTGGTCGAGGCGGTGCTTGAGGGCCAGTTCGACCGTGACCTGGGTGAGGGACTCCGGGGTGTAGTACGAGGCCGTGTTCTCGCGGTCGCGCCCCGCCAGCCGGTAGACGAACGAACCCGGCGGGTACTCGGCCCGCTCCGTCAGGCCGGTGTCGTCGTTCTCCCGCTGGACGAACACCTCGTCGGGGTAGTCGCCGGCCCGGGACTCCGGGATCACCCAGCTGCCCTTCGACGCGTCGCCGCCCTTGGCGACCTCGAAGAGGGTCTCGCCCGCGATGAAGCCGGTGTAGGACATCAGGCCCTCGTACACGGCACCGAGCTGGTTGATGCCGAGCTGGGCGTAGGAGATGAAGCCGCCCCGCTCGCCCTTGCGGCCCTTGGTGAGCATCAGCCGGCGCAGCACCTTGTGGAGGGTGGCGTTGCGCAGCCGGGTGTCGAAGAACTCCGGTCCGGCGGACGGGTCGTCCTCGTCGTACAGGGGGTTGGAGACCCTCGGACCGATGAGGCGGATCGCGCCCGGCTCGAACAGGTCCGAGCGCAGGGGTTCGAAGCGCAGGCCTACGTCCTCACTGCGCCGGGCCCGCCGCTCCCGATCGAATCGGCGAGCTCTCAGGGCCAGTTGGGTTTCAGTCAGATCTGCTCCCACGGCCGCGAGTCCGGCCGCCTCCGCAGCCTCCGCCTCGCGGTCAGCCGCCTCCGCCGCCCGGTCCTCCTCCTCGGTGCCGTACGGCCGGTGGCCCTTGTTGACCATGCGGGTGAGCAGGTCGATCGACTGGTACAGGTGGAAGCCGTCGCGGGCCGTGGGGCCGACGAGGTCGCGGACGGCCAGGTCGCCGAGGCGCTGGAGGCCATAACCCGCCCCGTACTCGGGGTAGTCCGAGGGAAGGATGCCCAGCTCCGGACGGGCCTCGGCGTACAGCAGGAACAGAATCCGGTAGAGGTAGCGCAGGGACTCGCGTGTCAGGCGGCGGGCGAGGCGTTGCGGGTCGTCGAGGTCTGCCGCCGTCACACCCTGTCCGGGCTCGGCCAGGCGGTCCAGTACGGCCTGGGCGATGAGTTCGACCGAGTCCTTGAGCCCCTCGCGGAGTTCCGTGGAGACGCCGACGGCATGCTTGCCCGACTTGGAGACGAGGTCGTCGAGGGGGTTGGTGCCGCCGGTCTCCGGGACGCGCAGCGAGTCCGCGCCGAACAGGGCGGCGATGGTGTCGAGTTCGCCGCCGGGGCGGTCGTCCCGGCGTTCCAGTGCGGAGTCCAGACTGACGGCGAGGTAGCGGCCCTCGCTCCAAGCGGTGCGGTCGGCGAGGACGACGACACCGCCGACCAGGATCAGGACGTAGCGGGGCGGTTCGTCGGCGGCGAAGAGGAAGCGGACCAGGGAGTCGGCATCGGTCAGCGGCTCACCCTGCGGGATGTCGACCGGGTGCAGAAGCCGGCCGGGGCCCGCCGGGTCGCGGGCGGCGTCCGGTTCGGCGGCCCAGCCGCAGGCGACCGCGACGAGGCCGGATTCGGCGTGGGCGACCTCGATGTCGTAGGCGCGGCCCGCTCGTCCGACGGTGAGGGTCGCCGGGGCGGGGGTGTAGCCGAGAGCCCGCAGAACGCGGTCGTGGAGTTCGGCGACCGTCTTGAGCCAGCGCGGGTCGTCGTGGGTACGCCAGCCCGACTCGTCCTCGGGGGCGTCGATCTCTGTCTGCGCCCGCTCGGCGAGGAAGGCCCGGTCGGCGAAGTACGGGGCGCGCAGGGCTCGCAGGCCCTGGCGGGGGGTGAGGGTGCGCGGCTCGTCCGCCGGCTTCTTGTTCTCCTCGGCCTCGTGCTCGGCCCAGCGGGCGAGCAACCCGTCCTTCGCCTTGAGGTCCTTGGGGAGGACCTCGGCGAGGTAGTGGGCGGAGAAGTAGTCGCCGTGGTTGACCAGCGAGTCGTACGTCACGTCGAGGACCGTTTCTGCGGGTGGCTTCGAGAGGAGAGGGCTGGCGCCGGTCAGGCGTCGCGGTCGAGGACGGCCAGGACGCGCAGCAGCGGGCGGCCGGTGGCGGAGAGCTTGTCGGCCAGCTCCGTCTGGTGGCGGATGGTGTCCTCGACGATCCGGCCGGGCAGGAGGGACTCCTGCTCCCAGCGGCCGAGGCGGGCGCGGTAGTCGTCGAGCTGGGCGCTGATCTGCTGGGTCCAGGCGTCCTTGCTCTCCTCCAGGTGCTCCCGGGCCGCGGCCACCGCGGCCGGGACGAGGGCCTGGAGAGCGGGGAGGTCGCGGGGCGGGGCGGGGTTGGCCATGTCGGGGCCCACGCCCGCCTCCACCAGGGCGTCCGGCATCGGCACCACTGCGGGGGTGCCGGGCAGGCCGCGGACGGCCATCCACTCCACGACCGTGGGGCGGCCCAGCTTGTTGGAGTAGATGCCCTGGACGAGGAAGGTCGGGCCGGGTGCGCCGGGCGTGAGGAGGACCGGTGCCTGCTGACGGCCGAGCTGGACGAGGACCTTGTCCACCAGCCACTCCACCAGGGGGTGGATGTCGGTGAGGTAGCCGATGGCGGGCCAGCTGGAGCCGGACTTGCCGCGGGCCTCGTCCAGGCTGTGCTGTCCGAGGCCGCGGTCGAAGGTGACCAGGAGGCGTTCCTTCAGCTTCTGCTCCCGCAGGTAGTCGGGGGGCAGGATGTCGAGACGGTGCAGGAGGTCGGGGGCCTTCGCGGTGGCGAGGCTGAGGTAGGGGGCCGGTTCGCCGTGCGGACCGGTGTGGCGGTGCTCTGAGAGGTCGAGCGCGTCGTGCGGGTGTTCGTCGTAGACCTCGTCGAGGGCCGCCCGTACGAACGCTTCCGTGTCGCCGCCGAACAGCGACGGGACCTGCGCCTTGGGCACGGGACGGTGCTCGGGCAGGACGGAGGGCTGGGAGAAGAGCGCGGTCAGCGGGTCGCCGGGGGTGGGTGAGGCCGCGAGGGACTCCTCCACCGTGCGGCCCGCAAGGAGGTCCTTGACCAGGCGGCGTTCCTCCTCCTCGGCGCGGTAGAGGCCGGTGACCGCCTCCGCCGTGCCGTCGAGGCGGTAGGCCTCCTCCTCCCGTTCGAGGAGCTTCTCGGCGACCGTACGGTCGTCCTTGGCGCCCTCGGTCGCGGAGCGCAGGATCAGCGCGCGGAAACGGGGGTTGTGCTTCTGGCCGTAGCGGTCGATACGGCCGTTGCGCTGCTCGATACGGATCAGCGACCAGGGAATGTCGTAGTGCACGAGGTCGTGGCACTGGCGGTGCAGGTTGACGCCCTCGGAGGCCACGTCGCCGGTGAACAGGATGCGGACGGGGTCGTGGGCGAGGCCGAAGGCCTCCACCACGGCCATCTGCTCCTTGTCCGACAGGCCGCCGTGCATGACCTTCACGGCCTGCTTCGCCTGCTCCTCGGTGAAGCCGAGCCGGGCGGGGACGACCTTGGCGAGCCACTTCAGCGTCTCGACGCGTTCGGAGAAGACGACGACCCGGGTGCCGGAGCCGGGCCGTACGCCGATGTCGGCGAGCTGCTCCACGAGCGCGTCCAGCTTGGCGGAGTCACCCGGCGCCCCGGACTCGCCGATGGCGGACGTCAGCGTGAACAGGCTTTCCAGGGCTTCGAGTTCGGTGGCGATACGGGCAGCCGCCGGGGTGCCGGGGGCCGTCTTCGCCGCCTTGTCGTTCAGGGTGTTCCTGCGGGTGGTGACCGTCTTGGCGAGCGCGCGGTGGGAGGAGAGGAAGGCCTTGAGGAGCGTGTACGGGAAGAGGCGGTCCTCGGTGAGCGGCGTACGGCCGGACGCCGCGGTACCGAACTCGGTGGAGGTGTCCGGGGCGGGAATCCAGTGCTCGGTGAGCTCCGCGAAGATCCGCTCCTCGGCGTCGGTGGCGGTGCAGGGAACGGAGACGGTGGGGTCTCGGTCGGCCCACTCCTTGCCGATCTGGTCGCGCACCTCGGGGTGGACTTTGGTGCGGCGGATGAAGAGGTGGCCGAGGTCGTTCTCAGCGTCGTAGTCGTTCGGGTCGGCGATCGCCGCCGGGTCGAGGAGGCTGATCAACTCGGCGAAGGACTTCCCGTCACCGTTGTGCGGGGTGGCACTGGCCAGCAGCAGGGCATCGGTGTGGGGAGCGAGGACGCGTGCGAGGGCGTTGCGCTGGCTGCCGCGGTTGATGAGGTTGTGGGACTCGTCGATGACGACCGCGTCCCAGTGGATCTTCTCCAGGTGGTGGCGGTACTGGCCGATGTTCTTGAGGGTGTCGACGGAGACGATGACCCGCTTGTAGTGGGTGAAGGGGTTGCGGCCGGCCGGGATCTCCCGCTGGATGCGCTGGATGCCGACCGAGTCGAGGCGGATCAGCGGGATGGAGAACCGGGTCCACAGCTCGTGCTGGAACTGCTCCAGGACGTGTTGCGGGGTGACGACCAGGATGCGCTCGCCCCTGCCGCGGCGAATCAGTTCGGCCAGGGTGAGGCCGATCTCCAGGGTCTTGCCGAGGCCTACGACGTCGGCGATGAGCAGGCGGGGTCGCAGGTTGGCCAGGGAGAGGGCCAGCTCGGCGGGGCGCTGCTGGTAGCTGAGCGGGTCGACGAGAAAGCGGTCGGCGAGCGCCAGGCCGCGTTCGGTCTGCGGGAGCGGGGTCTTGCGCAGCAGGGCTTCGAGGAAGAGACGGCTGCGGCGGAAATGGTCGGTGGGGTCCTCGACCAGCTCGGTGTCCTCCGGGTCGAGGAGCTTGACCCCGTCGCCGGCCAGGCGCTCGATCTCGGTGAAGAAGACGGCCGTCTCGTCCCGGACGAACTCCGAGACGCCGACCGCCTCGATCTTGGCGCCGTCGCGGCTCGGGGTGACGTTCTTCACCAGCCACTCCTCGTCCCGTACGAGGATCTGGGCCCCCGGCGGGAACCTGGACTCCGAGACGTCCGGCTGGTGGGTCACGCTGCTGCCTCCGCGTCCTGTGCACTGTTGTGAGGGAAGTGGTCGAATACCGTGCAAGTCTTCCACGGCGGATGCTGTCCGTGCAGGTCGCTGCGGGAATCGAGCACTCGGCCGACTGCTTGCACTCAGCTGCACCGCGGGGTCGTGATGTGCCGTTGATCGCCGGCAGCACCGTCGCTTCCGGTCATGTCCGCGTGGCGCAACCACATACCGACACACCGCCCCCTCTCCCCTTCACGGGTGCCGCCGAACCGCGGCGGCTCCGTCCGGCCTGGTCAGACCGGCCTCGCGAGCCCGGTCGGTCAGCGGCCTCCGACGCGGGCCGGAACGAAGGCGGCCTCCTTGGCGTAGGCGGAGCGCAGAGCCTCGGCGACATCATGGGCCGTGGCGGCGTCCGGGGTGCGGCCGCGGGGTGTCCGGGGCCGCGACACGACAGGGCTCGGGGCCGACGGTGGCGGGGCGGGGACCTCTGCCTTCACCGGAACGTCTACGTCCTCGGTGTCCGGCTGTTGCTCCGCGGGCGGCGCGACCACATCGACGACCGTGGGCACATACTCGGCGATCGGTCCCGGAGGCGGCACCAGTCGGCCGTCGGCATGCGGTGCCGTCCGCGCGATCAGCCGTTGCCGGGCCTGCCGGGCCGAGACGCCCGAGCCGTTGAGCACCGCCACCAGCGCGCCGGTGACATCCGGGAGGGAGGGGCGGTCGGCCGGGTCGAAGGCGAGCATCGAGGACACGACGGGCGTCAGTTCCGTGGGCAGCCCTGTCAGGTCCGGGGCCTGGTGCGGGTCGCCGATCCGGGCCGCGACCGCGAGCCAGTTGTCACCGTCGTACGGGTAGTGGCCGGTGGCGGCGAAGAGCAGCACCACGCCGAGCGCGTACACGTCCGCCGCCGGGGTCAGTTGGTGGGTGCCCTCCGCCTGCTCGGGCGGCATGCACAGAACGCTGCCGACCACGACCCCCGTCGCGGTCAGTGTCGTACGGCGCTCCGCGAACACCGCGAGGCCGAAATCGATCACCTTGGGGCCGTCGGGGCCGAGCAGGATGTTCTGCGGCTTGAGGTCCCGGTGCAGGAGCTGAGCCTGGTGGACGGAGGTGAGTCCCTCGGCGAGCAGCGCGCCGAGGCTCGCGGTCTCGACGAGCGGGAGCGTGTCGTGGTCGCGGACGTGGCGCAGGAGGTCGGGGCCAGGGACGTAGTCGACGGCGAGCCAGGGCTGGTCGGCGAGCGGGTCGGCACCTGCGAAGGCAGCGACCCGGGGACCGAAGACCTTCCTGAGGTTCTCCACTTCGAGGACGAACCTGCTGCGGGTCTCGGTGTCCAGAACGGACGCCTTGATGACCTTGACGGCGACCTGTTGTCCGGCGGGTGACTCGCCGAGGTATACCCGGCCCATACCGCCGGAGCCGATATGGCCGCGCAGCGTGAAGCCCCCGATGTGGGTGGGGTCGCCACTTCTCAGCGCTTCCACGGCGTCCTCGCTCCCCCTCGGCATCCGGCGCTCGGCCCGCGCATTGTCCACGCGGTGCAGATTACCAACGATCCATATGAGGCGAGGTCCTGTCCGAGGACGCCCCAGAACCTGGAGAAACATCGGCGCGGCCAAAGACGTCACGCGCCGCTCGCTCCGCCGTAGAAGCCCTGAATCAGACGACAGACGAGTCGGGCTGTACGCCGGGTTCTGTGCCGCGGGTCCTTGCGGACGTCGCGGTGACGGCCATCCATCTAGGGCCGGCATTGCTGCCGGCCTCGTGCGGTCTACCCGCGGACTCGGGCGGGCAGCCCTCGTACGTCCGCGCAGAGCGTGTTTTACCGCGCTCCTTTTGACCTTGCTCCAGGTGGGGTTTACCTAGCCGCCTGAGTCACCTCAGGCGCTGGTGGTCTCTTACACCACCGTTTCACCCTTACCGGGGGCCGGAGCCCTCGGCGGTCTGTTTTCTGTGGCACTGTCCCGCGGGTCACCCCGGGTGGCCGTTAGCCACCACCTTGCCCTGTGGAGCCCGGACGTTCCTCGGGAAGCGCCCCCGAAGGGGTCTTCACGCGGCCGCCCGCCCGGCTCGTCTGCCGTGCCGACCATGTTACCCGCCGGGTGCCCGGGCTCGGTGCCGTGGCCGCCGTCGCCAGGAACGAGCCGGCCAGGATCAGGGCGAAGGCCGCCGCCACTGCTACGGACAGGGGCTCGTCCAGGAACGTGACGCCCGCCGCCACCGCCACCGCCGGATTGACGTACGTGAAGACGACCGCCCTGGTCGGTCCCGCCTCCCGGATCAGTTCGAGGAAGACGACGAACGCCAGCGCCGTGCAGATGACTCCCAGGCCCGCCAGGGAGAGGAGCGTGGGGGTGTCCGGCAGCGTCGCGGGCCAGGACATCGCCGCCGCGGGGGCGTAGACCAGCGCCGCCAGCGTCAGGCACGGCGCGATCAGTTGCAGCGTGGGGACCCCGCGGAGGTGACGGGCCACGATCAGCGGGGCGATGGCGTAGCCCAGCGCGGTGAGCATGACCTCCGTCAGGGACCAGGCGTCGCCACCCGTGAGGTGGGGGACCGTGAGGACCGCGACGCCTCCCAGGCCGAGGCCGAGGCCCGTCAGGCGGCGGGCGCCCAGGCGTTCCGTGTCGCCGAAGAAGCGGGCCAGTAGCGCGCCGATGATCGGTACCGCGGCGATCAGGAGCCCGGCCGTCGAGCTGGAGATGTGGCGCTCCGCGTCGGTCAGGGTCCACCACGGGCCGAGGATCTCGATGCACGCGAAGGCCAGCATGGGGCGCCAGTGCAGACGCAGTACGCGGGGCAGTCCGCCCTGTCGTACGGCGAAGGGGAGCAGGATCGCCGCGCCCAGCGCGCAGCGTGTGAACACCACCATCGACGGTGACAGGTCACTGTCGACCGCCACCTTGATCATGAAATACGGGATGCCCCACAGGACCCCCATGAGCGAGAAGAGGAACCAGCCGCGTGCCGTCATGCCGGGATTCTCCGCCGCGGCGGCGTCCCGTGTCTTGAACGCTGTTGCGGTACGCCGCCGGGGTCACCCCGAGCACCCTGCGGAACCAGCGCGTGAGGTGCGCCTGGTCGGCGAAGCCCACCAGGGACGCCGCCTCGGCGGGGCGCAGGCCGGCCTCCAGGTGGGCGCGGGCGCGCGTCACGCGGTACTGGGCGAGCCAGGCGTAGGGCGGCAGGCCCGTCGACGTACGGAAGGCGCGCAGGAGCTGGTAGCGGGAGAGGCCGAGGGGGGCGGCGAGTTCGGCGAGGGAGGGCGGGGCGAGGAACTCGTCGGCGAGGCGTTCGCGGACGGTGCGGGCGATGTGGTCGGCGCCAGGGACGCGGTCGGCGACGGGGCGGGCGGTGCCGTGTCTGCGGGCGAGGGCGGTGAGCAGCCAGGGCAGGCGGGACTCGACCTCCAGGGGGTCCACGTGGCCGTGGCCCCCGGCCCCGCTCAGCTCGGTGTGCGCCGCGCGCAGGGCCGCGGCCAGTTCGGGGTCGTCGACCACCGCTTCGCGGAAGTGCGGCGGGGCGGTGGTGCCCTCGGCGAGGAGGGACGGCGGGGGGTACATGGCGCGGTAGGCGTAGCCGCCCATGGCCGCCGCCGGTCTGCCCGTGTGCACCTCGCCGGCGGCGAGGATGATGATGGAGCCGGGGCCCGCGTCCACGCGTCCGCCCCGGTAGTCGATGACCTCGGAGCCGCCGACGCCGACGCCGACGGTGAACTCCTCGTGGTAGTGCGGCGCGTAGCGGTGCCGGTCGAAGCGGGCGGTCAGGAGGTCGAGGCTGTCACCGCGGGGGCCGAGCGGGGCTCTGGCCCAGAGGGCGTGCTCACGGGGCGTGGGGGGCTTACTGGGCTCACGGGGCTGCCTGGGCTCACGGGGGAGCTTGGCCGCGGTGGTCAGAGGCGAAGCTGTGGGGGGTGGTGGGGGGTGCGGGGGCTCGCCGTACGCCTCCGCTTCGTTCGACCCTGCGTCGTTCACGTGGTGCCCGCTCCCCCAGTGCCGCCGTCTGTGTCGTGAGGCCGGGCCTGTGCTGCCGTGCGGCCGACCCCTTGCCTGGACAGCTCAGCCCGTGCCGTCCGCCCCAGGCCGTGCCGCGAGGCCCGGGGCCGTTCTCATCCGATCAACGCCCGCGTGCCCTTTTTCCATGCCGCGCCGAGGTCGGCTCCCTCGGGAAAGCGTCCGTGGATCTCCAGGATCACCATGCCGTGCGCGAACGCCCAGGCCGCGCGGGCCAGTTCCCCGTCCCCGGCGCAGGCGCGGACCAGCGGGGCGGCGGCCCTTTCCTCCAGGCCCTCGGGCAGGGCGTGGCGGGGCAGCGGGCGTTCGGTGGCCAGGCGGTAGAGGTGGGGGTGGCGCAGGGCGTACGCGCGGTAGGCGTCGGTGAGGGCTTCGAGGGGGCTGGGGGCCGCCGCCTCGGCCGCTGAGCCAGGAGCTTCCGCCTCGGCCCGTGAATGCGGAGCCCTCGGCTCAGCCAGTGAGCCAGGAGCCCCCGCCTCGGCCAATGCACCCAGCGTCGCCCCATCGACCGCCGAGTCAGGAGCTTCCGCCTCCGCCGGTGAATCCGGCGCCGACGCCCCGGCCGAAGAGCCCGGAGCCGACACCCTGCCCGGCGAACCCGGAGCCGCCACCTCAGCCAACGCGCCCTGCGCCGCCGCCTCGGCCGCTGAGCCAGGAGCCCTCGCCTCGGCCGGTGAACCCGACGCCGAGGCCCCGGCCGAAGAGCCCGGTACCGCCGTCCCGCCCCGCAATCCAGGCGCCGCCGCCTCACACACCGTGGCGAGCTCGTCCAGCATCTGCGCGATCAGCTCCACCTCCACCGCCGACTTGTCGGGGAAGTGCTTGTACAGCGAGGGTGCCTTGATGCCGAGCCGGTCGGCCAGTGATCGCATGGTGAGCTTCTCGGCACCGGACTCCTCCAGGAGCTCGCGGGCCGCGCGGACGATCTCCCTGGCCCGGGGGGTGAGGTGTTCGCCCCAGGTGGGGAGCGCCTCCGCCGCGCCGGGCGCCTGCCGCTGGTCAGCCACGCTGAAAGCCTTCCTTCGTACGCAGTCCATAGCCGAAGGCGCGATCGTACGAGATGTGGGCGAGCCAGCCGCACAGGGCCGCGAAGGCCGGGGCCCAGACGACCGGCGCGGCGACGTAGAGGGCGATGAGCGCGAGCGGGACCGCCGCGCGGTGGGCGGCGTTGTAGTACGGCACCGCACGCGGCGGGAGCTGACCGCGCGCCATGCGGGGCGCATCGCGCACGGCCACCAGGAACGTCAGATCCGGGGCGACGAAGAAGACCCCGGCCAGCAGTCCCGCGAGCCACCCGTGGTTGATCCCTTCGAGCACGGCGAACGCCGACCAGAAGAGCGCGCCGGCCAGCCAGGCGACACGGACGGCAACCGCGAAGGGGCGTCGCCCGGCGGTCGCCGAAGCCGTACCGGACGACGCGGTACCGGCACGGCTTGCCGGAGCCGTGCCGAGCGGTGCCGGAGTCAGAGTGCTCATCGGTTCCTCCTCGAAGACGGAAGACGGAAGACGGAAGACGGAAGACGGGGGCGGCACGACCGCCGCCGGGGGCGGACCTGTCCGGCTAACGTCGTTAGCAAGCTCGACGGTACGGCTAACGGCGTTAGCCGTCAAGGCTGCCCCGCCCAGCGGCCCCCGGCCATGCGGCCCCCGGCCAGACCCCTTGACCTTGACGCAACGTCAACCTCTCTACTGAACCCATGCGGATCGGAGAACTCGCCGGCATCGTCGGCGTGACCACACGCGCCATCAGGCACTACCACCACCTGGGCCTCCTGCCCGAACCCGAGCGGCGGCCCAACGGCTACCGCGAGTACGGGCTGCGGCACGCCGTCGCGCTGGCCCGCGTCCGGCGCCTCACCGAGCTGGGGCTGGGCCTCCCCGAGGTGCGGGACGTCCTCGCCGACGACGCCGGGCGTGAGCTCGCCGAGGTCCTCGCCGAGCTGGACGCCGACCTCGCCCGTCAGGAGGCCGACATCAAGGAACGCAGGTCCCGGCTGCGAACCCTCCTCGCCGACGCCGAGCGGGGGCGGCTGCCCGCCGAAGGCCCCGTCTCGCCCGAGCTGGCCGGCTTCTTCGGCGAGATGAGCCGTAGCGCGGCGGACAGCGACAGGCCCGCCTCCCCGATGGCCGAGAAGGACCGCGAGATGCTCGCCCTCATCGACACCACGGCCTCGCCCGAGGACCGGCAGCGCTTCATCGCCGCGATGGGCCCCGCGCTCGCGCCGGACGCGGTCGAGCGGGCCCACGACGTGTACGCCCGGCTCGACGCGCTGGCCGAGTTCACCGACCTCGGCGACCTCACCGACCCGGACGTGGAACGGGCGGTGGACGGAGCGGCGCGCGCGCTCGCCGACGCGATGCCGGACTCGTTGCTCGACGAGCTGGGGGCCGAAGGGGCGGAGGCTCTGGCCGCCGGCCGCGGCCCGGGCGCCTCCGCCGAGGCCGCCACCTTCCTGGGCGCCTTCTTCGACGACTTCCCGCCGGCCCAGGCGGAGGCGGTCCGCCGCGCGATGCGGCTGCTCGCCCGACGGAACCGAGGGGGGACGGAATGACGACGCGGACTCCGCAGCGTGCCCTGCGTGCCCTGCGCGTCATCGCGTACACCGCCCTGCCCGCCGAGGCCGTGATCGTCTGCTGTGTGATGGCGGGCGTCCCCCTGCCCGCACCCGTGCTGACCGCCGCCGAGGTCACGATCGCGGCGCTCCTGCTGTGCGAGGCCGTGGGGCTCGCCGTTCTGTACCGGCGGGGCGGAACCGCCGCCCTCAAAGACGCCGTCCCCGAGCCCGTACGGCGGATCCTCGGGCATGAGTTCCGCGTTCTGGCGAGCCTCGTGCTGTGGCCCGCGCGGCGCAGGGTCGGGGTGCGGGACGGTATGGATCAAGAGGCGTTCGGGCACGCCAAGGGCAATGCGGCGACCTTGTTCGGTCTCGCCTTCGTCTGCGTCGTCGAGACGTACGGGATGTCGGTGCTGCTCCGCCCTTGGCCGACCGTGCACGCCGTGGTGCTGATCGTCGACGTCTACACCGTGCTGCTGTTCATCGGTATCCACGCGGCGTCCGTGACCCGGCCGCACGTGCTCTCCCCCGATGAGCTGCGGGTGCGCCACGGCGCCCACCGTGACCTGCGGATACCGCTCGCGCGGATCGCCGCCGTACGGGCCGAACGGCGCTACACGCACCAACCCGCCGACGGCGTACTGGACATCCCCGTCGCCTCGCAGACCTCGCTCACCCTGGAGCTGACGGAGCCCGTGGCCGCCGTCGGTCTTCTCGGCGCGCGCCGCGAGGTGACGACGGTCAGGCTGCACGCCGATGAGCCTGCGCAGCTTCTCGCGGCGCTGACCCGGCGGCTCACACCGGTTCGAACCGCACCTTCGTCGTGCCCGGGTCCGCCTCGGCCAGTCTGACGCGGAGGCGCTCCCCCAGCGGCAGCTTCGCCGTGCCGCCCTCGACGCGGGCCACGATGGCCGGGTCGGTCAACTGGACGGTACCCACGACCGGCGCGTTCTCCTTCACGTCCACCACCACCGCGTCGAACATCTCGCCGACCCGGTCCTTGAGCAGCGCGGCCTCGACGATGTCCACGCACTCGCGCTCCACGGTGTTGCCGCGCCGGGTGCCCTCCGCCATCTCCCCGGGCAGCTCCTCCAGCGCGGCGAGCACCCACTGCGGGACCCCCGCGCCCGCGGCCGCGGCGAGGCAGAGCTCGGAGGCGTAGCGGTCGACGAGGCGGCGCAGCGGGGCCGTGCAGTGGGTGTAGGGGGCGGCGACGGCGGCGTGCACGGCCGGGTCGGGCAGGTGGCCGCCGCTGAACGCCGTGTAGCCCGCGCCCCGCAGCAGCGTCGTGCACTCCTGGAGGAATGCGGCCTGGTGCGGCTGCCCGGGGTCGAGGGACCGCACGAGCCGGGCGTACGGGACGTGGTGCGGCCAGTCGATCCGCAGCGCCTCGGCGGTGCGGCGCAGGCGGCCGACCGCGCCGTCCGGGGCGGTGGGCAGCGTCCGCAGGATGCCCGTACCCGCGCTCAGCATCAGCTCGGCGGCGGCCATCCCCGTGAGGAGCGAGATCTGGGCGTTCCAGCCGTCGGCGGGCAGGGGCGCGCGGTAGGCGAGCTCGTACCGTCCGTCGCGCTCGATGATCTCCTGCTCGGGCACGTCGAGCGAGATGCCGCCGCGGGCCACCTCCAGTGCCTCGCGCAGCCTGCCGATGTCCCGCAGGAGCGCGACGGGCTCCTCGGCCGTGCCGTCGTCGATGGCCTGCTGCACGCCCGCGTAGTCCAGCTTCGCCCGGCTGCGTACGAGGGCTCGGTGCACGTCGGTGCGTTCGGTGCGGCCGTCCGCGTCGAGGTCCAAGGTCCACAGGACGGCGGGGCAGGTCTGTCCCGGCAGCAGGCTGGCGGCGCCCTCGCTCAGGGCCGCCGGGTGCAGCGGAACCCTCTCGTCGGGGAAGTAGAGGGTGGTGACGCGCCGGTGGGCCTCGGCGTCGAGCGGGCCGTCGGGCGTGACGTAGGCGGCTACGTCGGCGATCGCGTACGTCACGCGGTAGCCGCCGCCCTCGCGCCGGGCGAGGTGCATGGCCTGGTCCAGGTCGACGGAGTCGGGCGGGTCGACGGTGAACAGGGGGATGTCCGTGGCGTCGCGCTCCGGCAGCCGCGGGGCCTTCGCGGCGCGCTCCGCCTCCGCGAGGACCTCGGCGGGGAAGTCCAGGGGCACGTCCAGCTCCGTGCGCAACTCACGCAGCGCGGCCCGCAAAGGAGCCTCCGCTGCGCCGGTCACGTGAAGATTCCGGCGAGGCATGGACCGAGCGTATGGCGGCCGACATGCCTCGGCACCCTGTGCCCGGATTTCGGCTTCCGGCTCCCCTGGCCCGGGGTTCGGGCCTCCGGGCTCGGGCTCGGGGCTGGGGCTCCGGGCTGGGGGCTCGGGACTCGGAGCTTGGGCCCCGGCTTCAAGCTCGGGCCCCGACTCCCGGCTCCTGGCTCCTGGCTCCCGCGGCCCAGGGTCATCCGGCCGGAGGCGTCCCCATCCCCGGGCCACGGAGGCTTCCGACTTCCGACCCCAGCTCCCCGGGCCCAGGAGCTCGGGCCTCCGGGCTCCGGCTCCCAGCTCGGGCTCGGGCCTCCGAGCTCGGGGCTGGGGGCTCCGAGCTCGGGGCTGGGGGCTCCGAGCTCGGGGCTCCGGGCTCGGGGCTCCGGGCTCGGGGCTCCGGGCTCCGGGGTGGGGGCTGGGGGCTGGGGGCTGGGGACTCCGGGCTCGGGATTCGGAGCTCGGGCCCCGGCTCCAGGCTCCCGGCTCCCAGGGTCCCACCCCAAGGCGCGAGGCTCGGGCCTCCGGGCTCCGGGCTCCGGGCCGGGGGCTCCGGCCTCGGGACTCCAGGCTCGGGACTCGGAGCTTCGGCCCCGCCTCCCGCCTGCCGCCTCCGGCCTCCCGCGGCCCAGACTCCTCCGCCCGGCGGCGCCCCCTCCCAGGACCCGCCCGGCGGAGTCCCACCCCGTACCCTTTCGCAGGGGCCGCGCCCCTCCCCCCGTACCGCTCAAGGAGTCCGATCGTGCTCGTCCTGTTGCCGCCGTCCGAAGGCAAGGCCTCGTCGGGGCGGGGTGCCCCGCTCAAGCCGGAGTCGCTGTCGCTGCCGGGGCTCGCCGAGGCGCGGCGGGCGGTGTTCGACGAGCTGGTCGAGCTGTGCGCCGCCGACGAGGAGAAGGCGCGGGCCGTGCTGGGGCTGAGCGAGGGCCTGCGGGGCGAGGTGACGAAGAACGCCGGACTGCGCACGGCGAGCGCGCGCCCGGCCGGGGAGATCTACACGGGGGTCCTGTACGACGCCCTGGACCTGGCCTCGCTCGACGCCGCCGCCAAGCGCCGCGCGGGGCGTTCGCTGCTGGTCTTCTCCGGGCTCTGGGGTGCCGTCGGGGTGGGCGACAAGATCCCCTCCTACCGCTGCTCGATGGGCGTGAAGCTGCCGGGCCTCGGGGCGCTCGGCGCGTACTGGCGGGCGCCGATGGCCTCCGTCATGCCGGAGACGGCGGGCGACGGGCTCGTGCTCGACCTGCGGTCGTCGGCGTACGCGGCCGCGTGGAAGCCCAAGGGCGAGGTGGCCGACCGGACGGCGACCGTGCGGGTGCTGCACGCGCACCTGGTCGACGGGGTCGAGAAACGTTCCGTGGTCTCCCACTTCAACAAGGCGACCAAGGGCCGCATCGTCCGCTCCCTGCTGACCACCGGGACGCGGCCGAAGGACCCAGCCGAGCTGGTCGAGGCGCTGCGGGACCTCGGGCACGTGGTGGAAGCCGAGCCTCCGACGAAGCCGGGCAGGCCGTGGGCACTGGACGTGGTGGTACGCGAGATCCACTAGCCACCACGTCGTGCCATGTGGACGTTGAGCCACCTGGTTGCAGTCTGCGCAACGCCCTTTGCGCAGGCTGCGCGCCCCGGGGCAGGATGCCCTCATGACCTCCTCCGCATCCGTGCCCTCCGTGCTCGATCTCGCCCCCGTCGTCCCCGTAGTCATCGTGGAGGAACTCGGTGACGCCGTGCCGATGGCCCGCGCGCTGGTGGCCGGTGGGCTGCCCGCCATCGAGGTGACCCTGCGGACGCCCGTCGCGCTCGACGCCATCCGGGCCATCGCGGCCGAGGTACCGGACGCGGTGGTCGGCGCGGGGACCGTGATCTCGGCGCGCAACGTCGCCGACTCCGTGGACGCGGGGGCCCGCTTCCTCGTCAGCCCCGGCTGGACGGACGCGCTCCTCGCGGCGATGCAGGGATCCGGCGTGCCGTTCCTGCCGGGGGTCTCGACGACCTCCGAGGTGGTGGCGCTGCTGGAACGCGGCGTGACCGAGATGAAGTTCTTCCCCGCGGAGGCCGCCGGCGGCACCGCGTACCTGAAGTCGCTCGGCGCACCGCTGCCGCAGGCCCGCTTCTGCCCGACGGGCGGGATCACCGCCGGTACGGCGCCGACGTACCTCGCGCTGAAGAACGTCGGCTGCGTGGGCGGCAGCTGGATGCTCCCCGCCGACGCCGTGGCGGCCAAGGACTGGGCCCGCGTCGAGTCCCTGGCCCGCGAGGCCGCCGCGCTAGCGCAGGTGTGACGTGTCGTTCAGGAGGCGCAGCGAGGCGTTGCCGTCGGCGTAGTACGCCACCGCGGAGACCGAGGCCGCCGAGAGTTCCATGCGGAACATGGACTCCGGCGGGGCGCCGAGCGCGAGGCGCACCAGCGTCTTGATGGGCGTGACGTGGGTGACGAGCAGGACCGTGCGGCGCGCGTACGCGGCGGTCAGCCGATCGCGTGCCGCCTCGATCCGGCGCGCGACCACGGTGAAGGATTCGCCGCCGGGCGGTGCCACGTCCGCCGAGGCGAGCCAGGCGTCCAGCTCCTCGGGGTGACGGGCGCGCGCCTCGGCGAAGGTGAGCCCCTCGAAGACCCCGAAGTCGGCCTCGCGCAGGTCGTCTTCGAGGTGGACGTCGAGGCCCAGGCGGGCGGCGACGGTGTGCGCGGTCTCCTGGCAGCGCTTGAGCGGCGAGGAGACGACCGCCTGGATCGTGCCGCGCGCGGCGAACGCGGCGGCGGCCCGCTCGGCCTGCTCGCGCCCCACCTCTGAGAGGGACGGGTCGGAACCGCCGCTGCCGGAGAACCGCTTCTCGGGCGTCAGCAGGGTCTCGCCGTGTCGCAGCAGCACGAAGGTCGCGGGGGCTCCCAGGTCCGGCGCGGCCCAGCCGACCGGCGGGGCGGACAGGTTGCGCGCGGCGTGCGCGTCGGGGCCCGCCACCACCAGGGGCGCCGCCGCCTCCACGGGGGACGCCTCCACCGGGAGCGCCACAGCAGGGGCCTCGTCACGCGAGGCGGTGAGGGCCGCCCGTGCCCTGGCCACACCCGCCACCGCGTCCCCCGGCGGACCCGAGGGCGCCGGGGCGGCTGCCGCTCGCGCGGCCCTCGCGTCCAGGTCGGCGGTCGACGCCGAGGCCGACCACCGCTCGCCGCGCTTGCCCGCGTCCATCGCCTCGTTCGCCAGGCGGTCCGCGTGCTTGTTCTGCGCGCGCGGAATCCACTCGTACGTGACCTGCGCCGCGGGGAAGACGCGCGCGGCCTCCGCCGCGAGCGGCTTCATGTCGGGGTGCTTGATCTTCCAGCGGCCCGACATCTGCTCGACGACGAGCTTGGAGTCCATGCGCACGTGCACAGAGGCGCCCGGGTCCAGCTCGCGCGCCGCCTTCAGGCCCGCGACCAGGCCCTTGTACTCCGCGACGTTGTTCGTCGCGACGCCGATGTACTCCGCGGCCTCCCTCAGCGTCTCCCCCGAGACCGCGTCGATGACCACGGAGCCGTAGCCCGCGGGCCCCGGGTTGCCCCGGGAGCCGCCGTCGACCTCGACGATGAACTCACGCACGGACTCTCCCACGGACGACGCACCCACGGACTGACGCGACGGGACTCACGCGACGGACTGACGCGATGGACTGACGCACGGACGGAGGTCCTACAGGCCGGACTCGGACGTACGGACCAGGATGCGGCGGCAGTTCTCGCACCGCAGGACCGTGTCCGCCGAAGCCGCCTTCACTTCGTTGACCTCGGTGATGTTGAGCTCCAGGCGGCAGCCCTCGCAACGCCGCTGGTAGAGCTTGGCCGCGCCGACGCCGCCCTGCTGCGCGCGGAGCTTGTCGTAGAGCTTGAGCAGGTCGGCGGGGACGGAACCGGCGACGACCTCGCGCTCCTTGGTGGCCGTGGCGGTCTCGCCGTCCAGCTCCCGGAAGGCGGCGTCACGGCGGCCCGTGGCGTCGTCGATCTTCGCCTGGACCGAGGAGACCCGCTCGGTGAGCTCGCCGACCCGCTCCTGCGCGGACTCGCGGCGCTCCATGACCTCGAGGACGACGTCCTCCAGGTCACCCTGGCGCTTGGCGAGCGAGGTGATCTCGCGCTGGAGGTTCTCCAGGTCCTTGGGGGAGGTCACGGCGCCGGAGTCCAGGCGCTGCTGGTCACGGTTGGAGCGCTGGCGGACCTGGTCGACGTCCTGCTCCGCCTTGGTCTGCTCGCGGGCGCAGTCGCTCTCCTCGGTCGTCGCGGCGACGAGCAGGTCGCGCAGCTGCGCGAGGTCCTTGTTCAGGGACTCGATCTCGGCGTGCTCGGGCAGCGAGTTCTTCTTGTGCGCGAGCTGCTGCAGACGTACGTCCAGGGCCTGGACGTCGAGCAGTCGGATCTGGTCGGCGGGCGCGGCGTTCAGTTGGGGGCTCCTGGGAAAGATGAGGCGCGCGAAGCGCTCGCTGGAAGGGTGGTGGCGTGCGACGGGCGGGCGGGGGTCGAGGCCGCGTGGGCGGTCCAGGGGTCGGTGACCGTCTTGGAGACGTGCACGCGAAGACCCCATCCGTTCCGGTCGGAGATCTCGTCGAGCTGGGCTGCGGCCAGCTCGCACCAGGGCCACTCGGTGGCCCAGTGGGCGGCGTCGAGCAGCGCGAGCGGCGTGCGCTCGCGGGCCTCGGACGCCGGGTGGTGGCGCAGGTCGGCGGTGAGGAAGGCGTCCACACCGGCGGCGCGCACGTCGTCGAAGAGGCTGTCGCCGGAGCCGCCGCTCACCGCGACGGTCCTGATCAGCGCTTCGGGGTCACCCGCGACCCGGATGCCCTGCGCGGTGGCGGGCAGCCGTTCCGCCGCGCGCGCGGCGAGCTCGGCGAGGGTCAGCGGGTGGTCGAGTTCGCAGATCCGGCCGAGGCCGCGGCGGCCCCGCTGGTCGGCGGGGTCGGGCACGAGGGGACGTACGACCCGGAGGTCGAGCGCGCCCGCGAGCGCGTCGGAGACGCCCGGGTCGGCCCGGTCGGCGTTGGTGTGCGCGACGTGCAGCGCGACGTCGTGCCGGATCAGGTCGTGCACGACGCGGCCCTTGAAGGTGGACGCCGCGACGGTCGTCGTACCGCGCAGGTAGAGCGGGTGGTGGGTGACCAGGAGCTGGGCTCCGAGCCGCACCGCCTCGTCGGCGATCTCCTGGACCGGGTCGACGGCGAACAGGACGCGGGAGACCTCCGCGTCGGGGTCTCCGCAGACCGTGCCGACCGCGTCCCAGCTCTCGGCCAGACCGGCGGGCCACAGGGCGTCGAGGGCGGCGATGACTTCAGACAGACGGGGCACGGGGAAAGGCTACCTTCCCGGCACACCCCGCAGGTCGTGCGTTACGCACCGCTGTCGGACGGCTACTTGGCGGCAGGCGCGCCGGCGGCCCCCCGGCGACCGGACGGCAGCGAAAACGATCGAGCGGCAGCGATCGGACGGCGGAGCCCCCCCCCGCAGCACAACCACACCCACCCCCTCAGGAGAACCGTTGCTTCACCATCCTTCCGTGTGAAGCGAACGGCCACTCACGCCACGTCAGCGCGTACGAAAACTAGCTTCGGGCCCGGAGGTGGCGCCGACGATGACAGCGGCAACGATCACGGTGGACGGCGGCTACGCGGCCAGGCTGGCGCGCAGGGGCGAGTCCTGGTTCCCCGAGCGCTGGACGCTCGACTCCCCCGAGCCCTACGCGGTGCCGCTCGCCGGCCGCCAGCCCGAGGAGCCGGGCACCGAGGTGCTGCCGATGAGCGACGGCCGCGTCCTCATCCACCGCCTGGTGGACGGGCGGCACACGTTCGCGCTGCTCTACCCGACGGGCCCGGCGACCGGCGAGATCCCGCTGGGTGCCGTGGAGTGCGCGGGCGACCTCGGCCTGCTGCCGCCCGCGCCGGACGGCGAGCGCGCCTACGCCATCGCCGTCGGCACCCACACCACCGACGTCTGGCTGGTGGCGGGCGGCTCCTTCGGCCCTGAGCACGTCGCCGAGGTGCCGGGACGCTGCTCGGGCGGCGCCTGGCTCGACCACACGGGGCGGATGCTGGCCCTCGACAGGGAGGCGGGCGGCTGCGTCAAGACGGTCGCGGTCGACCTGGCGCGGGGCGGCGAGGTCTCGCCGCTCCTCCAGATCGCCGAGGAGAGCGACGACCGGCTGCTGCTCGCCGACGCGGACAGCGGCCTGCTGCTCATCCGCTCCAACGCCCCGGGCCACGACCGCCTCGGCTGGGGCGTGCTCGGCTCCGCCCTGCCCGTCCGCTTCCCCGAGTCGCTGCGGCTCGCCGACTGCGCCGTCACGCCGTTCGCGATCCAGCCGGGGCAGACGCTGCTCCCCGAGGCCTGCGGGGTGGCGCTGCGGATCGACGGCGCGGCGGGCACCTGGCTCGGCCTGTGGCGGGCGGCGGAGCGCGGCATGCGGCAGATGCCCGCGCCCCAGGGCTGGTTGGCCGGTTCGGGCCGCTGGACGAGCGAGGGCGTACTGCTCCTTCCGTACGCGACGAACGCCGTGCCCTGCGGTGTCGCGCGCATCCCCGCGCCCGCCCGTGAGCCGTCACGGCCGCCGCGCGCCGAGGCGTCGGCGCCGGACCCCGCACGGCCCGTTCCGCTTCAGCAGGCACCCCTGACCGGTCGGGTGGCGGCCGGTTAGACTCGCCCGGCTGTACGAACGATCTTCTTACGGGGTGATGGGCAAAAGATGTCGACCGAGACCGGTACGGAGACCCGCTGGGAAACCGAGCCGCATCAGGCGGCGACCACGACCGCGCAGGGCGCCACCGCTGATGCCGCCTCGGGCGCAGGCAGACACAGGGGCCCGCAGGCCCAACAGGACGAACCCAAGCCCCCCCAGGGCCGCCACCGCAGACAGTCCTAAGGATTGCGGAAAAGTCCCGCCCATATGCCGTCAAAAGCGGCGCATGGGCGGGACTTTTCCGCAACGCCCTCCCTTCAGCCGCGCTTCAGCGTGAGTACCTCTGCCGCCGCGAAGGTTTCGCTCCGCGGGCGGTCCGCGTAGTACGGGGTGAGCAGGGCGTCCAGTTCGGGGAAGGTGAACGTCTCCTTGGCCGCGTCGAACTGCGCCGCCACCTTCGGCCGCTCGACGATCGCGACCATGCCGCCGTGCACGACGAGGAGCTGCCCGTTGACCTCGGCGGCCGCGGGCGAGGCGAGGTAGCCGACCAGGGGTGCGACGTGCTCGGGGGCCAGCGGGTCGAGCTGTCCCTCGCCCGGCTCCTGGAAGCCCTGGAAGACGTCCTCGGTCATCCGGGTCCGCGCGCGGGGGCAGATGGCGTTGGCCGTCACGCCGTACTTGGCCAGCGCCAGCGCGGTCGACGTCGTCAGGCCGACGATGCCGCCCTTGGCCGCCGCGTAGTTGGGCTGGCCCGCCGAGCCCGCGAGGTAGGCCTCCGACGAGGTGTTGACGATCCGCCCGTACACCGGGCCGCCCGCCGCCTTGGAGCGCTCGCGCCAGTGGGCGGACGCGAAGTGGGTGGTGTTGAAGTGGCCCTTGAGGTGGACGTGGATGACCGCGTCCCATTCGGACTCCGTCATCGAGAAGATCATCCGGTCGCGCAGGATGCCCGCGTTGTTGACGAGGATGTCCAGCTTGCCGTAGGTGCCGACGGCCGTCGCGACGAGTTCGCGGGCCTGCTCGTGGTCCGCGACGTCCCCGGTGTGCGCGACGGCCCTGCCGCCCGCATCGCGGATCTCGGCGGCGACCTCCTCGGCGGGCGCCGCCGACGCCTCGCCGGAGCCGTCGCGCCCCGGCTGCCCGAAGTCGTTGACGACGACGCTCGCGCCGAGTCCGGCCAGTTCCAGGGCCTCGGCGCGGCCGAGCCCGCGGCCCGCGCCGGTGACGATCGCGCAGAGGCCCTCAAGTGGCAGTGACATCAATGTCCCTCCGGGTCAGATCTCTATGCAGCAGGTCTCTACGCATCAGATCTCTATGCATCAGATCTCTATGCAGGTGCGTAGGGCTACGCCGGTTCGCATCTGTTCGAGTGCCTCGTTGATCTCGGTGAGCCGCACGCGGTGGGTGATCATGCTCTTCAGGTCGATCCGGCCCGCCCGCCAGAGCGCGATGGCCCGCTCGTACGACTGGAGGACGTCGCCGCCGCCGTACAGGGAGGGCAGGATGCGCTTCTCGTCGAAGAACAGCTCGAACATGTTCAGCTGGAGGTGGTCGTCCATGGCTCCGGCGCCGACGACGACGAGCGTGCCGCCGCGGCGGGTCGTCTCGTACGCCGTGCGGGCGGTGGCCGACTTGCCGACGACCTCGAAGACGTAGTCGAAGCCCTCGCCCGCGGTGATCCGCTGCTTGGCGTCGACAAGCTCTTCGGGGGCGACCGCCTCCGTGGCGCCGAACCGCAGCGCCGCCTCCCTGCGTGAGGCCACCGGGTCGACCGCGACGATCTGCGCCGCCCCCTTGAGGCGTGCGCCCTGGATCGCCGAGATGCCGACGCCGCCGCAGCCGATGACGGCGACCGACGAACCGGCCCGCACGTCGGCGGTGTTGATGGCCGCGCCGAGCCCCGTCGTCACACCGCAGCCGATGAGCGCCGCGATGTCGAGGGGCACGTCGTCCGGGACCGGCACCGCGCACCCGGCGTCGACGACGACCTCCTCGGCGAAGGTGCCGGTGCCCGCGAAGCCGAAGACGTCACCGCTGGGCCGCTTGAAGTTGGGGGTGCCCGCGTTCATGAAACCGGCGAGACAGAGCTGGGTCTGGCCGCGCTTGCAGGCGGGGCAGGTACGGCAGGCCGGGAGCCAGCAGAGCAGGACCCGGTCGCCCGGGGCCAGGCCGCTCACGCCGTCGCCGACGTCGGTGATCTCGCCCGCGCCCTCGTGGCCCGGGACGAAGGGGGCGGGCTGCGGCAGCACCCCGTTCATCGCCGAGACGTCGGAGTGGCACAGGCCGGTGGCCCTGACCCGGACTTTCACCTTCCCCGGGCCGAAGCCCACCGCCTCGACGTCGTCGAGGACCTCCAGCTTGGTCTGGCCTGTCTCGTGCAGTACGGCTGCGCGCATGGTGCGGCTCCTCTCGTACGAAGATCCGGACGGGCCCCGGTTCGGCGGGCGCCCCCGGCGGGTTCAGGCGTGCTCGACCACGGTGTCGGCCAGTACCGGCGCGTCGTCCCGCTCGACCGCCGTGACCGCGGCCCTGACCCGGCCCTCGCCGCGCCACATGCGGACGCGCAGCGTCTCGCCGGGGAAGACGACGCCGGTGAAGCGGGTGCTGTAGCCGCGGACCCGGGACACGTCGCCGCCGAGCCGGGTGTCCACGACGGCCTTGAGGGTCATCCCGTAGGTGCACAGGCCGTGCAGGATCGGCCGGTCGAAGCCGGCGAGCGCGGCGAACTCGGGGTCGGCGTGCAGCGGGTTCCAGTCGCCGGAGAGGCGGTAGAGGAGCGCCTGGTCCTCGCGGACGGGGCGCAGGACGGTCAGGTCGGGCTCGCCCTCGGACTCGGGGAGCCGGGTGGAGGGGCCGCGGTCGCCGCCGAAGCCGCCTTCGCCGCGTACGAAGATCTGGGCGTCGCTCGTCCACAGCGGGCCCGTGTCGTCGGCGGCCTCGGAGCGCAGGACGAGGACCGCGGCCTTGCCCTTGTCGTACACAGCGGCCACTCTCGACGTGGTCACGGCCCTGCCGCTGACCGGGATCGGGCGGTGAACAGTGATGCTCTGGCCGCCGTGCAGCACCGCGGCGAGGTCCACCTCGATGCCGGGGGCCGAGAGCCCGCCGACGACGCCCATGCCGGCTCCGGCGACGGTGGCGAAGCTGGGCAGGACGTGCAGTCCGGACTCCAGGGTGTAGCGCAGCTCTTCGGGGGCGGTTGCGGGCACTCCCGCGCCGATGCCGAGGTGGTAGAGCTGGACGTCCTTGTGGTCCCAGGCGATCTCGGCGGACCGGGGCTCGGCGGCGACGGCCTTCGCGGCGTCAATGGGCATGTGGTGAGAGCTCCTTGGACGGCAGGAGACCTCGGTGCGGACGTCCGCACCGTCGACCGCACCGAGGTCGCAACTGGGCCGGACGGCCGGTCCGCGGACCGGCCGGTTCTAGAACGCGTTCCACTCCGGCGATCCATGTATAGCCGAGGCCCGGGGAGTTGTGAAGGCTCCTGACGTCACGTCAGATGCCTGCCCGCCGCGTCACTTCGGATGCCCGCTCGCCGGGGCTCCCGTGACATTTGTACCGGGCCGGTCCGTACAGGTGCCTCTGCCGCGATTCCCCCGGGCTCCGTAGCGTCGTGGGCATGACGCAGACATCGCGGAGGACGACACGGAAGCGCGAGCGGCAGGGATGCGAGGGCGGGGAGAACGTCGAGCGTCTCGGCCCTCCCCCCTCCGGCTTCGCGCTCCTGCCCTGGCTCCTGATGGGCCTGGGCGCCCTCTCCCACCTCCTCCAGGGCGAGACCCCCAACCCCTGGATCGGCGGCATCGGGCTGCTCCTCTTCAACTCCCTCTACGTCTACATCGCCTTCCGCGCGTTCCACGCGTACTCGCGCGAGGCCCGCTCCACGCGGGTCGCCGTGGTCCTGCTCGGGCTGCTGACCGTCGGCCTCGCGGCCGGGTACGGCGGCAACTGGCTCCTCTTCTTCCCTCTCCTCGGCCTCGCCACGGGCGCCGTCGTGCGCGGGCGCGGCCTGGGCCCCACCGGGCTCGGCCTGAGCGCGCTCGCCGGTGTCATCGGCGGGTTCCGGGACGGCTGGGGGGCGATCGACATCGCGTACGGCACGTTCCTCTCCACGATGGTGACCGCCGCGATCCTCTCCCTCGCCGAGGCCGTCCGCGAACTCCGCGAGACCCGCGAGGAGCTGGCCCGCGCCGCCGTCGAGAAGGAACGCCTCCGCTTCTCCCGCGACCTGCACGACCTGCTCGGCCACACCCTCTCCGTCATCGTCGTCAAGGCGGAGGCCACGCGCCGCCTCGCCCCCCGCGACCTGGACGCGGCACTCGGCCAGGTCTCCGACATCGAGTCCGTCGGCCGGCAGGCGCTCACGGAGATCCGCGAGGCCGTCACCGGCTACCGCGAGGGCAGCCTCGCCACCGAACTCGACCGCGCCCGCGATCTGCTGGCCGCCGCCGGTATCGACGCCGTCGTCCGTCAGGCGGGCCCGCCGCTCGCCCCGCAGACCGCCGCCCTGCTCGGCTGGGTGGTCCGCGAGTCCGCCACCAACGTCGTACGTCACTCCGGGGCGACCCGCTGCGAGATCGAGGTCACCGGCACCGCCGAACAGACCCGTCTGGTGATCACGGACGACGGGCTCGGCGTAGGCTCACAAACGCCCGGCAGCGGGCTGAAGGGCCTCGCCGAACGCCTGGCGGCGGCGGGCGGCTCCCTCACCCCGGGTCCGGCGCCCCGCTCCGGATTCCGCGTCACCGCCGTGCTGCCGGTCACCGAGATCCACCCGGCCGCCGTGACCGCCCCCGCCACGGCGGGCGTCCAGGAGGAGCACACCGGATGATCAGAGTTCTGCTCGCCGAGGACCAGGGCATGATGCGGGGCGCGCTCGCCCTGCTGCTCGGCATGGAGCACGACATCGAGGTCGCCGCGCAGGTCGGCGCGGGTGACGAGATCGTGGACGCGGCGCTGGCCTCCCGGCCCGACGTGGCCCTGCTCGACATCGAGCTCCCCGGCCGCAGCGGTCTGGACGCCGCCGCCGACCTGCGCGAGGAGTGTCCCGACTGCCGGGTCCTCATCCTCACCACCTTCGGGCGGCCCGGCTATCTGCGCCGCGCCATGGATGCGGGCGCCGCCGGTTTCCTCGTCAAGGACGGGCCCGTCGAGGAACTGGCCGAGGCGATCCGCCGGGCACTGCGGGGCGAGACGGTCATCGACCCGGTCCTCGCCGCCGCCGCTCTCAGCGCGGGGCCCAGTCCGCTGACCGGCCGCGAGGCGGATGTCCTCAAGGCCTCGGTGGACGGGGCGACGGTCGCCGACATCGCGGGCAGGCTCCATCTGTCGGAGTCGACCGTACGGAACTACCTCTCCGCGGCCATCGGCAAGACGGGGACGCGGAACCGCATGGAAGCGGTGCGGGAGGCGCGGCGGCGAGGCTGGCTTTGACTGGCCCCTGGGCCTTGGGCCCTTTTGCCTTGGGGGCCGTCATCACCGGCTTCGCCGGGTTCGTCCTCAATCGCCGGACGGGCTCTTTGCCCTCGTTCCCGGCATCCATAGCAGGAGGACCACCACGCCTGCCAGGAGGATGCAGCCGCTGGTGCGGAATGCCATCGCGTAGCCGTCGGTCAGGGCCTGGGGGGACACCGATCCGTTCATCCGCGCCGCGGCCACGGTGGAGAGCACCGCGAGGCCGAGCGCGCCGCCCATCGTGCGGGACGTGTTGATCAGGCCGGAGACGAGGCCCGCGTCGCCCGGCGCCGCGCCCGACGTGGCGAGCGAGGCGAGCGGCGTCGTGGCGAGGCCCGCGCCGAACATCATCACGATGCCGGGCAGCATGATGGAGGTGACGTACGCGCCGTCGACCGTCATCGTCGACTGCCAGCCGAAGCCCGCTGCGGCCACGAGTATGCCGAGCACGGAGACGTTCTTCGGGCCGAGCACCGGCATCACGCGCGGCGCCAGCATCGAGCCCAGGACGATGGTCAGGGACGACGGGATGAGGGCGAGGCCCGCCTTCATCGGGGAGTAGCCGAGGACGTTCTGGGCGTACAGCGTCATGAACATCCACATGGCGAACATGCCGCCGCCGCAGACGAACATCGCGGCGTTCGCGGCCGACACCGACCGCACCTTGAACAGCTTCAGCGGCATCAGCGGCATCCGGGTGCGCGCCTCCACCACGAGGAACCCGCCGAGCAGTGCGAGCCCGACCGCCAGCGGCACCAGGGTCGCCGCCGCCGTCCAGCCCTTCTCCTCGGTCTGCACGATCCCGTACGCGAGGGTGGCGAGCCCGGCGGTGACGAGGACCGCGCCGGGCACGTCCAGGCGCCGGGCCTGTCCGGCCTTGCTCTCGGTGAGCCAGGCCATGCCCGCGACGATCACCAGGGCGCCGATCGGCACGTTGATGAGGAGCACCCAGCGCCAGGAGAGCAGGTCGGTGAGGACACCGCCGACCAGGCCGCCCGCCGCGCCGCCGCCCGCGCCCACGGCCGACCAGACGCCGATGGCCCGTATTCGCGCGGGGCCCTCGGGCACCGCGGAGGTGAGGATCGTCAGGGTCGAGGGCGCCAGGATCGCGGCACCGAGCCCCTGCACGGCCCGCGCCAGCAGGAGCTGCCACTCGGCCTGGGCGAGGCCGCCGCCGAGCGAGGCGACGGTGAAGAGGCCGAGCCCGAGGAGGAACATCCGCTTGCGCCCGAAGAGGTCGCCGGCCCGGCCGCCGAGCAGCATGAAGCCCGCGAAGGCGATGGAGTAGGCGTTGACCACCCATTGCAGGCCGATGGCGCTCATGCCGAGGTCGGACCGCATCGACGGCAGCGCGGTGTTGACCACGGAGACGTCGAGGACGACCAGGAACTGGCCCGCGCAGGCGGCGAGCAGCACCGCCCAGACCGGGACGGACTTCTTCGGCGGGGCGGCGGAATCGGTGCTGTAAGTGGTGGAGGGCGTCTGGACCATGACAGCCATCCTCTCAACCGCCCGACGGTCCGTGCATCGGGAATTCGCTCCACGGTCCTGGGTCGCTGGTCCTAGGTCTCACGGGCCCTTCGCCACAGCGACAGGGGGAGCGGCGCCACGGCCACCGTCACCGCCGCAGCATCGTCACCACCGCCGCCCCGCCGAGCCCGATGTTGTGCGCGAGGCCGGTCCGGGCGCCCGCCACCTGCCGGGCCCCCGCCCGGCCGCGGAGCTGCCCGACCAGTTCGGTGATCTGCGCCAGGCCGGTGGCGCCGAGCGGATGGCCCTTGGAGATGAGGCCGCCGGAGGGGTTCACGACCCAGCGCCCGCCGTACGTCGTGGCGCCGCTCTCGACGAGCTTGCCGGACTCCCCAGCCGCGCACATGCCGAGCGCCTCGTACGTCAGGAGCTCGTTGACGGAGAAGCAGTCGTGCAGCTCGACGACGTCCACGTCCTCGATGCCGAGGCCCGACCTCTCGTACACCTGGCGGGCCGCCTCCCGTGACATCGGCTGTCCGACGACGTCGATGCACGATCCCGAGGCGAAGGAGTCGCCGGTGTCGGTGGTCATGGCCTGGGCGACGATCTCCACGGCCCGGTCCGCCAGCCCGTGCCGCCGCACGAACCGTTCGGAGACGACGACGGCCGCGGCCGAGCCGTCCGACGTCGGCGAGCACTGGAGCTTGGTGAGCGGCCGGTGGACGGTCCTTGCGGCGAGGATCTCGTCGACGGTGTACGCGTCCTGGAACTGCGCGTACGGGTTGGCCACCGAGTGCCGGTGGTTCTTGGCGCCGACGGCCGCGAGCTGCGCCTCGGTCGTGCCGTACCTCTCCATGTGCTCGCGGGCCGCGTTCCCGAAGATCTGCGCGGTCGGCGGGGTCGCCTCGAAGCCGTGGCGGGCGGCCATGACGCCGTAGTGGCGGGCGACGGGTGACGTCGCGAAAGCGCCTCCGTCGCTGCCGCCGCCCAGGGCGCCGCGCGTCATCTTCTCGAAGCCGAGCGCGAGCACGCAGTCGCTGAGACCGCCCTCGACGAACTGCCGCGCCATCATCAGGGCGGTCGCACCCGTCGCGCAGTTGTTGTTGACGTTGTAGACGGGCACACCGGTCAGACCCAGCTCGTAGGCGGCGCGCTGCCCGGCGGTCGATGGCTGGAAGCAGTAGCCCACGGGGACCTGCTCGACCTGGTCGTACGAGACCCCGGCGTCCTCCAGGGCCTTGGTCCCGGCCTCCTTCGCCATGTCCCAGTACTGCCAGTCACGCGTCTCGGGCTTCTCGAACCTGGTCATGCCGACACCGACGACGTAGCTCTTCATCAGGCACGTACTCCTTCAGTCACGGGGCAGGCCGAGAATCCGCTCGGCGACGACGTTGAGCTGGACCTGGGTGGTGCCGCCCGCGATGGTCAGGCAGCGGGACATCAGGAAGCCGTGCAGCGCCCGCTCCCCCGCCCCTTCGCGCACCGCGCCCGCCTCGCCGAGCAGTTCGAGGGCAAGCTCGGCGACCTTCTGCTGGTGCGGGGTCTGGATGAGTTTGCGTACGGAGGCGCCCGCGCCCGGCTCGGCGCCCGCGACCTGCTGGAGGGTGGTGCGCAGCGTGACGCAGGCGAGGGCGTGCGCCTCCGCCGCGAGGGCGCCGATACGGGCGCGGCGCGCGTCGTCGAGGCCGGCGGCGCGCGCGATGAGCGCTTCGAGGCCGGTGTCGAAGGTGAGCTGGTCGGCCATGTGGACGCGTTCGTTGCCGAGCGTGTCGCGGGCCACGCGCCAGCCGTCGTCGACCTGCCCGACGACCGCGTCCTCGGGCAGGAGGACGTCGTCGAAGTACACCTCGTTGAAGAGGGAGTCCCCGGTGATCTCCTTGAGGGGCCTGATGTCGATGCCGCCCCCGCCGTCCCGCGCCGCGCCCGCCTTCATGTCGACGACGAAGTACGTGAGCCCCTTGTGCTTCGGGGCCGCCGGGTCCGTCCGGGCCAGGAGGATGCCGTAGTCGGCCCACTGGGCGGCGCTCGTCCACACCTTCTGGCCGTTGACGCGCCACCCCGCCTCGGTCCGCTCGGCCCGGGTGCGCAGCGACGCCAGGTCGGAGCCCGCCTCCGGCTCGCTGAAGAGCTGGCACCAGAGCAGCTCGCCCCGGAGCGTGGGCCCGAGGAAGCGCTCCCGCTGCCGCTCCGTCCCGTACGCGATGAGCGAGGGCACCACCCATGTGGCGATGCCCAGCTCGCTGAGCGTGATCCCGGCGGCCCGCAGCTCCTCCTGCACGGCGAGCTGCTGGACGGGGCCCGCGCCGAGGCCGTACGGGACCGGCAGGTGCGGGGCCGCGTACCCGGTGGGGGCCAGGGCCTTGCGCGCCGCGGCGGGGTCGAGGCCGCGGGCCCGGTCGATCACCTCGCGGGCCTGCTCCCGGTACGCCGCCGCCTCCTCGGGCAGCTCAAGGCGCAGCTCCCTGCGGGCGCCGGCCTCGGCGAGCCGCACGGCCCGCAGCCGGTGCGCGTCGCCCGCGCCGATGAGCTGCCGGGCCACGACGGCCCTGCGCAGGTGGAGGTGGGCGTCGTGCTCCCAGGTGAAGCCGGTGCCGCCGAGGATCTGTACGCAGTCCTTGGCGCAGGAGTACGCGGCGTCCAGGGCCGTGGCCGCGGCGAGCGCCGCCGTCAGGCCGCGGGCGTCGTCCGGCAGGCCCCGCTCACCGGCGGCGCGGGCCGCGTCCCAGGTCAGGGCGGTGGCCTGCTCGACGCGGAGCAGCATGTCGGCGCAGAGGTGCTTGACGCCCTGGAACTGCCCGATGGGCCGCCCGAACTGCTCGCGCACCTTGGCGTGTCCGGCGGCGATGCGCAGCGTCCGGGCGGCCGTGCCGCAGGCGTCGGCGGCGAGCACGACGGCCGCGAGGTCGCGCACGGCCGCGGAGCCGACGGCGAGCACCCGGCCCGCGGGGACGTGCACCGCCCGCGCGGTCACTTCGGCGGTGGGCCGCGTCGGATCGGCGCTGTCGTGGACGCGTACGGTCAGCGCCGCCGCGTCGACGGCGAGCCACAGCGGGCCCGACGCGGAGGCGGCGGTCAGGATCAGCAGGTCGGCCTCGCCGCCGGAGAGCACGGGCGGGGCCGTGCCGTCCAGGAGGTGGCCGTCGGCCGCGGGGACGGCGGTGAGCGTGCCCGCGCCGAGGGCGACGGCCCCGACGCGGGTGCCGTCCGCCAGCTCGGCGGCGAGCTCCCGGGCGCCCGCCCTGCGCAGCACCTCGGCGGCGAGACAGCTCGCCAGGAAGGGGCCGGGGAACGCGGCCGTCGCCGCCTCTTCGAGGACGACGGCGAGGTCGACGAGGTCCCCGCCCGAGCCGCCGCACTCCTCGGGCAGGTGGACGCCGAGCAGCCCCTGCCGCGCCAGGCCGTCCCAGTGGGCGGGCCTGCCGCCGCCGGAGGGGGCGTCGAGCAGCTCGCGTATCTCCTCGGGGGGCACGGACCGCGCGATCCAGCCGCGCACCGCTGTCGCCAACTCCCGCTGTTCCCGTGTGATTCCGATCCCCATGCGCATCTCCGCCGGTAGCAGCTGCCGGGACGGCGACAGAGTAGAACACGTTCCAATCTGACGGAAGGTCAGACGCGGGGCGCCTTCCAGCGGGGGGCCGGCATGTTGATGTCCCGGTTAACAACGGGTCAAGAGTTCCCCTCGTACGACATCCGTCGGAATAGTCGCCCCGGGTGACAGGTTCGAGCTACACGTAACCAGCCGAGCCACATCTCTGTGCCGAGCTCCCCACGCGCCCTTCGGAGGCCCCACGCAATGTCGATGACGACCCAACCACGCGGCATACGCGGAGTCGTCCCCGTACTCGCCTTCTCCGGCATCGTCGTCGCGGTGATGCAGACCCTGCTCGTGCCGGTGATCAAGGACCTGCCGGCCCTGCTCGACACCGCGCCCTCGAACGCCACCTGGGTCATGACCTCGACCCTGCTCGCGGGCGCCGTCTCCACCCCGATCATGGGCCGTCTCGGAGATCTCTTCGGCAAGCGGAAGATGCTGCTCTCCAGCCTCGCCGTGATGGTCGTCGGCTCGCTGGTCTGCGGTTTCACCGATGACTTGCTGATCATGATCGTGGGCCGCGCGCTCCAGGGCTTCGCCATGGGCGCCATTCCGCTCGGCATCGGCCTGATGCGGGACGAGCTGCCCCGCGAGAAGCTCGGCTCGGCGATGGCCCTGATGAGCTCCTCCATCGGTGTCGGCGGCGGTCTCGCGCTGCCGCTCGCCGCGCTCACCGCACAGCACGCCGACTGGCACGCGCTGTTCTTCGGCGCCGCGGGCCTCGGCGTCCTCGCGATGCTGCTGACCCTGGCCTTCGTGCCGGAGAGCCCCATGCGCGCCCAGGGCACCTTCGACGTGCTCGGCGCGCTCGGCCTCTCCGCGGGGCTCGTGCTGTTCCTGCTGCCGATCACCAAGGGCAGTGACTGGGGCTGGTCGTCGGGCACCACGCTCGGCCTCTTCGCCGCCGCCGCCGTCGTGCTCGTCCTGTGGGGCGTGATGGAGCTGCGCATGAAGGCGCCGCTGGTGGACCTGCGCACCACGGCCCGCCGCTCGGTGCTCTTCACCAACCTGGCCTCGATCATGGTCGGCGTCGCCTTCTACGCCGTCTCGCTCGTCCTGCCCCAGCTGCTCCAGCTGCCGTCCTCGACCGGCTACGGCCTCGGCCAGTCGATGGTCGTCGCGGGGCTGTGCGTGATGCCGCTCGGCCTGACGATGATGTTCACGGCCCCCGTCTACGCCCGCCTGTCGGCGAAGTACGGCCCCAAGACCACCCTCATCCTCGGCATGCTGATCATCGCGATCGGCTACGGCGCCGGCCTCGGCCTGATGAGCGCCGCCTGGCAGACGATCATCATCGCGGTGGTCCTCGGCGCGGGCATCGGCCTCGCCTACTCCTCGCTGCCCGCGCTCATCATCGGCTCGGTCGACGCCTCGGAGACGGGCGCGGCCAACGGCCTGAACACCCTGATGCGCTCGATCGGCACCTCCGTCTCCAGCGCCGTGATCGGCATGGTCCTCGCCAACACCGCGAACCACGTCGGCGGCGTCGCCGTGCCCACCATGCACGGCTTCCGGGTCTCGTTCCTGATCGCCACGGGCGCGGTCGTCATCGGCCTGGTCTTCGCCCTGCTGCTGCCCTCCGCGCGCCGCCCCGCCACGACGCAGCTGCGCGCGAGCAGCGAGGAGGACGCCAACCTGGAGCGCGCGACCAAGGCCCTGGCCGGCTTCCACGGCCGGGTGCACGGCCCGGACGGCGCGCCGCTGGCCCGCGCCAAGGTGACGCTGATCGACCGCCGCGGCAGGCAGGCGGGCGCCGCCCTCACCGACACCGAGGGTCGCTACGCCCTGGACGTGCCCGGCGACGGCTCCTACGTCCTCGCCGCCACCGCGTCGGGACACGCGCCGCGCGCCTCGGCCGCCGCGCACCGGGGCGACGAGCGTCCCGTACGGGTCGACCTGGCTCTGGCGGGCCCGTCCGACGACAGCGACGTACCGGCCTGACCTCCGCTCTTCCCACGGCACCCCGGCACCCCCGTCACCCGCGTGACGGGGGTCCCGGGCATCATGGGGCGCCCACACCCCCGTACGACATGGAGGAGCCCATGGCCGAGACGGCCGCCGTGCCCGAGCCGGAGATCCTCGCCGCCTTCGAGGCCGCCAAGGGCTTCATGCCGCGTGAGGAGGGGCTCGCGCTGTACGCGGCCGCGACGGAGGCCGCCGCGCTCGGCCTGCCGCTCCTGGAGGTCGGCACCTACTGCGGGCGCTCCACGATCCTGCTCGCCGACGCCGCCCGCCGGGCCGGGGTGAGCGCGGTCACCGTGGACCACCACCGCGGCAGCGAGGAGCAGCAGCCCGGCTGGGAGTACCACGACCCGGGGACGGTGGACCCGGAGGTCGGCCTGATGGACACGCTGCCCGCCTTCCGCCGCACCCTGCACAAGGCGGGCCTTGAGGAGCACGTGATCGCCGTGGTGGGCCGTTCCCCGCAGGTGGCCAAGGTCTGGGGCGGCGCGCTCGGCCTGGTCTTCATCGACGGCGGCCACACGGACGAGCACGCCACGGCCGACTACGAGGGCTGGGCCCCGCACGTGGCCGACGGCGGGCTGCTCGTCATCCACGACGTCTTCCCCGACCCTGTCGACATCATGACCGGGCAGGCTCCCTACCGCGTGTATCTCAGGGCCCTGGAGTCCGGGGCGTTCACCGAGGTCGCGGGGGTCGACTCGTTGCGCGTGCTGCGGCGAACGGGAGCGGGGACCTGACCTCGCCGATAGGCTCGCCCTCGTGTCGTACGTAGGTCCGGAATTCGATCCCTCCCCGCCCCCCAAGCGCGGCATCGGCCGCCCGCTGACGGTGGCGGTGGCCGCACTTGTGCCCACCTGCCTGGCCGGGTGGCTCGTCCACCAGGCGACGAGCGGCCCCGACGGCGGTGGTCCCGCGCGGTCGCTGCCGGCCTCGCCGAGCGCCACCGCCGGGCAGAACACCCCCTTCGAGCCCGCCTCTCCCACGCCTTCGAAGTCCGACAAGGACGACAAAGGCGACAAGAAGGACGGGGACGGCAAGGGCGACGGCAAGGGTGACGGCAACGATTCGAGTACGAAGCCGCCCGCGGGCCGTCCCGCCGCGAACGGCCCCCTCAAGGGGAAGACGGTCGTCATCGACCCCGGCCACAACGCGGGCAACTTCCGTCACCCGACGGAGATCAACCGCAAGGTGGACATCGGGACGAACAGCAAGGAGTGCGACACCACCGGTACGTCGACCAACGACGGTTACACGGAGGCCGAGTTCACCCTGGACCTCTCCCACCGGCTGCGCACCCTGCTCCAGAAGCAGGGCGCCACGGTGAAGTTGACCCAGGACGGTGACCGGCCCTGGGGCCCCTGCGTCGACGAGCGTGCCCGGATCGGCAACAAGGCCGGGGCCGACGCGGTGGTCTCCGTCCACGCCGACGGCTCCGGGGCGGGCAACCGCGGCTACCACGTGATCATGCCCGGCAAGGTGAAGTCGGGCTCCGCCGACACCTCCGCGATCGTGGCCCCCTCCAAGGAGTTGGGCGAGCGCATCGCCGGAAAGTTCGTCGAGGTCACCGGCAGCGCCCCCTCCAACTACATCGGCGGCGGCACCGGACTCGACACCCGCACGGACCTCGGCGGCCTCAATCTCTCCACCGTCCCCAAGGTGTTCGTCGAGTGCGGCAACATGCGGGACGCGAAGGACTCGGCGCTCCTGAAGAGCGGCGCGTGGCGGCAGAAGGCGGCGCAGGGGATCTCGGAGGGGATCGAGGGGTTCCTGCGGGGGTGAGGCGTGAACGTCTTCCTTCCGTAATGTGGACGTCTTTATCCCGAGCAGACACCCCGCACGTCCGGACGATATTGTCCTCCTACGATGAGGGGCCACCCCCGCGCTTCACGCCCCGCGACACGACCGCGACCATGGCGACAGCGACGCCTCCACTGACGAGACGACTGACGAAGGACCTGAAGTGAATTTCCGCTCCCTCACTCGAGGCGACGGCGTGGTGATCGGAGCAGCGGTGTTGCTCTTCATCGCGTCGTTCCTCGACACCCTTGACGCCGACGGCGGCGACAACGACAAGCTGCCGAACGCCTGGGAAAACGGCAACCTCCTGCTCAGCGTGTACCTGCTCGGCATCATCGCCGCCGTGCTCATCGTCGTGGGCCGTGCGCTGCCGCAGCAGCGCAAGGTGGCGGGCCTGGACCTCGGTCAGGTCGGTGTCGCCTTCGCCATCGCCTCCGCCTGGAGCTCGCTCGGCGCGATCTTCGACGTCGACCAGTCCTACGGCTTCCTCTTCGTGGCCTTCGGCGGCGGCCGCAGCGAGACGCCCGACGCCGGTATCGGCCTCATCCTCGGTCTGATCGGCGCGCTGGTGCTGGCCGCCGGCGCGATCGCCGGTCTGGTCGTCCCCGCCCTCAAGGCCCCGCTCATGGGCGCCCCCCGTCCGGCCGCCCCGGGCCCCTACGGCGGTCAGCCGCAGGGTGGCTACGGCTACCCGGGCGCCGGCGCGGGCCAGCCGCAGCCGGGCTCGCCCTACGGCGCCCAGCCGGGTCAGCCGCAGGGCGGTCCGTCCTTCGGCGGCCAGCCGCAGCCGCAGGCCGGGCAGACCCCGCCGCCCGCGCAGGCGCAGCCCGCGGGGGACTTCTCGCCGTTCTGGTTCGCCGTGCCGGTGCCGCGTCCGCTGTACGCGGAGGACGGCTCGCCCACGCCGATCGCCGAACTGGCGCCCGGCACCTGGTACTTGGCCGTCGAGCAGCGCGGCCCCGGCCTGGTGGCCCAGACGCAGGACGGCCGTCGCGGCGTCCTTCAGGACACCACGGGGATTCAGCGCGGCTGATCCGCCCCCGGCATCTCGCGGCCCCTCGCCCTTCCGGGCGGGGGGCCGTTGTCGTACAGTCGGCCCGATCGCCATCTGACATGCCGTCAGCTCAGTTCGCCGACCGGGAGGGCGTATGCGGCTCGGGCTCGCACTCGGCTACTGGGGGCGCGGACCCGACCCCGGCCACCTCGCCCTCGCCCAGGAGGCCGAGCGGCTCGGCTACGACTCGGTGTGGACCGCCGAGGCCTGGGGCTCGGACGCCTTCACGCCGCTGACCTGGATCGCCGCGCACACCTCACGGATCGGGCTCGGCACGGCCGTCGCGCAGATGGCGGCCCGCTCCCCCACCGCCACCGCCATGCACGCGCTCACCCTGGACCACCTCTCCGGCGGCCGGATGCGGCTCGGCCTCGGCCTGTCGGGGCCGCAGGTGGTCGAGGGCTGGTACGGGCGGCCCTTCCCGAAGTCGCCGCTCACCGCGACCCGGGAGTACGTCGAGGTGATCCGCCAGGTGCTGCGCCGCGAGGGCCCGGTGGAGCTGCGGGGCCGCTTCCACTCCCACCCCTACGCGGGCGACGACGGCACCGGCCTCGGCAAGGCGCTCAAGCCGATCACCCATCCGCTCCGGGACGACCTGCCGGTCCTGCTGGGCGCGGAGGGGCCGAGGAACATCGAGCAGACCACACGGATCGCGGACGGCTGGCTGCCGCTGTACTGGTCGCCGCTGCGCACGGACGTGTACGAGGCCTCCCTCGCCGGAGTGCGGGACGGCTTCACGATCGCCCCGATGGCCCGCGCGAAGGTGTGCGACGACGTCGCCGAAGGCCTGCTTCCCGTCAAGGCGATGCTGGGCTTCTACATCGGCGGCATGGGGCACGCCGCCCGCAACTTCCACGCCGGTCTCATGGCCCGCATGGGGTACGAGGAAGAGGCCAGGCGCATCCAGGAGCTGTTCCTCGCGGGCCGCAAGGAGGAGGCCGTCCTCGCCGTGCCGGACGCCTTCGCCGACGAGATCTCCCTGGTCGGGCCGCGCGCACGCATCGCCGAACGCCTCGAAGCGTGGCGCGGGGGCCCGGTCACCGACCTCCTGGTCCTCGCCCCCGACCCGCACACCCTGCGGGTCCTGGCCGAGCTGAACTCGTAGCGGGTCCGGCGGTCAGCCGTTGCCGAGTTCACCGGCCGACGGCACCTTGTCCTTGACCTCGGCGCCCGCCTCCTTGCCCGCGCCCTTCACGGAGTTGATCACGCCGTCGAAGTCCTTCACGATCGAGTCCGTCGAGTCGCCCTTGCGGAGCTTGGACGGCAGGTCCTTCAGCTTCTCGATGCTCTCGGACAGCGGCGCCACGGCCTTGGAGAGCGTCGGGTCGCCCTTCGCGTTCTTCGTCGCGGCCTTCAGCCTGTTGTACGTGAAGGCGCCCGCGAGGCCCGCCTTGACCAGGGCGAACTTGCGGCCGTCCGCGCCCTTCTTGAACTTGCCCGCGCGCCACGGCTTCACGATCCACTGGTACGTGGCTCCCGCGGCGAGCCCCGCGTTGGCGACGAAGCGGGTCTTGGCGAACTTCTGCTTCTCGGCGCTGCTGCTGGTGGACGGCGCCGACGCCTCGGTTTCCTTGTCGTCGTTGTTGCCACAGGCCGTCGCTCCCACGAGCAGAGTGCAGCACAGAGTGAGTGAGACCCCGGCACGACGGACGGGTACGGAGCTGAGCACGGCAGCGGCCTCCAGAGGTGAGCGGTCCTCCGGGCAGCCTCACCCCGGCCGCCGGGCGCCGCCACTCGGCGGGCCCGTACGGGTTTCGACGGGTCCTCCGCAGGTACTCGGTTGTCATGTCCCCAGTGCGACGCTCACGTGGCAGCACCGCAGCGAACATCATCATGGTCATCGCGGACGTCATGGCCCTCATCCTCGGGCTGTGGATCCTGATGTACCTCCTGGACGCCAACCGCGCGAACGAGCTCGTCCAGTTCATCCATGACGCGGCCCGTTTCCTCGCCGGCTGGTCCCATGACCTGTTCACCTTCGACGAGACCTGGGCCAGGGTCGTCGCGGGCTACGGCCTCGCGGCGGTCGTGTACCTGCTCATCGGACACGCGCTCGCGGGCCGCCTGCGCCGCTACTGAACCACCGGCGCTGCCGCTACTGAACCCCCGGTGCTACGGAGTGCTCCCGCAGCACTCCGGGGCCAGGCCGCTCGGCAGCCGCTCCCCCGAGAAGACCGCGCAGGTCGGCTCGTCGCCGCCGAGCGCCGCCACCGCGAGGAGCAGGGAGCCCGCCGTCCAGGTGGTCAGTTCCTCGGGCCAGCGGGCCCGGTCGTCGAAGACGTAGCCCGTCCAGTACAGGCCGCTCTCCGGGTCGCGCAGATGCTGGATGGACTGGAGGATCTCCAGGGCCCGGTCGGACTCGCCGAGGACCCACAGGGCGAGGGCGAGTTCGGCGCTCTCGCCGCCGGTCACCCAGGGGTTCGGCACCACGCAGCGCACGCCGAGCCCGGGCACCACGAAGCGGTCCCAGCCCTCCTCGATCCGCGCCTTGGCCGCCGCGCCGGTAAGCGCGCCGCCCAGGACCGGGTAGTACCAGTCCATGGAGTAGCGGTCCTTGTCGAGGAAGCGCTCGGGGTGGCTGCGGATCGCGTGGGCGAGCGCGCCGGCCGCGAGCTCCCAGTCGGGCTGCGGCTCCTCGCGCTGCTCGGCGATGGCGAGGGCGCAGCGCAGCGCCTGGTGGATCGAGGACGAGCCGGTGAGCAGGGCGTCCGTGACGGGTGTGCCGTCCGCCTCCCGCTTCCAGCCGATCTGCCCGCCGGGCTGCTGGAGCGCGAGGACGAACTCGACGGCGGCGACCACCGCGGGCCACATGCGGTCGATGAACGCCTCGTCGCCGGTGGCGAGGTAGTGGTGCCAGACGCCGACGGCGAGGTAGGCGCAGAAGTTGGTCTCCCGGCCGCGGTCGGTGACGTCGTGCGGGTCGCCGTCGGCGTACGCCGCGTACCAGGAGCCGTCGGGGTTCTGGTGCCTGGCGAGCCAGTCGTAGGCGCGCTCGGCAGCCGCGTGTTCGCCCGCCGCGTCGAGCGCCATGGCGGCCTCGGTGTGGTCCCACGGGTCGAGGTGGTGTCCGCGGAACCAGGGGATGGCCCCGTCCTCGCGCTGGACGCCGAGGATGCCGCGTACCGTCGCCATCGCCTGATCGGCCGTCAGGACGCCGGGCAGGATGAGGTGTTCGGTCCGCTCCGGGCTCGTCACTTGGTGTCCGCCGCGGCGTCGGCGGAGGTGCCGGCGGAGACCTTCGGGAGGTGCGGCTTGGTCGCGTACGCCACGAAGCTCTTGCCGACGACGGGGTTGAGGAGCTGCTCGGCGACGCGGGTGGCCAGCGGCTTCTTCATGATGTCCCAGACGAGCAGCTTGTGGTAGGCGCGCACGGGCAGCGCCTTGTCGTTGTCGACGCCGAACGCGCACTTCAGCCACCAGTACGGCGAGTGCAGCGCGTGGGCGTGGTGGGTGCCGTACGGCTTGAGGCCCGCCTCGCGCATCCTGTCGAGGAGTTCGTCGGCCTTGTAGATGCGGATGTGGCCGCCCTCGACCTCGTGGTAGGCGTCGCTGAGCGTCCAGCAGACCTTCTCGGGGCCGTAGCGCGGGACGGTGACGGCGATGCGGCCGCCGGGCTTGAGCACCCGCACCATCTCGGCGAGCACACCCTTGTCGTCGGGGATGTGCTCCATGACCTCGGAGATGATCACGACATCGAACGAGGCGTCGGGGAAGGGCAGGTTGAGCGCGTCGCCCTCCATCGCGGTGGCCGTGGCCCCCGCGGGCGCCTCGCCCTCCTCCTTCATCGCGGCGAACCACTTGGCGACCTCGCGGATCTCCTCGCCGTTCTGGTCGAGGGCCACCACCCGCGCCCCGCGCCGGTAGCACTCGAAGGCGTGCCGGCCCGCGCCGCAGCCCAGGTCGAGCACGCGGTCGCCCGCGGCGAGCGGGAAGCGGGTGAAGTCGACGGTCAGCATCAGCGATGGCTCCCGGAGTACGTCGCGGTGGCCGCGGGGCGGCCGGGGTTCGTGGCGGCGGAGCGCCGCATGGCCTCGCGGTAGCGCTCCGCCGTTCCCTTGGCGGCCTGCGCCCAGGTGAATTTCCGCAGCACCCGCTCGCGGCCCGCCCGGCCGAGGCGGGCCCGCAGCTCGGGGTCGCCCAGCAGCCGGTTCAGGCCGACGGCGAGGGCGTCCGCGTCGCCGGGCGGCACCGCGAGGCAGGTCTCGCCGTCGGGGCCCGCGACCTCGGGGATCGCGCCGCCGGTGGTCGCGAGCAGCGGTGTGCCGGTCGCCATGGCCTCCGCCGCGGGGAGGGAGAACCCCTCGTACAGCGAGGGCACGCAGGCGATCTGTGCCGAGCGGACGAGGTCGACGAGTTCGGCGTCGGTGATGCCCTTGACGAACTCGACGCGGCCTTCGAGGCCGTGGCGCTCGATGGCCTGGGCGACGGGGCCGTCCTCGGCGCGCCTGCCGACGACGACGAGGTGGGCGCCGGGGTGTTCGGTGCGCGTCTTGGCGAGCGCTTCGACGAGGTGGACCAGGCCCTTGAGCGGGACGTCGGCGCTGGAGGTCGTCACGATGCGGCCCGGCACCTCGGGCACGGCGGGGTCGGGCGAGAAGAGGCTGGTGTCGGCGCCGATGTGGACGACGTCGATGCGGTCCTCGCGGACGCCGAGGTGGTCGATGATCTCCCGGCGCGAGGTGCCGGAGACGGTCACGACGGAGGGCAGGCGCCGCGCCACGCGCTTCTGCATGCGGGTGAAGGCGTACCAGCGGCGGACGGAGAGGCGGCGCTTGAAGTCGGGCGCGGCGTCCAGTTCGAGCTGCCGGTCGACGGTGATGGGGTGGTGGATCGTGGTGACGAGCGGCGCGCCCAGGTCGCCCAGGAGGCCGTAGCCGAGGGTCTGGTTGTCGTGCACGACGTCGAAGTCGCCGCGCCGGGCGCGCAGGTGGCGCCGGGCCCGCAGGCTGAAGGTGGCGGGCTCGGGGAAGCCGCCGGTCCACATGGTCGCCACTTCGAGGGCGTCGACCCAGTCGCGGTACTCGTCGCGCTTGGGGGTGCGGAAGGGGTCGGGCGAGCGGTAGAGGTCGAGGCTCGGCAGTTCGGTGAGGCTCAGGTTCTCCAGGCCCGGGCCCTCGTCGAGGACCGCGTAGGGCTGGGCGCCGATCACTTCGACGCTGTGGCCGAGCCGCGCCAGCTCGCGTGAGAGGTGGCGTACGTAGACGCCCTGTCCCCCGCAGAACGGGTTCCCCTTGTACGTGAGGAGAGCGATGCGCAGCGGTCGGTCGCCGTCGGCGTCGGAGCCCTTGCGGGGGCCCGCTTCCATGGCCTCAGCGGTCACTCTCGGCCCCCTTCTCCGTGCAGTTGTCCGCGAGATTACGCCGGGACGGTAATCTAGAACAAGTTACAGACTTGTTCGTTGGATGATCGTTGAATGATCGCTGACCGAGCTCTGAATCTACCGGCAGGTAGGCAAGGGTGTAGGGCCCGGATCAGGTGATTCGCGCCACGACCTGCTCCCTGCCATGCTGTGCGATCTCGCGAGGCGTTTTCCGGAGGGGGGCACCCACATGACAGCGGAAGCCAGAGCGGCGGACCCCGCGGCGCCGCCCCTGACAGAGCGCCAGGAGGCGCGCCGCCGCCGCATCCTGCACGCCAGCGCCCAGCTGGCCGGCCGGGGCGGCTTCGACGCGGTGCAGATGCGCGAGGTCGCCGAGGCCGCGGGCGTCGCCCTTGGCACGCTGTACCGCTACTTCCCCTCCAAGGTCCATCTGCTGGTCGCCACCATGCAGGACCAGCTCCAGCACATGCACGGCACGCTCAGGAAGCGGCCGCCGGCCGGGGAGACGCCCGCCGAGCGCGTCGCCGAGACCCTGATGCGGGCCTTCCGGGCGCTCCAGCGCGAGCCGCACCTTGCGGACGCGATGGTGCGGGCCCTGACTTTCGCCGACCGGTCCGTCAGCCCGGAGGTCGACACGGTCTCCCGGCTCACCACGGCGATCATCCTGGACGCGATGGGCCTGCCGGAGCCGCCGAGCGCGCGGCAGCTCTCGGCCGTGCGGGTGATCGAGCACACCTGGCACTCCGCGCTGATCACCTGGCTCTCGGGGCGGGCCTCGATCGCCCAGGTGAAGATCGACATCGAGACGGTCTGCCGGCTCATCGACCTGACGGCCGAACCTCAGGCGTAACCGGCTCAGGGGGCGCACTGCCGTACCGCAAATGCGCCCCTTCTCCTCCCCTTGGCCAGTTCTCTGCGTCACGGCGGGGGTACTCACCGCTATGAATGGTCTGCGTCATTGAACCGCGCAACCGTAGCGAGGAGCTGGAGGAGCAAGAGCGTGATCCGGGTCCTTCTCGTGCACGACGCCTGTCTACTGCGATTGGCTCTGGCGGAGCAGCTCGCCCGTGAGCCGGATCTGGAGGTGTTCCATGCGCCGTGGTCCCAAGCCCGCGGCCGATTACGCACCGTACGACCCGACCTGTGCATCGTGGATCTCGACGACGAACCGACGCACGCGCCGATCTCGCTGGACGAACTCACCGGGCCATCGGCGCACGGCAGGGGCTGTCGGGTCCTGGTGCTCACCACGGCCGACCGGCCCGGGCAACTGCGGAGGGCGGTGGAGGCGGAGGCACTGGGTTATGTGAACAAGGCGAGCGTTTTCGAGCGGCTGCTCACCGGGATAAGGGACGTGGCGGTGGGCCGGCGGTTCGTGGACGACACCCTCGGCTTCGGCTTCCTCAAGGCCGCGCAGATGCCGCTCACCCGGCGGGAGCTGAGCGTCCTATCCCTCGCCGCCAGGGGTGCCTCGGTCGCCGAGATCGCCCGCAACCTCCACCTGTCCAACGGCACGGTGCGTAACTACATGGCCGCCATAACCCGCAAGACCGGGGCGCGGAACAGGATCGACGCGATACGGATATCGCAGGGGGAAGGGTGGGTCTGAGGTCTCACCAGGGGTAGCGGCGCCGTTGAGGTCCCGGTAGAGGGGGGAGAGGCCGAGGAGCTCCTCGTGCCGCCCGCACAGGGCGTGCGCGCCGTCCATCACCAGGACGCGCCCGGCCCTGCGGGCCGAGCTGACGCGGTGGGCGATCACCACGAGAGTGCCGCCCGGGCGGGCCGCGAAGGCCCGCTCGGCGCGGGCCTCCGCCACCGGGTCGAGATGGCAGGTGGCCTCGTCGAGGATCACCAGCGGGGCGTACGAGAGGAAGGCGCGGGTCAGCGCGATCAACTGCCGCTCCCCCGCCGAGAGTTCACCGGGGGCGACCGCGGCGCCGGGGCCGCCGAGCCGTTCGACCAGGGCGGCCGAGCCGATGGCGTCGGCGGCGGCGAGCAGCTCCGGGTCGGGCACCGGGTCCGGCCGGAGCTGGCTGAGGTTGTCGCGGAGCGTCCCGGAGAACACGTACGCCTCCTGCGGGATCAGGACGCGCCGCCGCACCGCCTCCTTGCCGGACACCGGAAGCCCCTCGACGCGTACCTCCCCCGAGTCGGGGCGGAGCAGTCCGGCGATGATTCCGGCCAGCGTGGATTTGCCGATTCCGCTGGGTCCGACGACGGCGAGGTGCTCGCCGCGGGCGACTCCGAGGGACAGGTCGCGCAGGACGGGCTCGGCGTGGGGCCCGTAGGCGAAGGTGACGGAGGAGAGCCGGACGGCCGGCGCTTCCTTGTCCTCGGGGGCCGCCGGGGCCACGGGTCCGGCCTCCTCTTCGGGCGGTGGGTCCCACGTCAGGCGGCGCAGCACGATCGCCAGGCGCGCCCCGCTCGCGCCCAGGCCGTGGACCAGGTTGTGCAGGGCGGGCAGCAGGGCCTGGGTGACGTAGGCGAGGGCTCCGACCAGGGCGCCCGGGGACACCCCGCGGTCCAGGAGCCAGGGGGCGGTGGCGAGGAGCAGCACCAGCGGGAGCTGGCCGCCGGTCGCGAGGGCGGCCGTGCGCAGGACGCCCCAGCGGGCGAGGTCGCGGGCCGCCGCGTACTCCGTGGCGACGGCGCGCCCCAGGCTCTCGGCGACGTCCCGCTCGGCGCCCGCGGCGGCGACGTCCCGCAGCCCCGGGCACACCACCCCCAGTTCGGCGGCGATGGCCTCGTCGGCGATGAGGAACCGCTCCTGGCGGCGGGCGAGCGGGCGCAGCGAGGCCACGAACAGGCCGATGCCCGCGAGGAGCGGCGGCGCGACCACGAGGAGCAGGAGCGGGTCCAGGGAGAAGAGTCCGGCCAGGGCCCCTGCCGCGGTGAAGACGAAGGAGCGGGAGACCATGACCAGGCCGGCGAAGGTGTCCCTGGCGATCTCCACCTGCTGGGTGAGCCGGGAGACCGCGGCCCCGTCCGCGTCCCGCAGCCCCCGGCCGACGACCTGCCGCACCAGCGAGTCCCGCAGCGGCTCCACGAGCCCGGCGATGGCGCGGAACACCCGGCCCGTCCCGTAAGCGGCCACGGCCACGCCGAGCGCCGCCGCGCCGAGCCAGCCGAGGCCGGTCGCCCCGTCCCCCGCGAGGAACCCGTCGTCCAGGGCGCGGGCGAGGGCGTATCCGGTGAGGAAGGTCTGCCCGGTCTCAAGCACCGACCAGGCCATGAGCCGCAGGACCACCGGCCACCTGCGCCACAGGAAGCGGACTCCCCTGCGGTAGGGGCCGCGCGGCGCCTGGGGCGGCCTCACGCGCCGAACACCTCCCGGTACTCCGGCAGTTCCCACAGCTCGGCATGGGTGCCCACCGCCCGTATCCGGCCGCCGTCCAGCCAGGCCACGCGGTCCGCGCGGGCCGCCGTCGCCGCGCGGTGGGCGATGATCAGGCGGCTGCGGCGCGGGGTGGGGCTGAGCAGGGCCTCGGCGATGTGGTGTTCGGTGACCGTGTCGAGGCTGGACATCGCGTCGTCCAGGATCAGCAGCCGCCCGCCGCGCGCGAACGCCCGTGCCAGGCCCAGGCGTTGCCTCTCGCCGCCGGAGAGCGGCGCCTCCGCACAGGGCGTGGCGTAGCCGTCGGGCAGGCGGGTGATGAACGTGTCGGCGCGGGCGGCGCGGGCGGCCTCGCGGACGCGGGGCGGGGCCGGGCGCGGGGCGCCGAAGCCGATGGTGTCCTCCAGGGTCACGCCGAGCAGCGCGGGCCGCTCGAAGGCGTGGCCCACCTCGCGGCGCAGCTCCTGCCTGGTGAGCGAGCGCAGCGGTACGCCGTCCAGGAGCACGTCCCCGGCGTCGGGGTCGGCGAGGCGTCCCGCGACCGCGGCGAGCAGGGACTTGCCGGCGCCGGAGCGGCCGACCACGGCGAGCGTGGTGCCCGCGGGGACCGTCAGGTCGACGCCGTCGAGCACGTCGCGTCCGCCGCGGGCCGCGTGGACGCCGCGCAGCTCCAGATGGCCGCCGCCGGGCGGGAGTTCGGCGGTTCCGTACTCGGTGGGGGGCCGCGCCAGTACCTCGCAGAGGCGCCGGGCCGCCGCTCGGGCGCGCACGAGGCCGCCGAGCTGTCCGACGAGCATGCCGATGCCGGTGGCGAGCGCCGCGTACCGGGACGCGGCGAGGAGGTCGCCCACCGTGATGCGCTCGGCGAGCAGCAGCCGTCCGGCCACCGCGACGACCGCGATCTGGAGCAGCGGCGCGACCGCGACGGCCTGCGCCTGGGAGCGGCCCTGGACGTGCCACATGCGGTGGCCGTGGCGGGAGAGTTCGGGCAGCGACGCGAGGACGCGTGCCGCCTCCTTGTCCTCGGTGTGCGCCGCCGCGATGGTGCGCGCGCCGCCGATCGCCTCGCCGAGGCGGCCCGCGATGTCGCCCTGGACCTGCTGGTAGCGGGCCACGCAGTCGGAGGAGACGCGGACGAACGACCGCAGGAGCAGGACCAGTACGGGCGCCCCGACGAGGAACACCACGGCGAGCCAGCCGTCGATCAGGGCCAGCGCCACGACGGCGCCGACGGGGGTGACGAGGGCGGCGAGGACGGCGGCGGCCGTGGCGGGCGCGATGCCCGCGTGCGCGGCGTTGTCGATGAGGCGCGCCACCAGGTCGCCGTGGGCGAAGCGGGCGGTGGCGCGGGGGCCGACGGCGAGCACATGGCGTACGACACGGCCGCGCAGCCAGGCCGTGGTGCGGGCGTCGGTGGTTCCGGTGAGGACGCCGTCGAGGGCGTCGAGGAGGGCGATCGCGCCGATCAGCGCCGCGCACACGAGGACCCAGCGGGTGGCGTCGGCGGAACCGTGGCCGGTGGCGTGGCCGGTGAGGACGGCGTCCAGGGCGCGGCCGATCGCGAGCGGCAGGAGCAGCCCGGCGCCCGCGCCCGCCACGGCGCACAGCGCGAGGACGGCGCAGCGGGCGGCGCTGTACCGGGTCGCCGCGCGCAACAGGGCGGTGTCGGCGGGGGGTTGTCGGTGCGGACGGGGGATGGTCGTCGCCATGCGGTCCGGGTCCTCGTCGTCCTGGTCGTCCTCGTCGTCCCGTCCGGCCTCGTGTCGCTCGGCGTCCGGGGCGTTCTCGGCGTTCGTACGGCCTGCGCCCCTGTGGCCGCGGGTGGGCCCGGGCGGGTCCCTCGCGGGTGCCGCCCGGGCCTTCATTGCCGTGCCGCGTCAGGCGCGGGCAGGCGTCACAGACAGAGAGCGACGCTCGCGGTGCTCCAGCACAGGAGGAGGCTCAGCGCGCTGCCGCCGCCACCGCCGCCGCCGGTCATCTCGTCGGACTCCATGCTCTGAAGGTCGAGAAGTGCCATTGTTCTTCCCTTTCACTGGGGACGTGGTGCTCTGAAGGGTTGTGTCACGACCCCGCGCGATGGCGGGACCGGCTCTGGGGCCGCGGTCGCGGCAGGAAGGGGACGTGCGCCCGGCCGTCGCCGAGCGCGGAGGCGAGCGCGAGGAGACAGCCCGCCGTCCCGGTGTTCAGGTCCATGGAGAGCCGCAGCATCTGGTTGCCGGGGAAGGCAAGCCGGCCCGCGTACGACATGGCGAACCAGCCGAGCGCCGAGACCTGCGCGGCGATCTCCTCGGGGGTGATGCCGGGCGTGGTGCTGCGCCGGAGGTGCAGGAGGAGTCCCGCGCGCCCCTGGTAGAGGCCCGGCTGTACGCAGAACCGTGAGCGCGCGGCGGCCAGGATGGCAGGACGTGCCGCCTCGAAGGCGGCGTTGTCACGGTGGGCGAGGTAGTCGTCGACGACCATGCCGATGCCCACGCTGCCGTCACCGAGGTAGGGCATGGTGCGCCAGCCCTCGTTGACGGCGAGGCTGCCGTCCTGCTGGGTCACGCACTGGGCGAGGTCCGCGCTCAGCGCCCGCTCGGCCAGGTCGAGGAGGCCGGGGTCGCCGTGCCGCTCGTACAGCCGCAGGAAGAGCAGCGCGGGCCCGGTGGAGCCGCGCAACAGCCCGGCCCTGCGCCGTCCCTTCGCCGGGGCGTCGGCGGTGAGCCGCTCGCCGAGCAGCTCGGCGGCGCGCAGGGCGTGGCGGGCCAGATCGCTCTCTCCGGTGGTCTCCGCGAGGGAGTCGAGGGCGAGGCCGAGGCCGGCGAGGCCGCCGTACAGGTCGGAGGGGAGCCGCTGCCAGTTCTCCTGGAGGACGAGTTCGGTGAGGTCGAGGGCGCGCGTGCGGTGGCCGAGCCGGTCGAGTACGTGGGCGATGCCCGCGAGCCCGTCGTGGAGGCCGAGGGGCGTGCCGGACGGGGCCGGTGCGGTGTGGTCGAGCAGCCAGCGCTCGCCCTCCTCGTACCGTTCGGCGCCGCTCTCGGCGAGAGCGAACAGCACCCCGGCCGCACCGTGCGCCAGCCCGAGCCCGCCGCCCTCACCGAACTGCGCGATGTCCCCGGGAAAGAGCCGGTCGTCACGCTCGGGCGTGGCCGAGGCAAGAATGGCCCCGACCATGGAGTCCCGGCTGTACGGCCAGTCGGCGGGGTCGACGAACGACGACACGGCAGGCGTCGCGGCGGCCGCGGGCATCGTGGCGCCGGCCCTGCCCCCCCTGTGGGTGCCCCCCTCTCGGGCTCCCTGGGCTCCCGTTTTCAGGGCCGACGCCCGCTCTTGGGCGCTGTTCGCCGCCGGTTCGCTCCGCTCGATCTCCGTCACCGCGTCGGCGAGGAACTCGGCGGGGACGTCGGGGAACTCGGCCGCGATGACCTTCGCGAGGTGCGCGGCCTTGCCCCGGTCGACGGCGAGCAGCGAAGTGATCGGCAGGAAGAGCGCGAGCCGCAGGCAGGCGAGGGCGTAGCGGTCGACGCCGGTGCCGGTGCGGTCCCGCGGCGCGACGAAGCCGGGGTGGGCGACGACCTGGCGGCCCGCCTCGCCCACGGTGGTCGCCGCCTCGAAGTCGAGGAGGGAGACGGACTTCTCGTCGGGCGCGACCATGATGTTGAACAGATGCAGGTCGTTGAAGACGACGCCCCTGCCGTGCACGGCGTCGACGGCCTCCTCCACGGCGCGGTACATCCGCAGCGCCCACTCCGTGTACTCGGCGACGGCGGCGGCGTCCGGTGCGCTGGTGCACAGCGGGTGCCGGTGCGCGAAGAAGGAGTTGAGGGTGGTGCCCTCAAGGAAGTCCATGACGAGGAACCGGTGGTCGCCGACGAGGAACCAGTCGCGGACCTCGGGGGCGACGCCGAGCCCGGAGAGCTTCTCCAGGGCGTCCCGCTCGCGTTCGAGGCGGGCCACGGCGTCGGCGCCGTCGGCGGCGAGACCCGCGTGCGGACGGCCCTCCTTGAGGACGACCTTGCGGCCGTCACGGGTGTCGGTGCCCGCGTAGACCCCGCCGCCGTTGGAGAAGTGCAGTGCCTTCTCGATGCGGTACGGGAGGTCGGTGACGGTCGTCGTGTTGCGCGCGTCGAGCTGCGGCTTGAGGAAGCCGGGCAGCGTCACCCACTCGGGGACCTTGAAGGCCGGGTCCCGCGAGTCGGGGACGAGCTGCCCCCGGTCGTCCTCGACGGCGGGCACGAGCGTGCCCGTGCCGTTGTCGCACAAGCGCCGCGTGAAGGCGCCGTATCTGACGTACAGCGGCCCTTGTTCCCAGCGCAGGTCGGTGAGGATGTACGGCCCCTCGAACCCTTCGAGCAGCTTGCCCAGGCCGTGCAGGAGCTCCTGGAGCTGCCGCTCGTCGGCCGGGTAGACCGTGGCGAACTTGCCGCTGCCGTCCCGGGCCGCGTACTTGCTGTTGCGCAGGTGCAGCAGCGTGGGGGCGGGCACGAACTTGAAGGGCACGCCCTGTTCCAGGCAGTGGTCCCGGACGATGGCGGCGACGTCGTCGGCGTTGGCGAGGGTCGCCGATACGTGGATCTTCCAGCCCTGCGCGGGCATGGGCCGCGGCGTCCCTTCGGCATCGAGCGGGGTCAGCGAGAGCCAGTCGCCGACGCGTCCGGCGCGCCAGCCGTCGGGGACGGGGCGTCGCGCGGCCTCGAACAGGGTGGCGGCGGTGCCGCCCTCGGACGGCAACCGGTCCGGGGTCTCGTAGAAGTGCCTGTCGGCCAGACAGTAGACCTCGTACCGCTTGTCCATTCCATCCCCTCCCTGCGCGTGTGGCAGAGAGATTTCCAGGGGACCGCTGGACGGAACAGTCACGACTGTCATCACATAGCCGTGCGGAACGCATGGGTTAAGTCACGTTCGCCCGCGTTCGAGTACTCAAGGTAACGGCTGGTCAGTCGCGTGGCGATACCCGTGACGGCCCACGGTGGGCCGTCACGGACGCGTGTTTCGCCGGTGTCGCCGTCAGTCCTCCGGCGGGAACACGACCTCGCCGCCGTCGGCGAGGGTGATCGTGATCGCCTCGACCGGGCAGCCCTCCGCCGCCTCCAGGACCTTCTCGTCGGCGTCGCTCTCGGGCTCCGTGGCGTGCGACTGCCGGGCGGCGTCCAGGGCGAAACCGCCGGGCGCCGTGAGCACGCACATGCCCGAGCCGATGCAGAGGGAGCGGTCGACCTCGACGCGCCAGCGGTCGCCCATCAGGCACCCGCCCCCTCGTACCCGGCCGGCAGGTGGATCATCTTGTGCTCGAAGTACTCGCCGTACCCCTCGGGCCCGAACTCCCGCCCCAGACCGGAGTTCTTGTAGCCGCCGAACGGTCCGAGCATGTCGAGGCTGAAGGTGTTCACGGAGTACGTGCCGGTGCGCACCCGGCGGGCGACGTCGATGCCGCGCTCGACGTCCGCCGTCCAGACGCTGCCGCTGAGCCCGTAGTCGGAGTCGTCGGCGATCTTCACCGCCTCGGCCTCGTCGCCGTACGGCAGCAGGCAGATGACGGGCCCGAAGATCTCCTCGCGGGCGATGCGCATCGAGTTGTCGACGCCGCCGAAGAGGGTCGGCTCGACGTACCAGCCCTGGTCGAGCCCGGGGGGACGGCCGCCGCCCGCGAGGATCTTCGCGCCCTCCTCCTGGCCGATGCGGATGTAGTCGAGGGAGCGCCGCTGCTGGCGCTCGGCGACCAGCGGGCCGAGTTCGGTCGCGGGGTCCATGGGGTCGCCGACCTTGAGCGCGGACGCGGCGGCGGAGAAGGCATCGGCGAACTCGTCGTAGCGCGTGCGGGGCACCAGGATGCGGGTCTGGGCCACGCACGCCTGGCCGTTGATCATCCAGGCGAAGGGGACGATGCCCGCGACGGCGCTCGCCGCGTCGGCGTCGGGCAGCACGATCGCGGCGGACTTGCCGCCGAGCTCCAGGGTGACGCGGGTGAGGTTGCGGGCCGCGACCTCCATGACGCGCTTGCCCGCGGCGACGGAGCCGGTGAAGGACACCTTGTCGACGCCGGGGTGCCCGACGAGGTACTCGCTGACCTCGCGGTCGGCGGAGATGACCGACAGCACGCCCGCGGGCAGGCCCGCGTCCGCGGCGATCTCCGCGAGGATGTACGCGTCCAGGGGCGCTTCCGGCGACGTCTTGAGGATCACCGGGCAGCCGGCGAGCAGCGCGGGCGCGAGCTTGGCGGCGGCGGTGAACTGCGGGACGTTCCACGGCACGACGGCCGCCACGACACCCATGGGCTCGCGGCGGACGAGGAGCTTGCCGAGCACTCCGTCGCGCGGCTCCTCGTAGGGGAAGTCGCGGGCGACGGTGAGCGCCGCGTCCCACACCATCATCGCGGCGAGGGCCTGCACCATCACGCTGGAGGTGTACGGGGTGCCGTTCTCGGAGCTGATGACGCGGGCGATCTCCTCGTGCCGCGCCGCGAAGCCGTCCTTGATCCTGGTGACGACCCCGATCCGCTCGTCCACGGTCATGCGCGGCCAGGGTCCCTCGTCGAACGCCTTGCGCGCGGTGGCGACGGCGCGGTCCACATCGGCGGGGGCCGCGTGCGGGACGCGGGCGAAGACCCGGCCGGTGTGCGGCGACACGACGTCGATGACGCCCTTGCCGAGCGGGTCCACCAACTCCCCGCCGATGAACAGCTGTCCGTGTTCCACGAGCTCCGTCATGGCTGACTGCCTCCTGCGGGGCGACTGCGGGGCTGTTACGTGGCGGCCAGGAGGGCGTTTCCTGACTGCGTATCAGAACTGATACCAGTTCTACTTGCAGGAGTCCACGGCGTGCGCGGGGTCACCAACAGGCGGGCCAACGGCCGGGCCGGGCGGTCGACTTGGGCGACCATTGGAACTAGTTCTAGTTATAGTGGCGGGGGCCGCATCGCGGACCGCGAGCGGCACGGAGCGAGCAGAGACGAGGGCGCCCATGACGCAGGTGAGCGCACGGCCGGGCGGCCCGCCGGTGATCGAGCACGGCGGAGGCGTCTGGAGCATCAAGGTCCCGATCCCCGACAACCCCCTCGGCTTCACCCTCGTGCACCTCCTGGACACCGACCGCGGCCCCGTCCTGATCGACACCGGCTGGGACGACCCCACGTCCTGGTCCGCCCTCGCCGCCGGGCTCCGCGCGTGCGGCGCCGCCGTCGAGGACGTGACCGGGGTCCTCATCACCCACCACCACCCCGACCACCACGGCCTCTCGGCCAAGGTCCGCGAGGCCTCCGGGGCCTGGATCGCCATGCACGAGGCCGACGCGGACGTGGTGCGCCGCACCCGCTCCCACGCCCCCGAGCGCTGGTACGGCTACATGGCCGCGAAGCTCACCGCGGCCGGCGCCCCCGCCGAGCACGTCGCCCCGCTGCTCCGCGCCGCCGCCGAGGGCCGCCCCCGCAAGCTGCCCGGCCTCGACCCCGCCCTGCCCGACCGGTCCATCACCCCGGGCGAGCTCCTCGACCTGCCGGGCCGCAGGCTGCGCGCGGTCTGGACGCCCGGCCACACCCCCGGCCACGTCTGCCTGCACCTGGAGGAGGACCACCCGGCGGGGCTGCCGGGCAACGGCCGTCTCTTCTCCGGCGACCACCTGCTGCCCGGCATCACCCCGCACATCGGCCTCTACGAGGACCCGGACGACGACACGGTCACCGATCCCCTCGGCGACTACCTGGACTCGCTGGAGCGCGTCGGCCGCCTCGGCCCCGCCGAAGTGCTCCCGGCCCACCAGCGCGCCTTCACCGACGCCCCGGCCCGCGTCCGCGAGCTCCTCGCCCACCACGAGGAGCGCCTGACGGGGCTGCTCGCCCTCCTCGCCGAGCCCCTCACCCCCTGGCGGCTCGCCGAACGCATGGAGTGGAACCGCCCCTGGGCCGAGATCCCCTACGGCTCCCGCGGCATCGCCGTCTCGGAGGCGGAGGCCCACGTGCGGCGCCTGGTCGGGCTGGGGCGCGCGGAGGCGGTGGCGGGGAGCGACCCGGTGACGTACGTGGCGGTGTGACCACCAGCGCCTCGGCCCCGGCCGGTAGAGTGGGCGGGTCGTCCTCACGTCCGCGCAGGGGGAAGCCGGTGGGAGCCCGGCGCTGACCCGCAGCCGTATACCACTGCCCATGGCCCGTGGTGAGCCGGAATGCCCTGCGCGGCGCGTGACCGGCTCGCTTCACCGGGACCCCCGGTGAGCGGCACCGTCGAGGTATACGGAGCCGGAGCCGCCCGGAAGCCGTGCTCGCACGGGCCCGTGCCGCCCCGCTCCCCGCAGGGAGAGGCAACCCGCCGCATCATGAACGTTCGCCGCAGCGCAGCGGTCCTGGCCGCAGTGGCCGTGTTCGGCTCGGCCGCCGCACCGGCGGCCTTCGCGGACGGCCCGTCGCCGTCGCCCGCGCTCCCCTCGGGGCTCTACGGAAAGACCGACCCGAAGTTCGACGGCGTCTTCCGCCAGTCGTACGCCCTGCTCGCCCAGCACACCGCGGGCGTCGAGCCCGCGCCGAAGGCCGTCGACTGGCTCACCGGGCAGCAGTGCGCGAGCGGCGGCTTCGCGGCGTACCGCCCGGACGCGGACAAGCCGTGCGACGCGAAGACGGCCGTCGACAGCAACTCCACCGCCGCCGCCGTGCAGGCCCTCGCCGCGCTCGGACAGAAGGACAAGAACCTGGCGGCGACGGTCGACAAGAGCGTCGGCTGGCTGAAGTCGGTGCAGAACAAGGACGGCGGCTGGGGCTACAGCCCCGGGCTGCCCTCCGACGCCAACTCCACCGGCATCGCCGTCGGCGCGCTCGCCGCCGCGGGCCAGAACCCGGCGAGCGTCAAGAAGGCCGGCAAGTCCGCCTATGACGCGCTGCCGAAGCTCGCCATGGACTGCGGCAAGGACGGCGGCGCCTTCGGGCTCGCCGACGCCAAGTCCGGCAAGCTCTCGCCGAACGCCGACGCCACCGCGGCCGGCGTGCTCGGCAGCCTCGGCAAGGGCCTGGTCGTGGAGCCCGCCGAGAAGGCCGCGTCCGGGACCCCGGAGTGCGCGAAGCCGGACTCCGCGTCGCAGGCCGCGAGCAACGGCACCGCCTACCTCCTCAAGACCCTCGGCGACACCGACGACCACCTGATGTCCTCGATGCCGGGCGCCAAGGACCAGCCCGACCAGGGCAACACCGCCGACTCCGTGCTGGCGCTCGCCGCCGCCGGGCAGAAGGAGCAGGCCGAGAAGTCCGCCGAGTGGCTCGCCGGGAACTCCGCGGACTGGGCGAAGCAGTCGGGCCCCGCCGCCTACGCCCAGCTGATCCTCGCCGCGCACGCCGCGGGCATGGACCCGCGGGACTTCGGCGGCGCCGACCTGGTCAAGCAGCTCAACGCCCAGGGCCCGGCCCCCGAGACCGCCTCCAAGTCGCCGTCCGCGGCCGACACGGACGAGAAGAAGGACGACGACGGCGGCGTCAGCATCTGGTGGATCATCGGCGTCGGCATGGTCGCCGGCATCGGCATCGGCTTCCTGTACAGCGGCAACCGCAAGAAGCAGCAGCCGTGACGCGGGGCCGTGCGTGGCGCGGGCGCCTGGTGGCGGGGGCGTTCGCCGCCGCCCTCCTGAGCGTCCTCGCCGCCGCGCCCTCATCGGCGGCCGGCTACCGCTACTGGTCGTTCTGGGACAGGGACGGCGACGCGTGGACGTACGCGAACCAGGGTCCTGGCACCGCCCGGCCCGACGACGGTGACGTGCAGGGGTTCCGCTTCGCGGTCTCCGCGGACTCCGACAACGCCACCAGGCCGCGCGGCGCCGCCGACTTCGACGACATCTGCGCGGGCACACCTGCCGAGGACGGCCGCAAGCGCGTCGCCCTGGTCATCGACTACGGCCGGGCAGCGGACGCCCCCGGCGGCGAGAAGCCGCCCGAGCGGCGGACCGCCTGCGCCCGGGTCGCCGATGACGCCACCAGCGCCGAGGCCCTGGCCTCGGTCGCGAAGCCGCTGCGCTACGACAGCAAGGCCCTGCTCTGCGCCATCGACGGCTATCCCGAGGCGGGCTGCGGCGAGCAGGTCTCCGGCGACGGCGAGCCGTCCGCGGCGGCGGACTCCGGCCAGGACGCGGCGGACTCCGGCCGGAACAAGGACGACGAGGACGGCGAGGACGACGGCGGGCCCTCCGTCGGCCTGATCGCCGGGGTCGCCGCCGTGGCGCTGCTCGGCGGCGCCGCGCTCTGGCAGACCCGTCGCCGCCGCGGCTGACGCGGCACCGGACACGGACGGCACCATGACGCACCACGGCAGCACCGCGCCCGGCCGCCTCGGGCGCCGCCTCGCCCCCGAGGCGCACCGGAGCAACGCGCTGCACCCGGGCGCCTGGTGGCTGTGGGCCCTCGGCCTCGGCACCGCCGCGTCCCGTACGACCAATCCGCTCCTCATCGGCCTGCTGATCGGCGTCGCGGGTTACGTCGTGGCGGCGCGCAGGACGTCCGCGCCCTGGGCGAAGTCGTACGGCGCCTTCGTGAAGCTGGGCCTGGTCGTGATCGGCATCCGCCTGGTCTTCGCGGTCGTGCTCGGCTCGCCGATCCCGGGCACACACACCGTCGTGACGCTCCCCGAGGTCCCGCTGCCCGACTGGGCCAGGGGCGTGCGGATCGGCGGCCGGGTGACGGCGGAGGGCCTCCTCTTCGCGCTCTACGACGGGATCAGACTGGCGGGCCTGCTGATCTGCGTGGGCGCCGCCAACGCCCTCGCGGGACCGGCCCGGCTCCTCAAGTCACTGCCGGGCGCGCTCTACGAGGTGGGGGTCGCCGTCGTCGTGGCGATGACCTTCGCGCCGAACCTCATCACCGACGTGCGGCGGCTCCGGGCCGCGCGCCGCCTGCGCGGACGCCCCGACCGGGGGGTGCGCGGGCTGCTCCAGGTCGGACTTCCGGTGCTCGAAGGCGCCCTGGAGCGGTCGGTCGCGCTGGCCGCCGCGATGGACGCGCGGGGGTTCGGGCGCAGCGCCGCGGTCTCGCGCCGGGTGCGCGTGGCGACGGCCGTGCTGACCCTCGGCGGCCTGATGGGCGTGTGCGTGGGTACGTACGGGCTGCTCACCGCGCAGGGTGCCTCCTACGGGCTGCCCGTCCTGACCTGCGGTCTGCTCGCGGCCCTCGCGGGGCTGCGGCTCGGCGGCCGCCGCTCGGTGCGCACCCGCTACCGGCCCGACCGCTGGGGTGTGCGCGCCTGGCTGGTCGCCGGGTCCGGGGTCACCGTCGCGGGCCTGACGATCTGGGCGGCCGCCTTCGACACGGCGGCCCTGCACCCCGGCGTCGTGCCCCTGACCGCCCCGACGCTGCCGCTGTGGCCCGCCGCCGCCGCCCTGGTCGGCCTCCTGCCGGGTTTCGTGGCGCCGGTCCCCACGGGCGAACAGGCCCCCGCGCCGCCCCGCGGGAAGCCACCGGTCCAGCTCCGCAAGCCCGCGCCCGCCGGGCCGTCCCCCACCCCTTCCGAGGAGACCTCATGATCCGCTTCGAGGACGTCTCCGTGACGTATGAGGGAGCAGCGGGACCCACGGTCCAGGGGGTCGACCTCGCCGTGCCCGAGGGCGAGCTCGTGCTGCTCGTCGGCCCGTCCGGGGTCGGCAAGTCGACGCTGCTCGGCACGGTGAGCGGCCTGGTGCCGCACTTCACCGGCGGCACCCTGCGCGGCCGGGTGACCGTGGCGGGCCGCGACACCCGTACCCACAAGCCCCGTGAACTCGCCGACGTCGTCGGCACCGTCGGCCAGGACCCCCTCGCGCACTTCGTGACGGACACGGTCGAGGACGAGCTGGCGTACGGCATGGAGTCGCTCGGCCTCGCCCCCGACGTGATGCGCAGGCGGGTCGAGGAGACCCTTGACCTCCTCGGTCTCGCCGATCTGCGCGACCGGCCCATCGCCACGCTCTCCGGCGGCCAGCGGCAACGGGTCGCGATCGGCTCGGTCCTCACCCCGCACCCCCAGGTTCTCGTCCTCGACGAGCCGACCTCCGCGCTCGACCCGGCCGCCGCCGAGGAGGTCCTCGCCGTGCTCCAGCGGCTCGTGCACGACCTCGGCACGACCGTGCTGATGGCCGAGCACCGCCTTGAGCGGGTCGTGCAGTACGCGGACCAGGTCCTGCTCCTCGCGGCGCCCGGCGAGCCGCCGGTGCTCGGCGACCCGGCCGAGCTGATGGCCCGCTCGCCCGTCCAGCCCCCGGTGGTCGCGCTCGGCCGCCTCGCCGGCTGGTCGCCGCTGCCGCTGACCGTGCGGGACGCGCGGCGCAGGGCGGGCGTGCTGCGGGACCGGCTCGCGGACGTGGCACCGCGCCAGGAGGCGACGGCCGCCCAGCGGCCCGAACGCGGGAGCCGCAGGCCCCTCTCACGACGGGGGCGCGCCCCCGAGTCCACGCTCGCACCGGCGGCCTCGGTGGCGGGCCTCGCCGTCCGGCGCGGCCGGGTCGAGGCGCTGCGCCGCGTCGACCTGACCGTCACGCCCGGCGAGACCGTCGCCCTCATGGGCCGCAACGGCGCCGGAAAGTCGACCCTGCTCTCCACCCTGGTCGGCCTGCTCGAACCCACGTCGGGTTCGGCGCGCGTCGGCGGGGCGGTCCCCCACCGCACCGCCCCGCGCCACCTGATCAAGCACGTCGGCCTCGTCCCCCAGGAACCTCGCGACCTCCTCTACGCGGACACCGTGGCCGCCGAGTGCGTCGCCGCCGACCGGGACGCGGACGCGGCGCCCGGGTCCTGCCGGGCCCTGGTGACCGAGCTGCTGCCCGGCATCGCGGACGACACGCACCCCCGTGACCTCTCCGAGGGCCAGCGCCTCGCGCTCGCCCTGGCGATCGTCCTGACCGCGCGCCCGCCCCTGCTCCTCCTCGACGAGCCGACCCGCGGCCTCGACTACGCGGCCAAGGCCCGCCTGGTCGCGATCCTGCGCGGGCTCGCGGCCGAGGGCCACGCGATCGTCCTCGCCACGCACGACGTGGAACTGGCCGCGGAGATCGCCCACCGGGTGGTGATCCTCGCGGACGGCGAGGTCGTCGCCGACGGGCCGACCCCGCAGATCGTGGTCTCCTCGCCCTCCTTCGCACCGCAGGTGACCAAGATCCTCGCGCCGAGGGAGTGGCTGACGGTGGCGCAGGTGCGCGAGGCGCTGAACGCGGCGGAGGGGACGACGCCATGAGCGGAGCCCCCGTGCAGACCCGGTCCCGACCCGTCCCCGTCCGCCTGGGCCGCCGCTCGATCGCCGCGCTGGTGCTGGTCAGCGCGGTCGGTGTGGCCGCCTTCGGCTGGCCGCTCCTCGCGGACGGCGAGTCGGGCCTCGCCGACCACGCGCAGGACGCGCCGTGGCTGTTCGCGGCGCTGCTGCCGCTGCTGCTCGCCGTGGTCGTGGCGACCATCGCGGACGTCGGCCTGGACGCCAAGGCCATCGCCATGCTGGGCGTACTGGCCGCCGCGGGTGCCGCGCTGCGGCCGCTGGGCGCGGGCACGGCGGGCATCGAGCCCATGTTCTTCCTGATGGTGCTGAGCGGGCGGGTGCTCGGGCCTGGCTTCGGGTTCGTGCTGGGGGCGGTGTCGATGTCCGCTTCGGCGCTGCTCACCGGCGGGGTGGGGCCGTGGATGCCGTTCCAGATGCTGTCGATGGGCTGGGTCTGCATGGGCGCGGGCCTGCTGCCGGGCCCCGACAGCCTGCGGGGCCGCCGCGAGCTGTGGCTGCTGACGGCGTACGGGGCGGTGTCCTCGATCGCCTACGGCACGGTGATGAACCTCCAGGGCTGGCCCTACCTCGGCGGCCTCGCCACCGGCGTCTCCTTCGTCCCCGGCGACCCCCTCGCGGACAACCTCGGCCGCTTCGTCGCGTACTGCCTGGCGACGTCCATGGGCTGGGACCTGCCCCGGGCCGTCGTCACTGCCGTGCTGAGCCTGACGCTCGGCCCCGCGGTACTCAAGGCCCTGCGGCGGGCCACGCGGCGGGCGGCCTTCGAGGCGCCGGTCACCTTCGAGGCTCCCGAGCGGTAGGCGCGTCTGCGCGGACCGTCACCTCGGAGCGGCGCGTCCGTGAGGCGGCCCACAGGTCCTTGGTCCTCTACGAGGCGGGGCCGTAGCCGCAGATCCTGACGCGACCGCCTCAGGACCCGTCCCGACCTGCCGGTGGAGAGCCGGCTCACCCACGGAAGAACGTCCCTACTTCCGGCATCAACTAGTAAAAGGGGGCATTGCGGCAGGTCCGCGCCCCTGTTTCGCTGGATGAGTCGCAAGGCGCCGACGACCCCTCGGGATCTCGGCGCCTCCGCATGTCCCCCGCGTTCCACGGCGTGCGCCGCGACCCCCGTCCCCCACCGGAAGGTCCTCAGTGTCCGCCTCGCTCATCCGCCGCGTCGCTTCCCCGAAGAAGGCCATCACCGGCGGCCTCGTCGCCGCCGCCGCGTCCGGCCTGGTCTTCGCCGCGGCCCCCGCTCAGGCAGCCACCCCGACCAGCGCGAAGGCCACCGCCCCGGCCGCCGCTCCCGCCGCTCCCGGCTCTCCCGCCGCCGCTCCGACGTCCGCCAAGGCGATCGCGAAGCAGAAGATCAAGGACCCCGCGCAGTTCGCCGCGTTCGACAAGATCGTGTCGCACGAGAGCGGCTGGAACCCCAGCGCGACGAACTCCTCCTCGGGCGCGTACGGCCTGGTCCAGGCCCTCCCCGGCTCCAAGATGGCCTCGGCGGGCAAGGACTGGAAGACCAACCCCGAGACCCAGATCGAATGGGGCCTCAAGTACATGAACGACCGCTACGGCAGCCCGACCGGCGCATGGGCCCACTGGCAGGCGAACGGCTGGTACTGACCTCCCCGCCGAGCACGCCCCGAAGCCGCCCCAAGCCCGTCCGGCGCCCCGAAGCCCCTCCAAGCCCGTCCGGCGTTTGAGGACGAACTCGGCGGAGCCGGTGATCACGGCGCCCGAAGCCCCTTCAAGCCCGTCCGGCGCTTGAGGACGAACTCGGCGGAGCCGGTGATGGCGGGGCGCGAAGCCAGGCGCGGCGGGAGCCCCCCGGCCACTACAGCCGCTGCAAGATCGTCCCAGTGGCCACCGCACCCCCCGCACACATCGTGACCAGCGCGAATTCCTTGTCCCGCCGCTCAAGCTCATGTAATGCCGTCGTGATGAGCCGCGCCCCGGTCGCCCCCACGGGGTGACCGAGGGCGATCGCGCCGCCGTTGACGTTCACCTTCTCCAGGTCCTGCCCGAAGACCTGCGCCCAGCTCAGCACCACCGAGGCGAACGCCTCGTTGACCTCCACGATGTCGATGTCCTTCAGGGACATCCCCGCCTTGCCGAGCACCGCCCGCGTCGCGTCGACCGGCCCGTCGAGATGGAAGTGCGGATCGGCGCCGACCAGCGCCTGGGCGACGATCCGGGCCCGCGGCTTCAGCTTGAGCGCCCGGGCCATCCGCTTGGACGCCCACATGATGGCCGCCGCCCCGTCGGAGATCTGCGAGGAGTTGCCCGCCGTGTGCACGGCGGTCGGCATGACCGGCTTCAGACCGCCGAGCCCCTCCATCGTCGTGTCGCGCAGCCCCTCGTCCCGGTCGACGAGCCGCCACATGCCCTGCCCGGCGGCCTGCTCCTCCTCGGTGGTGGGCACCTGGACGGCGAACGTCTCGCGTTTGAAGCGTCCCTCCGACCACGCCGTGGCCGCCCGCTCCTGCGAGATGAGCCCGAGGGAGTCCACGTTCTCCCGGGTGAGCCCCCGCTTGCGGGCGATGCGCTCGGCGGCCTCGAACTGATTCGGCAAGTCCACGTTCCACTCGTCGGGGAACGGCTTCCCGGGGCCATGCTTGGACCCGGACCCCAGCGGCACCCGCGACATCGCCTCCACGCCGCAGCTGATCCCGACGTCGATGACCCCGGCCGCGACCATGTTGGCGACCATGTGGCTGGCCTGCTGCGACGAGCCGCACTGGCAGTCCACCGTCGTCGCCGCCGTCTCGTACGGAAGCCCCATGGTGAGCCAGGCCGTGCGCGCCGGGTTCATGGACTGCTCGCCGGCGTGCGTCACCGTGCCGCCGACGATCTGCTCGACGCAGTCCGCGTGGATGCCGGTGCGGCCGAGGACTTCGCGGTAGGTCTCCCCGAGCAGATAGGCGGGGTGGAGGTTGGCGAGCGCGCCCGCGCGCTTGCCGATGGGGGTGCGTACGGCTTCGACGATGACAGGTTCCGCGGCCATGGGGCTGGTCCTCTCCGTCCACGTCCCGCGAGCCGTCCCGGCGGCTCGCGAGTGTAACCAGTAGTAACTAGTACGCGTTCTAGTTCTGCACAGCAGTCTGCTGAGCCCGACCCCGGCGCCGCAAGGGTCTTGCACGCCCCGAGACCGCCCGAGCCACCCCGCGCGGCCCCCCATCGCCCGGCAAGGACCCCGTCGCGGCCCTTGCGACTTGTAGAACCCGTTATTACCTTGCGAGCACATCTCCTGATGACCCGTCAGACCTGGAGTTGCCGATGCCCTGTCCAGCGCTGCCCGACGGGTTCGACTTCACCGACCCCGACCTGCTCCAAGACCGCGTACCGCTCCCGGAGTTCGCGACCCTGCGCCAGACCGAACCGGTGCGCTGGATCGTCCAGCCGCCCCGCATATCCGGCTTCGACGACGCGGGGTACTGGGCCGTCACCCGGCACGAGGACGTCAAGTACGTCTCCACGCACCCGGAGCTGTTCTCCTCCTACCTCAACACCGCGATCATCCGCTTCAACGAGTCGATCAGCCGCGACGCGATCGACGCCCAGCGGCTGATCATGCTCAACATGGACCCGCCCGAGCACACCCGCGTACGGCAGATCGTGCAGCGCGGCTTCACGCCCCGCGCCATCCGCTCGCTGGAGGACGCGCTGCGCGCCCGCGCGGGCTCGGTCGTCGCGGCGGCGCTCGAGAACGCGGGCCCCGACGGCGGTTTCGACTTCGTCACCGATGTCGCCGTCGAACTGCCGCTCCAGGCCATCGCCGAGCTGATCGGCGTACCCCAGGGCGACCGCTCCAAGATCTTCGACTGGTCGAACAAGATGGCGGCCTACGACGACCCGGAATACGCCATCACGGCGGAGGTCGGGGCCGAGGCCGCGATGGAGATCGTCTCCTACGCCATGAACCTCGCCGTCGCCCGCAAGGAGTGCCCCGCCAAGGACATCGTCAGCCAGTTGGTGGCGGCGGAGGACGAGGGCAACCTCTCCTCCGACGAGTTCGGCTTCTTCGTGATCCTGCTCGCGGTCGCCGGCAACGAGACCACCCGCAACGCCATCACCCACGGCATGCACGCCCTCCTTACCCACCCGGACCAGTGGGAGCTCTTCAAACGCGAGCGCCCCGCGACCACCGCGGAGGAGATCGTGCGCTGGGCGACCCCCGTGGTCTCCTTCCAGCGCACGGCGACACAGGACACGGAGCTCGGCGGCGCGAGGATCAAGGCGGGCGACCGGGTCGGCATCTTCTACTCCTCCGCCAACAACGACCCCGAGGTCTTCGACGACCCCGGCACCTTCGACATCACCCGCGACCCCAACCCCCACCTGGGCTTCGGCGGCGGCGGCCCGCACTTCTGCCTCGGCAAGTCCCTGGCCGTCCTGGAGATCAACCTCATCTTCAACGCGGTCGCCGACGCCATGCCGGGGCTCCACCTGACGGGCGAGCCGCGCAGACTCCGCTCGGCCTGGCTGAACGGCGTGAAGGAGCTGCGGGTCAGCACCGGCTGACCGCCGTTTCCGGCCGTCCCCTTTACGGAACCAACGTTTCCGTTGCGTGCCGCGTCCTGGGAGGTGAACCTTGCCTTTCAGGACGCCGACACGTCAGGACGCCGAGGACTCCGGGACGTCAGGCGTCAGGATGCCGAACGGAAACGGTGGCCGTGGTCTCTGCCGACTTCTCGATCGCCCCGTCCGGCAGCGCGCCCAGCGAGCGGAATTCCTCGCTCCGCGGGCTCTGCCGCAGACACCGCGTACCCCTGCTCGCCACCGTCCCCACCCTGCCCCTGTACGCGGTGTGGGCGGCGTTCCTCGCCACCGGCGGCGGTGACCTGGCGGCGCAGGAGGCATGGGCGCGGTTCGCCTCGGAGCACGGGGCAGCCGCGTACAACCTCTTCTGGTACGGCGGCATGCACACCGCCAACTACAGCCTCATCTCGCCCTATCTGATGGCCGCGGCGGGCGTGAAGACCGTGACGGTGCTCTCCGGGGTCGCGGGCGCCTGGCTGGTCGCCGCGCTCATCGGGCGCACCGGCGTCCACCGGCCCCTGTGGCCCGCGGTGCTCGCCTCGCTCGGCATCTGGTGCAACGTCGCATCGGGCCGCACGACGTTCGCGCTCGGCCTGGCCTTCGGCCTCGCGGCCTGCCTGGCGCTCGTACGGGAACGGCGCGCGGCCGTGGCCGCCGGGTGCGCGGCGCTCGCCGCCATGGGCTCCCCCGTGGCGGGGCTCTTCCTGGTGGTGGCGGGCGCGGGCTACTTCTTCGTACGCGACTGGGTGCGCGCGGCGGTCCTGATCGCGCCGCCCTTCCTGGTCGTGGCGACCACCACGCTGCTCTTCCCGTTCAACGGCGAACAGCTGATGCCCTCCGACCGGATCTACCCGCCGGTCCTCTTCGGCCTGGCCCTGGTGGTGGCGGCGCCGCGCGAGTGGCGGGTGCTGCGCTGGGCCGCGGGGGTCTACGCGGCCGGGACCGTCCTCACGTACCTCACCCCGTCACCCATCGGCACGAACGTCGAGCGCCTCGCGGAGCTGGTCGGCCCCGCGGCGCTGCTCGCCGCCCTGCTCGCGCCCGGACTCGTCCGGTCGCGGCGGATCATCCTCGCGGTGGCCCTGGTCCTCTCCTCGGCCTGGGTGGTCCAGAAGACCTGCGACGACCTGGCCGTCTCCACGAAGGTGCCCGCCTGGGCGGCCGACACCCGGGGGGTGGTGCGCGAGCTGGAGCGGCTCGGCGCCGACCGGGTCCGCGTCGAGGTGGTCCCGGCCCGCAACCACCGCGAGGCCACCGCGCTCGCCCCCTACGTGAACATGGCGCGCGGCTGGAACCGCCAGCTCGACATCGAACGCGGGCGCCTCTTCTACGACGGCACGTTCTCCGCGGCCACCTACCGCGCCTGGCTGGACAAGTGGGCCGTCGGGTACGTCGTGCTGCCATCGGGCAAGCCGGACGGGCCCGCCGAGGACGAGGCGGCGCTGGTGGCGAGCGGCCCGAAGTGGCTGGACCCGGTGTGGCAGGACGCGCACTGGCAGATCCTGCGGGTGAAGGACCCGGTGCCGCTGGTCTCGCGCCCCGCGTCCGTCGTCCGCACCACGGGCTCCGACATGGTGGTGCGCGTCCCCGAGCGGGGCTCGGTGACGGTCCGCCTCGTGTACTCGCCGTGGCTGCGGGCGCAGGGTGCCTGCCTCCGGCGCCAGGGCGAGTTCACCCGCCTCTCGGTGCCGGAGCCGGGCACCTACCGGATCAGCTCGGGGTACGGTCCTTCGCCGAGTCGTCCCGCGACCTGCCGCTGACGGGCCGGCCGCGGCTCACCCGGGGCCCCGATACGAGGTAGGTCAGGCCGAAGCCCGCGCCGACCACGGCCGCGCCGCCCACCGCGTCGAGCACCCAGTGGTTGCCGGTCGCCACGATCGCGGAGGCCGTGAGGAGCGGATGCAGCGTGCCGAGGGCCTTCATCCACCACTTCGGCGCGAGGACCGCGATGACCAGGCCGCACCACAGGGACCAGCCGAAGTGCAGCGAGGGCATCGCCGCGTACTGGTTGGTGAGATCGGTCAGCGTGCCGTAGTTCGGCTTGGTGAAGTCCTGCACGCCATGCACCGTGTCGATGAAGCCGAGGCCGGGCATCAGGCGCGGCGGGGCGAGCGGATAGGCCCAGAAGCCGACGAGGGCGAGGACCGTGGCGCAGCCGAGCGCGGAGCGCGCCCAGCGGTAGTCGGCGGGACGCCGCACGTACAGGACGGCGAGGACGCTCAGCGGCACCACGAAGTGGAACGACGTGTAGTAGAAGTTGAAGAACGCCTCCAGGCGGCCACCCGTGGCCACCGCGTGGTTGACCCAGTGCTCGATGTCGATGCGCAGGAACCGCTCGGCCGCGTGGATCTGCTCGCCGTGGTGCTCGGCCCTCGCCCGGCCGCCGGAGATGGTGCCGCCGGTCGCCGCGAGCCTGACCTGCTGGTACGCGGCGTAGCCGACGCGGATCAGCAGCAGTTCGAGGAGCAGGTTCGGGCGGGTCAGGACGCGCCGGAAGAACGGCACGAGCGGCACCCGGGACCAGCGGGCGGGCACGGTCTCGGCGTAGTCGGCCGGGAGAGGGCTGCGGTACTGGGGGTGGGCGCGGGAAAGGAACGGCACGACCGTGGCGGCGGCGAGCGCCGCGATCAGCACGATGTTGTCGCGGACCGGCTCGGTGACCGGCATGTTCGGCAGCATCATCTTGGCGGGCAGCGTCGACACGAGGACGACGGCCACCGGCCACATGTACCGGTCGGAGCGGCGCTTGCCGACCCGGCCGACCACCGCGAAGAGCACCCACAGGAGCTGGTGCTGCCAGGTCGTGGGCGACACCGCGACGACGACGCAGCCGGTGATCGCGACGGCGAGGAGGAGCTGCCCGTCCTCGGCGAAGCGCACCGCGCGGCGCAGCCCGAGGAGGGCGACGGCCGCGCCCAGGGCCAGGAACAGCGCGATCTCCACCGGGCCCGTGAGGCCGAGGCGGAGCAGCATGCCGTGCAGCGACTGGTTGGCGTTGGCGTCCGGGCTCGCGCCGAGGCCCGCTCCTGCGAGGTGGTGGACCCAGTACGTCCATGAGTCGCGCGGCATGGCGGCCCAGGCGAGCGCCGTGCAGGCGGCGAAGCCGGCACCGGCGGACACGGCGGCCTTCCTGCGCCCCGTGCACCAGAGCAGGGCGGCGAAGAGCAGCATGGTCGGCTGGAGCGCCGCGCCGACGCCGATCAGTACGCCGCTGGCCCGCTCGCCGCGCACGGCGAAGAGACCGAGGAGCACGAGCAGCACCGGGAGGATGCTGGTCTGGCCGAGGTGGAGGGCGTTGCGGACCGGCAGCGACAGGATGAGCAGGCTGATCGCCACGGGGGCGGCGAGCAGCGAGGTGCGCCGGGAGACCGGCCGCGGCAGGGCACGGGCGGCGACCAGGCCGAGCGAGATCACCAGGCCGAGCGTGCCGAAGGTCCACATCCAGCCGAGCGCCTGCTCCCCGGAGCGGGCGAGCGGCTTGAGGACGAGGCCGGCGAAGGGGGTCCCGGTGAATCTGTCCGCGTCGTAGAAGGAGCCCTTCACGCGGAGGACGCCCTCCGGCCCGATCCAGGTCTCCAGATCGGTGAGCCGTTCCCCGCTGGGGGTGCTCAGGACGGCGGCCACCTGCCGGACCGCCAGGACCGTCGCGATCAGCCAGAGGGCGGCACGGGCCGCTCCGATCCGCGCCCCGGGTCCGTCGGCCCGCCCGGCTCCCAGAGCATTGCCCGGTCCCCTGTGCTCAACGTCCGCCACGCCGCGTCGGCCCTCCCACCCGGATTCGTCCTGGCTTCGGTGCTGTCTTCGGTGCTGTCTTCGGTCCTGTCCTCTGAGACGCGCGCAACCACCGGTTCGCCTGGCGGCCGCCCCCCGCTTTCTATCTGCTTTTGGGGCACATTGCCCGACCAAAACACGAAGGACCATCGCTTACGCGACAGCTGGGGCTGTTGATCACAAAGGGAATATCCGGGCCGGTCGGGAGCGGTTCCCGGCCGGGCTCGCGACATAGATCACAAAGGGAGCTTGTCCGCACTGCTGAAAGAAAGGCCGTTTGACCTGCATAGGAGCGGTTTTGCCGCCCTGTGCGGCCAGGCTGTGACCGTACGTGATGATGGCTTATGCACCTATGGTCGATTTCGGGCCGCCCCGGTTTCCGCGGGCGGCCCCGCCCTTGTCGTCGACCGAAAGCAGGCGAGCGAACCCTTGGTGAACGCCACCTCCGTCGCCCTCCGGAAGCCCGAGCCCGCACCGGGGACCGTCCCCCGGCCCGCGGACCCCGCAGCCCCGGACGCCGCAGCAGGCGTCACCGTCACCGACCCCGCGATGGTCAAGCGCGCGGTGAAGGCGGCCGCCCTCGGCAACGCGATGGAGTGGTTCGACTTCGGCGTCTACAGCTACATCGCCGTGACCCTGGGCAAGGTGTTCTTCCCCTCGGGCGACCCGACGGCCCAGCTCCTGTCCACCTTCGGCGCCTTCGCCGCGGCCTTCCTGATCCGGCCGCTGGGCGGCATGGTCTTCGGCCCGCTCGGCGACCGCGTGGGCCGCCAGAAGGTGCTGGCGGTGACCATGATCATGATGGCCGCGGGCACGTTCGCGATCGGCCTGATCCCGTCGTACGCGTCGATCGGCGTGGGCGCCCCGGTGCTGCTGCTCCTGGCCCGCCTGGTGCAGGGCTTCTCCACGGGCGGCGAGTACGCGGGCGCGGCGACCTTCATCGCGGAGTACGCCCCCGACAAGAAGCGGGGCTTCCTCGGCAGCTGGCTGGAGTTCGGCACGCTGGCGGGCTACATCGGCGGCGCCGGTCTCGTCACCCTGATGACCGCGCTCCTCTCCACCGACGACCTGCTCTCCTGGGGCTGGCGCATCCCGTTCCTGATCGCGGGCCCGATGGGCCTGATCGGCCTGTACCTGCGGATGCGCCTTGAGGAGACCCCGGCGTTCGCCGCGGAACTGGAGAAGGCCCACAAGGACGAGCAGAGCCGCTCGAAGGCCCGGCTGCGCGACATGGTCACGGGTCAGTGGAAGGCGCTGCTCCTGTGCATGGGCCTGGTCCTGGTCTTCAACGTCACGGACTACATGCTGCTCTCGTACATGCCCAGCTATCTCACCAGCGAGCTGAAGTACGACGAGACGCACGGCCTCCTCGTCATCCTCGCCGTCATGGCCCTGATGATGTGCGTCCAGCCGTTCGCGGGCGCGCTCACGGACCGTGTGGGCCGCCGCCCGGTGATCGCCGCGGGCTGCGTGGGCTTCCTCGCCCTGTCGATCCCCGCCCTCCTGCTGATCCGCAACGGCTCCCTCTGGGCGATCGGTCTCGGCCTCGGGTCCCTCGGCCTGCTCCTGGTCTGCTTCACGGCCTCGATGCCGTCCACGCTCCCCGCCCTCTTCCCGACGAAGGTCCGCTACGGCTCGCTCTCGATCGGCTTCAACATCTCCGTCTCGATCTTCGGCGGCACGACTCCGCTGGTGGTGACGGCACTGATCGGCGCTACGGGCGACAAGATGATGCCCGCGTACTACATGATGGCGGCGGCGGTCGTGGGCGGCATCGCGGTCTGGTACATGACGGAATCGGCACGGAAGCCGCTGCCGGGTTCGCTCCCGGCCGTGGAGGGGTGAGCCCACCTGACAGGGCAGTCCTTCTGACCCGGCAGTCCTTCTGACACGGGCCCCCGGCTCGGCTAGTCTCGTTAGCGAACCTAACTAGACAGTCGAAGGGAACGAACACCCACATGAGCCAGCAGCAGTGGAACGCCGTCGACGACTACTTCACGGACCTGCTCGCCCCCGCCGACGAGGCGCTCGCCGCAGCCCTCCGTGACAGCGACGCGGCCAGCTTGCCGCACATCAACGTGGCACCGAACCAGGGCAAGCTGCTCCAGCTCCTCGCCCAGGTCCAGGGCGCCCACCGCATCCTGGAGATCGGCACCCTCGGCGGCTACAGCACGATCTGGCTGGCCCGCGCCCTGCCCGCGGACGGCCGCCTCGTCACCCTGGAGTATCAGGCGAAGCACGCGGACGTGGCCCGCGCCAACATCGCCCGCGCCGGACTCGACAAGGTCGTCGACATCCGCGTGGGCCCGGCCCTGGACTCGCTCGCCGGGCTCGGCGCCGAGGACACGGCCCCGTTCGACTTCGTCTTCATCGACGCCGACAAGGTCAACAACCCGCACTACGTGGAGTGGGCCCTGAAGCTCACCCGCCCCGGCAGCCTCATCGTCCTCGACAACGTCGTACGCGGCGGCGCTGTCACCGACCCCACGAGCACCGACCCGAGCGTGCGCGGCACCCGCGACGCGCTCGAACTCATGGCGCGGCACCCGAGGCTGAGCGCCACCGCCGTGCAGACGGTGGGCATCAAGGGGTACGACGGCTTCGCGGTGGCCCGCGTACTGGCCTGACGCCGGCCCGGGGCCCCTCGGACCCCGAGAGACACCCTTCTCCGCGGATCGATCCCTCTCCGAGGCTCAACCCTCGTGGTAGAAGCCGACGTTCACGCTCCGCGGCCCCGACCTGTCCCGGATGACCACCTCGCCCGAGCCGCCCCGGCCGAGCGGCGCCGCCTCTCCGTACGCGAGGGACCACGCCGCTCCCCCGGAGACGACCCGGACCTCCGACGCGGGGTCGGGGTTCGAACCGCGCACCCAGATCACCGACCAGGCCCCGTCGGGACCGCAGCGGAACTCCAGATGCGTACGGGACACGAACAGCCAGTCGTCGGGCGTCACCAGGCGGCAGACGCTCCGGTCACGCCCCACGCGCAGCACCGCACCCGGATCGCTCGGCGCGTCGGCCATGAGCATGCCCGCGGTCGCGCCCGCGTCCGCGTCCACCCCGGACACCGAGGCCATCGTCAGCTCCAGCACGTGCGTACGCTCCTTCGACTCGGTGCGGCGAGAGCACGATTGTCGCTCACGCGCTGCTTCCCGGGGGCCCGTTTGACGGGCGGCTTCCGGGCAACTCGTCTGGGGGACAGTCGTCGAGGCGGCACGCCGAGATCGCCCCGGCGCCTCAAGGCCCACCCCCCGGGAAGGCACCCATCCATGTCCACAGTCATGATCATCGTTCTGATCGCGGTCGTCGTCGTCATCGCCGCCGCCGTGTTCGCCGTACTGATCCGCGGGCGGCTGCGTGCGGGCGGCGGGCAGAGCCTCAAGCGCCGGTTCGGCCCCGAGTACGACCACGCGGTGGCCCGCCACGACGGCGACACCAAAGCGGCCGAGCGTGACCTCGCGGAGCGCGTGAAGCGCCACGGCGACTTGCGCGTACGGCCGTTGGAGCCCGCGGCCCGCGAGCAGTTCTCCGCCCGCTGGAACCTCGCCCAGGAGCGCTTCGTCGACTCCCCGCGCCAGGCCGTCGCCGAGGCGGACCACCTCATCGACGAGCTGGCCGGCGCCCGCGGCTTCCCCACCGGCGGCCACTACGAGGACCAGGTCGACGCGCTGTCCGTGCACCACGCCCACCACGTCCACGGCTACCGCAGGGTGCACCGCGCGGCGCTCGGCACGACGGGCGCCGAGCGGAACACGGCGGGCACGGCGGGCACGTCGGGCACGGCGGGCTCCAACGACGGCGTGGCAGGCGGCGGGGAGAGCGCGGCGAGCACCGAGGAGATGCGCGCCGCCATGATCGAGGCGCGGGCGCTCTTCGAGGCCCTGATGACGGAGGGCCACGACCGCCACTCCACCGCACGCTCCGGCAAGCATCTGACCGGCAAGCGCTCGACCGGCATCACCCGAAGGGGAGTACAGCATGGCTGACACCGCTCTGTTCCCGCCCGATGAGCGCGACAAGCTGACCCTGCGTCTGCAGAACGCCGTCAACGGCTTCGTGGACGCCCCGCGCGGGGCCGTCGAGGAGGTCGACAGTGTCCTGGAGGACACGATCGCCCGCCTCACGGACACCCTGGCGAAGCGCCGCCGCGCCCTGCGCACGTCCTGGCAGTCCACCCCGGCCCGCGGCGAGGAGACCCGCGGCACCGGGTCTCCGGCGCCGGCCGCCGCACCGGGCGAGGCGTCCGGCACGGGCGTCGCACCGGGCGGCTCCCCGTCCGTCGGACTCACCCCCGGCGAGGCCGCGGCCCCCGCGCACGCCCGGGCCGCGGGCGTGGCCCCGGGCGGCGCGCTGCCCACCGAGGGCGGCGCGCACGCCGAGGCGGCGACCACGGACACCGAGCAGCTCCGCCTGGCCCTGCGCGACTACCGCGAGACGGCCGAGCGTCTGCTGCGGCTCTGACGGACGCCGAGGGGCGGCGGGGACCGGAGCACCCCGCCGCCCCTCTTTACGGCAGGATGGACCGCATGAGCATCGTGAAGATCAACGCCCTCACCGTCCCAGAGGAACAGCGCGAAGTCCTGGAGAAGCGCTTCGCGTCCCGCGCGGGCACGGTGGAGAACTCCGACGGCTTCGAGTGGTTCGAGCTGCTCCGCCCGGTCGAAGGCACGGACCAGTACCTCGTCTACACCCGCTGGCGCGACGAGGCGTCGTTCCAGGCGTGGATGGAGGGGCCCATGAAGGCCGCGCACCAGGGCGGCGGCGAAGGCGGCGGCGACCGCCCGAAGCCGGCCTCGACCGGCTCCTCGGTGTGGTCCTTCGAGGTCGTGCAGCAGGCAGCGCCCAAGGGCTGAGCTTCCGGCGGGCAACGGCGGCGTCGCGCGGGCAAACCGCTTGCGCGGCGCCGCCGTCGTGGTCTGAGATCGTCGCCATGACCACAGCCTCCGCCCGCGCCACCATCTCCTGGACCGTCGCCCCCGAGCCGTACGACTCCGACGTCGTCGCCGCGCTCTGGCGCGCGTACTACACGGAAGTCAGCGACCGCTGGTACCTGCTGCACGACGGGCGGCCCACCGACCCCGCCGAGCTGGAGCGTGAGGTCGCAGCGGAGACCGGAGCCGATCTCGCCCCGCCGGACGGGGTGCTGCTCGTCGCGCGGTACGGGGACGAGCCCGGCGGAACGGCGGGGGTACGGCTGCTGGAGCCCGGGCTCGCCGAACTCAAGCGGGTCTTCGTGCGCGAGGATCTGCGCGGGCTCGGCGGTGCGCCCGTACTGCTCGCCGCCGCGGAGGACGCGGCCCGCGCGCTGGGTGCCGAGCGGATCATCCTCGACACCCGCGGCGACCTCGTGGAGGCCCGCGCGCTGTACTCCCGGCACGGATACGAGGAGACCGAGCCGTACAGCGACCGCATGTACGCGGAGCACTGGTACGCCAAGAACCTCGGCTGAGGCCGGCGTCGGCCCACGCCGGGCATTGCGCCGCTTACGGCCCGCCCCCTCACGCCGCGCGGACCACCGTCGCGCCGTTGTACGGCCGCTCCGATTCCGAGCCGCACAGTTCCGCGCTCAGCAGCTCGACCAGGCGGGCCAGGTCGGTCGGGCGTTCCGGGCCCCACCAGTCGCCGAGCAGCTCGGCCAGGGACTCCTGCCGGGCACTCGCCAGCTTGCCCGCGGCTTCGCGGCCGCTGTCGGTCAGGTACATGTCCAGGCCACGCCGTTCGGCGAGGCGCCGCTCCTCGACCTGGCGGGCCGCCGCCGTGATCACGGACAGCGGGACCGAGGTCCGTTCGGCGAGTACGCCCGGTTCGACCGAGCCGTGCCGGGCGATGCGCAGGAGCAGCCAGCTCGCCGCGGGCAGCAGGTCGTAGCCCGCGCGCTCGGTGATGCGCTCGTAGATCTTCCTGCGGCCCTCCCGCGTGCCGAGCACCGACAGCGCCCGCGCCACCTCGTCGTACGACGAACGCTCGACGGGGTTGCTGGCCAGCGTCTGCGTGGGGTCGGGCGCCGTGACCGAACCCCTCAGCTTGTCCTCGCGCAGGAACCAGGCGAGGACGAAGGCGAGCAGCGCGACCGGCACCGCGTACAGGAAGACGTCCGTGATGGACGAGGCGTAGGCGTGCAGGGCGTCGGCGCGCAGCGCCGCGGGGAGCCCGGCGATGCCGCGCGGGTCGGCCTCCAGGCCGGACACGCTCACGCCGGGCGGCAGTTGCCGGCCCGCGAGGGCGTCGGTCAGCTTGTCGCCGAGGCGGTTGGTGAAGATCGTGCCGAAGATGGCGACGCCGAAGGAGGCGCCGATCGAGCGGAAGAAGGTCGCGCCGGAGGTCGCCACGCCCAGGTCCTGGTAGTCCACGGCGTTCTGCACGATGAGCACGAGCACCTGCATGACCAGGCCGAGGCCAAGGCCGAAGACGAAGAAGAAGGCGCTCATCACGCCCGTGCCGCTGTGCTCGTCCAACTGGTGGAGGAGGAAGAGGCCCAGCGCCGTGATCGCCGTGCCCGCGACCGGGAAGACCTTCCAGCGGCCGGTGCGGCTGACGATCTGCCCGGAGATCGTCGTCGACAGGAGCATGCCGATCACCATCGGCAGCATGTGCACGCCCGACATGGTCGGCGAGACTCCCTGCACGACCTGGAGGAACGTCGGCAGGTAGGTCATCGCCCCGAACATCGCGAAGCCCACGATGAAGCTGATGACCGCGGAGAGGGTGAAGGTGCGGACTCGGAACAGTTTCAGCGGCAGCACCGGTTCCGCCGCCTTGCGCTCCACGGCGACGAAGAACGCGGCGAGCAGCACGCCCAGTACCGCGAGGCCGATGATCTGCGGGGACGCCCACGCCCACGTGGTGCCGCCGAGCGAGGCGACGAGGACCAGGCAGGTCGCGACGGACGCGATCAGGAAGGTGCCCAGGTAGTCGATGGTGTGCTTGGTGTCGCGGACCGGGATGTGCAGCGTGGTGGCGATGACGAGCAGGGCGATCGCGCCGATGGGCAGGTTGATGTAGAAGACCCAGCGCCAGCTCAGGTGCTCGGTGAAGAGGCCGCCGAGCAGTGGTCCGAGCACGCTGGTCGCGCCGAAGACCGCGCCGAAGAGCCCCTGGTACTTGCCGCGCTCACGCGGCGAGACCAGGTCGCCGACGATCGCCATGGAGAGCACCATGAGCCCGCCGCCGCCGAGGCCTTGCAGGGCGCGGAAACCGATGAGCTGCGGCATGTTCTGCGCCATGCCGCACAGCGCCGAGCCGACCAGGAAAATCACGATGGCGGTCTGAAACAGCTTCTTCCGGCCGTACTGGTCGCCGAGCTTGCCCCAGAGCGGCGTCGCGGCCGTCGCAGCCAGCATGTACGCGGTGACCACCCAGGACAGGTGGTCCATGCCGCCGAGTTCACTGACGATCGTGGGCAGGGCCGTGGAGACGATGGTCTGGTCGAGGGCCGCGAGCAGCATGCCGAGAAGCAGCGCGCCGATGGAGACCAGTACGCCACCGGGAGGGTGCCCGTTGCTCCCCCGACCGGGCACGGCGCCGGGCGGCGGCCCTGCGGGCCGGGCGCTGACGTCCTCCGTCATGGACACCTCCTGGGGCTCCTGGGCCGCGGTGGGGCCTCACTGTCCATCGTGGTCTGTGTGACCGGTTATGGCCTGTTGAACCCTGGTTCCGCATAATCTCCTGGATTCTCGGGGCCGGGGCGGGCCGGGGCGGGGGCCGGGACAGGACAGGACAGGACAGGCACGGTGGGGAGGGGAACGGCCGATGACGGATCGGGACGAAGCGGAGCGGCGGGGCGACCAGCGACGGATCGATCAGCGGCGAAGCGACCAGCGGTACGGCGATCAGCGGTGCCCCGAATGTGGGGTGACACGCCCGCCGAACGCGGCTCCGACCTGCGGCTGCGCCCGCCGAGCGACGGAAGAGGCACGTCGCACACGCTCCGCCGAGGCGGCAGCCGCCGAGGACTTCGACCCGATACGGATACGTCCGTACGTGTCGCTGACGGGCCCGGCGACGAAGGACCTCGCGCCGGGCGGCGATGCGGACGGGGCGGGGGGACTGGCGCAGGGCCCGGCCGCACCGCAGGGTGACCCCATCGACGTACGAGAAGAGCCGCCGACCACGGCCATGGCCACAGCCACAGCCACAGACGTCGGCCCGCGGAAGCGGAACCGCCCCTACGTCCTGGTCGCCGGGGCCGGCGTCCTCGCCGCGGTCGTGGCTGCCGGTGTGCTGGCGACCGGGCTGCTCTCCTCCGCCGCCGAACAGCCCGGCCGGGGCCATGCGCTGCCCCTCGCGCCGACCCCGGCGCCCGCCGACCCGACGAAGCCCGTCCCGCCCTCGGCCAAGTCGCCCTCGCGGACCTCGGCGGCGGCCTCCACGAAGCCGCGCGTCGCCGCGCCCCCGCCGTCGCCCACGCGCTCCTCGCAGCCGCCGTCGTCGTCCTCGCCACCGCCGCCGACCGCACGCGCCACCGGCTCGGTACGCACCACACCGCCCCCGCGGCGCGAACCCACCGTCCACCCGCTCCTGTCCGAGGGCGACAAGGGCCCCCAGGTCGCGGAGTTGCAGGCCCGCCTGGCCCAGCTCTATCTGTACGCGGGTGAGCCGGACGGCGTGTACACCCGGCAGGTCAGTGAAGCGGTGGCCCGCTACCAGTGGGCCCGCGGCCTCACCGACGACCCCCCGGGCGAGTACGGCCGCGAGACACGGCGCAGCCTCGAAGGGGAGACGAAGGACCCCTGAGCCGGAAGCCGAGGCACGCACCGCGGGCACCCCTGGGAGCCTTCCAGGGACCCCTGGGAACCTCCCAGGTGAGGTGAGGGGGTCGCTCAGCCGATCGTCAGCCGAATGCGCCCGTCCCCCGCATCGGAGACCCGTACCTGCGTCAGATCGTCGACATGCACGGTCGGACCGAGGGACGCGGCCCTCGCGCCGACGCCCACCACCCGCATACCGGCTGCCCGGCCCGCGCGGATGCCCGCCTCGGAGTCCTCGAAGACCACGCAGTCGGCGGGGTCGAAGCCGAGCGCCGCGGCGCCCTTGAGGAACCCCTCGGGGTCCGGCTTGCTCGCGCCCACGCTCTCCGCGGTGACCCGTACCTCCGGCAGACCGAGCCCAGCGGCAGCCATCCGCCCCGTGGACAGCGGTACGTCCGCGGAGGTCACGAGCGCGTGCGGCAGCCGGAGCCCGGCGAGCGCGGCCATGAACGCGGGGGCGCCCGGCACGGGCACGACGCCCTCCATGTCGGCGGTCTCGGCGGCGAGCATCTCGCGGTTCTCCGCGTGGTTCTCCGCCATGGGCCGCTCGGGGAGCAGCACCGCCATGGACGCGTAGCCCTGCCGTCCGTGGACGACCTTGATGACCTCGTCGAAGTCGAGGCCGTGCCGCACGGCCCAGCGCCGCCAGCAGCGCTCGACGACGGCGTCGGAGTTGACGAGGGTGCCGTCCATGTCGAGAAGGACCGCCCCGGCGGTCAGTTCGAGGCCGGCGGGGGCGGCTGAGTCGGGGGACGTGGCCGTCATCGTGAACTCCAGAGCGCAGAGGGGGACGTCCGCGCGCTCCGGCGGGAGGCCCCGGACGCACGGAGCGAGAATCAAGGCGGCCCCGCCCGCCGGTCAGGGAATACGGGCGGAGCCACTTTGTTCTCGCACGGTACAAAAGATATGCACCAAAAGCCAACGTCGCAGGTCAAACCCCCTGCGTGCCTCTACCCACCCACTACACGGGCGCGCCCAGCATCGCGCGACACACCCATGGCCGCAGGCAGGCCACCCGCAGCCGCCCCTTGCGGTGAGCCGGGTCGGGTGGCTGCGCCCTCGCGGTGCGGCGCGTATCTGTTCTCCGGCGGCTGCGGTGGCCTGCCGCACCCGGCTCAGGCGATGGCCTCGTACAGGCTCCACACGCCGAGCCCCAGCATCAGCAGCGCCGCGATCTTCGTGATCAGCGCCAGCGGCACCCGCTTCATCAGGGCCCTTCCGCCGACGATGCCGAGGCCCGCGACCGCCCAGAGCGCGAGGACGGCGCCGAGGCCGACGGAGAGCGGGTCGTCGTAGCGGGCGGCCAGGTTCGCGGTCATGATCTGCGTCAGGTCACCGAACTCGGCGACCAGGATGAGCATGAAGCCCGCCCCCGAGACCTTCCAGAAGCTCTGGTCCTCGGGCTGCTTGACCTCCTCCTCGTCGCCGCCGCCCTTCAGGAGCAGCATCGCCGCGCCGGCCAGGAACAGGACGCCGGTCAGGGCGTGGACCAACTGCTGCGGAAGCAGGGTCAGGACGCTGCCCGCCGCGACCGCGAGCACCACGTGCACGGTAAAGGCGGCCGCCACTCCGGCGAAGACGTACGAGGCGCGGTAGCGCGTGCCGAGGACGAGACCGGCGAGCGCCGTCTTGTCCGGCAGTTCGGCCAGGAAGACGACGCCGAAGACGAGCGCCGTCACGCTGATGCTGATCAAGGTTCCTCAATCGGTCGGGGGCCGCCCCACCGAGAGTGTTCCACCGCTTCGCGTACGACACCTCGGCACGGCAGCACACAGGAACGCACGCGGACGCGCACGTCATGGCACTGCTTGCCGAAGGTCTCGCTGGCCTGCCCCTAGGGGGCCTGCCTCCGGGCGCCGGCTCAGACGAGCTGAGCAGTATGTCGACGGTCCGGCGAAGAGCTACTCCCCTTCTGCGCCATCCATCGTACGCGACACGCGACCACACCCCCGAAGGCCCGGACCCCCGACCCCGGCCCGGCCCCACCTCAACCCCCACCCCGCTCCCAGGGGCGTGACGTAGGTCACCCACACGAGGGCGCACCGTTGGGCCATTCGGGCGACTTGCCGCAAAAGGGTCAGGTGAGGGCAGGCGACCCCGCCACGCCCCCTCCCCAGGGCCGCAAAAGCGGCCCCACGAGGGCAAACAGCCACTCGCGACGGCGGAGCCGACGCCAACTCGCCCCCCGCCGCCCGCATATGACACGCCGCCAGACCCTTGAACTCAGCACCCGATTGACGCGACCCTGTCACCAGTTGCACACCCGCGGGTAACCCCAGCACGCAAGCATGACCGCCCCACCGGTCAAGTTCCCCCCACACAAAGGGAGTTCGCATGTCCGTTGTCTACGCGCGTCGACGCACGGAATCCAAGAGCCCGACGGCCCCGACGGCCCCCACTGCCATGCGCCGCGTCGCCGCGCTCGGCGGCGCCGCGCTTCTGGCCTCCGCGGCCACCCTCCTCACCGGCACCCCCGCCCAGGCCGCTCCCCCGGCCCCGGTCAGCGCCGCCACCGCCCGCGCCTACCTCGGCGAGCTCACGGTCAAGGCGGAAGGTTCCTCCGACGGCTACAGCCGCGACAAGTTCCCGCACTGGAGCACCCAGTCCGGCGCGTGCAACACCCGCGAGGTCGTCCTCAAGCGCGACGGCACCGACGTCCAGCAGGACTCGAGCTGCGCCGCCGTCTCCGGCACCTGGAAGTCCCCCTACGACGGCGGCACGTGGACCGCCGCGTCCGACGTCGACATCGACCACGTCGTGCCGCTCTCCGAGGCCTGGAAGTCCGGCGCGAACAGCTGGACCAACACCCAGCGGGAAGGTTTCGCCAACGACCTGACCCGGCCCCAGCTCATCGCCGTCACCGACAACGTCAACCAGTCCAAGGGCGACCAGGACCCCGCGGAGTGGATGCCGCCGACCACGTCGTACCACTGCTACTACGCCCGCATGTGGGTGGACGTGAAGCACCACTACAAGCTCAACGTGAACTCCGAGGAGAAGACCGCCCTGGCGTCGGTGCTCAACGGCTGCTGAGCCGTCGCCGCACGCCACCTCGGCGGGAATGGATGGAACCACCCCGCTGTCTTCCGTCGTTCCGTACCGTACGGGGCGACGGAGGAGAGTGATCATCTGTGGCACGGCTGCGCCTGGGTCCACTGCTGAGGTATGTCGACGGTTCCACGGCGACCGTCTGGGTCGAGACCGACCGGCCCTGCGTCGCCGAAGTGCGCTGCGCGGACGGCGCGCGCGGCTCGGCGCGCACCTTCCAGGTCGCCGGACACCACTACGCACTGATCCCGGTCACCGGCCTCACCCCGGGAACCGAGACGGCGTACGAGGTGCTGCTGGGCAGCGGCACGGGTGCGGGCGGGGACGAGGGCGAGGACCGGGACCAGGACCAGGACCGGGACCAGGACCGGGACCGGGCGGAGCCACGGGAGCGCGCGGCGCTCGTCTGGCCGCCGCCCGGTTCGCCGTTCCCCGCGAGCACCATCCGCACGCCCGCCGGGGGCGGCGACGCGGACTTCCGTGTGACGTTCGGCTCCTGCCGCTGGGCCGCGCCGCCCTCCGGCGAGGACGACCCCGTGGGGCCCGACGCGCTGGACACGCTCGCCGCCCGCATCGCCGCCGACCCGGCCGCCGAGCGCCCGGACGTCCTGCTGCTCCTGGGCGATCAGGTGTACGCGGACCAGACCTCCAAGGCCACCCGCCGCTGGCTGGCGGCCCGCAGGGACACGACGGAGCCGCCGTGGCACCAGGTCGCGGACTACGAGGAGTACACCCACCTCTACTACGAATCGTGGCTCGACCCCGAGGTCCGCTGGCTGCTGTCCACCGTGCCGAGCTGCATGATCTTCGACGATCACGACGTGATAGATGACTGGAACACCAGCGCGGCCTGGCTCGCCGAGATGCGGGCGACGCCCTGGTGGCGTGAGCGCGTCCTGAGCGGCCTCATGTCGTACTGGGTCCACCAGCACATCGGCAATCTCCGCCCCGACGAGCTGGAGAGCGACGCGGTCTACGCCTCGGTGCGCGCGGCGCCCGACGGCACGGACGCGTTGCGCGCCTTCGCGGCCGCCTCCGACGCGGACGCCACGTCGGTGCGCTGGAGCTACCGGCGGGACTTCGGCCGCGTACGCCTCCTGATGGTCGACACCCGGGCCGGCCGCGTCCTCACCGAGGGCGAGCGCGCCATGGTCGACCCCAAGGAGGCGCGCTGGCTGCGGGAGCAGGCCCTCGAAAACCCGGGCGGCTACGACCACCTCCTCATCGGCAGCTCCCTGCCCTGGCTGCTCCCCCATCTGATCCATGACGCCGAGGGGTGGAACGCCGCGCTGTGCCGGGGCGAGCGCGGCGACCGCTGGGCCCGGTTCGGCGAGAACCTGCGCAGGCGCTCGGACCTGGAGCACTGGTCGGCCTTCCCCGCGTCCTTCGAGGCGCTCACCGCCCTGATCGAGGAGGCGGGTACGGGTCCCGACGCCCCCGCCACGGTGTGCGTACTCTCCGGCGACGTCCACCACGCCTACATCGCCGAGCCGAGCTGGCCCGCGGGCGGCGGGCCCGACGCCCGGGTACTCCAGCTCACCTGCTCACCCGTCCACAACTCGATACCTTCCGTGCTCAAGCTCGGTTTCCGCTTCGGCTGGAGCCGCGTGGGACGGGCCCTCGGACGCCGCTTCGCACGGCACGGCTCGGTGACACAGGCGGGCATCGACTGGCGCAGGACGGGCGGCCCGTGGTTCGGCAACCAGCTCATGACACTGACCCTGCGCGGCCGTTCGGCCCGGCTCCGCCTGGACCAGGCGCGGGTCGCGCGGGGTGAGGGGCCCCGGCTGGAGATGGCGGAGGAGACGCGGCTTTCCTGAGACGCGGCTTTCCCGGGGCGTACTCACCCCGAAGTCCGGCCGATCGGCGGGCAGCCCTGGCGCCCCGGTCGGCCGGGGCGAATATGCGCCACACCGAAGCCGAGCCGCTCACACGACTGATCGTGACGGCCCGCCGCCGACCCCTCGTGGCCGACGGCGCCGAGAGGAGCGGAGTGGACGCCCTCGGCTCGCCCCCACCACCTGATAGATCGTCAACGTTGTTTCCATAAGCGCGTAAGCGTTGGTTCATGTCCGCTGATCCCGGAAGAGGCGCGTCGGTGACCGTCGGCGGAGCCGGAAGCGGCGGCGAATCGGGCACGCGGTCGGACGTGGACGTGGTGCGCGGGCCGCGTCGTACCCGGTGGCCTCGGCTTCCGAGGCGCCGCTCCGTTGTCCGCCCGCTGCCGGGCCGTGGCCGGGTCGCTACCAGGCTCCTGTCCGGCCCGCTCCGGAAGCGGAAGCCCCGAACGACCGAATGTTGAACTTGCAAGCACTAATTAGGTTCGCCTAATCTTGGGCCTCCGCTCGGTTCCGTCCCCCTCGACCGAAGGAGTCCCCCACCATGACTGGACGTCTCAACAGCGCCCAGCCCTACGCCATCGGCCTGTTCCGCATAGTGATCGGCCTGCTCTTCGCCTGTCACGGCGCAGCGTCACTGTTCGGAGTCCTCGGCGGTGCGTCCGGCAGCGGCGGCACCATCGACGCCGGCACGTGGCCCGGCTGGTACGCGGCCGTCATCCAGCTCGTCGGCGGCGCCCTGGTGCTCCTCGGCCTCGGAACCCGCGCCGCGGCGTTCATCGCGTCCGGTTCGATGGCCTACGCCTACTTCAAGGTCCACCAGCCGGAGGCCCTGTGGCCCATGGAGAACGGCGGCGAGGCCTCGGCGATCTTCTGCTGGGCGATGCTGCTGTTCGTCTTCACCGGGTCCGGCGCGTTCGGCCTCGACCGGCTCTTCGCGGGGCGCGGCGTGAGCGAGGACGACAAGGCCTCGGAGCGCACGCCGGTCGCGGTCTGACCGACTCGGCGGCGCCCCCTTCCTCCGTACGCCGGGGGGAGGGGGCGCTGCTGTCCGCTGCCCCTCATGCCTGCCCGGCGGGTGGCATACGCATGAACGTGGGACGGCGGGCATCCGGCCCCCGGTGGATCTCCGGCGGCGTGCGCGGCGTACGCTGTACAGCTGTCATCAGGCCGCCCCTGCCGTTCCCCGGGACACAGCGGCAACCGCCGGCGTCCGGGGAGTCACGGGGAGTTGTGGTGCTTGAGACTGTGGGGGCGCTGACCGGCAGTCCATGGATCTACGCGGTCGTGGCTCTGTCCGTCCTTTTCGACGTGTTCGTTCCCGTACTGCCGAGTGGCGTCCTCGTCATCATGTCGGCGACGGCGGCGGCAGCGGCCGGCACGGGTGGGGTGCCGCACAACGTCCCCGACATCCTGCTGCTGACGCTGAGCGCGGCCACGGCGTCGGTACTCGGCGACATGGCGGCGTTCCGTCTGGCGTGGCGCGGCGGCGAGCGGCTGGAGCGCGCCATCGCCCGCTCGCGGCGGCTGACCTCGGCGCAGGCGAAGCTGGGGACGGCGTTGTCCCGGGGCGGCGGCATCCTGTTCGTCATCGCCCGCTTCGCCCCCGCGGGCCGCTCGATCGTCTCCCTCGGCGCGGGCGCGGCCCACCGCAGACTCCGCGAATTCCTCCCGTGGTCCGCACTGGCGGGCCTGGCCTGGGCGGGCTACAGCGTGGCCCTCGGCTACTTCGGCGGCCAGTGGCTCGGCGCGACGTGGCTGGCCACGGGGGTATCGATGCTCGCACTGGTCGCGGCGGGGGCGGGTGCGGCCTTCTTGGTCCGCCGCCCCACGACAACGGCCGAAAGCTGAGCCGCCGGCCACCGCCGGGGCTGGACCTGCGGTGGCCGCCGAGAGCCGACGCGGCGGCGATGCTGGGAGCTGAGCCGCCCCCAACCGCTGAGAGTTGAGCCCGCGACGATCGCTGAGGGCCGGCCCGGCGGCGGCGGGCGTACCCGCTATGAGGCCCGCGCTCCGCGCACTTCGAGGCCGGCGAGCAGTTCCGCGGTCGCCTCGGCCACGGCGTCGACGGCCCGGTCGAAGACTTCGCGGTTGTGCGCGGCGGGGGCGCGGAACCCGGAGACCTTGCGCACGTACTGCAGCGCCGCGGCCCGGATCTCCTCCTCGGTGGCGTCATCGGGGATGGCGGGCGGGCGGAGCGTCTTGATGCTTCGGCACATGCCTCCAGCTTGCCACCGCGACCAGCCCAGCACCCGCCGCTTTCACACCACCGCCGGCCGTCTCGCCACACAGCCGACCACCCGCCCCCTCTCCAAAAGCCGACCCCCGTATCACTCGCACACGTAATTCGAACAGGAGTACCATTACGTCGTGCCTCCATCGCCATCCCATGACTTCCCCGGCGACCTCCTCGCCGCCCAGGAGGAACTGCACCAGGTCCGCTCCGAACTCCTGGCGCTGCTCAAACGTCTCCCCTGGTCGGTGGAGCCTCTCGACGGCTTCAGCGACACCGGGGGGTGGCGCAGCGTTGAGCGGCCCGCGTCGCCCGGCTGGACCGCGGACCAGCAGGCCGAGGTCGAGAAACTGCGCGCGCGGGAGCTGGAGTTGGCGGTCTCCGTGACCTGCCACCGCTACTGGGAACAGGTCACGGGACCGGACGTGGTCGCCGCCAGGGCCCGCCTCAAGCACGCCCACGAGACGCCGGACGGCTCCACGCCGCCAAGCCATTGACAGCCGGGAACGGCGGGCGTTGACTCCCCCCTGTCCGGCCGCGTGCGCCGTCGGCCACGGAGGTGCAGCCGTGAACGTCCTGATCCTCGTCGCGATCCTGGCCCTCGTCGGCCTGGGCTTCGACCAGCCCATCCTGTGGCTCGGCGCGGCAGCGCTCGCCTTCTACCTCCTGAGGTTCTACGAGGGCGGCAGCTCGGCCGGAAAGACCTCCAAGACCAGACCCACCGGCTCCGGCACCCCCGGCGGCGGAGGCGGTGGCGGAGGCCTCCCCAAGACCTACCGCGACTACCGCCTCCGCAAGGAACGCCAGGAACGCTGGGACCGCAGATACCGCAGAACACACCCCAACAGCGGCCGCTGACACCAACGCCCCGGCCCCCCGAGCACGAAAAAATCCCCCCAGCCGATGACGGCTGGGGGGACAGCAACAGGCTCTCACCTGCTGCTCACTACCCGGTGGGCGCGGACGGTTTCGAACCGCCGACATCCTCCTTGTAAGGGAGGCGCTCTACCCCTGAGCTACGCGCCCGGGATGAGTGGACAGCCTACCTTGCCGCAGGCGGTGCCTCGCAAACTGCCCGTCCGTACCCGTCCGAATTACCGTGCGCACCGTGAACTGACCGGCCCGTGTGTTCGTCTCTGACCGGTGGGAGAATGTAACTCCGGGCAGGGCCGATGACAGCACGGGAGATGGATAGTGACGGCGACACCTTGGCAGCCGTACACACCAGACCAAGCGGAGACCGAGAGCGGGGCGACAGGGCGAGCGACTTCGGCCGGGACCGGATCAGAGGGGGACCACATCGGCCGACGACAGCGGGAGCTGAGGCGTGGGCGCCCCGCGGGGGTCCTGCGGGACGTCCTCACCCTCGTACTGCTTCCCCTGCCCCTGCTCGCCGTCGCCGCCCCGGCCGCGTTCGCCGGCGGCGGCACCCGGCGGTGGTTCGGCGGGCGCGGTGAGAGCGTGCGCGCGGAGGCGCAGGCCGCCAAGGACGCCGCGGCCGCCGCCTTCTACGAGTTGGACACCGCCCAGCGCGATCTGCGGATCTCCATAGAGACGATCGCCGCCGTGGACTCCTCGCCCGCGGCCGGACGCGCCCTCTCCGACTTCGAGGCGCTCGGGCGGCGCATCGACGAGGTCAGCCACCAGTACATCGGCGCCGTGGACGCCCACGACCTCGACCGCGACGACCTCGACTCGTCCGTCGCGGCCCACGCGAGGACCGAGCTGACCCGGGCCAAGGACGAGCTCACCAAGGTCAAGGAGGAGCTGGAGCGCTTCCGGCAGGGGCTCGGCCCGCTGCTCGACAAGGCGGAGACCCAGCTCGCCCGGCTCGCCCCCGCCGTGGAGCGGGCCCGTCAGACCCTGCTCGCCGCGAGCAACGCCCTGGACGCGGTACGCGCGGCGGGCCTGCGCGCCGACGACCTGGCGGCCCGGCTCGCCGCCCTCGCCCCCGAGCTGACCAAGCTCAACCAGGGCGCGGGACAGCACGGCGTACCGGAGACGCTCCAGCGCGCCGACCGCGTACTGCGCGACGCCGAGGCCGTGCGCGCCGAGGCCGAGCGGCTGCCCGAGCGCGCCTCCGAGATCGACCGGCGGCTGGTGTCGCTGCGCACCCGCGCGCAGGCCCTGACCACCCGCAGCGGCCAGGTGGAACCGATCCTCAGCGAGCTGCGCCGCCGGTTCACCCTCGCGTGCTGGGAGGACTTGCAGCGCGTGCCCGACCATGCCGCGGAGAACGTGCGCCAGGCGGAGACGAAGCTGAAGGAGGCCCAGCAGGCCCGCGACGAGCAGCGCTGGCCGGACGCCACGGCGCTGCTCTCCACGGTTCGCGCCCTGCTGAACAACACGGACGAGGCGGTCTCGGCCGCCGGCGACCGGTTGCGGCGGCTCAACGCCGTTTCCAAGGACCCCCATCAGGAGATAGAGCGCACCCGCTTCGCGATCCGGGACGCGCAGCGCCTGGCGATGGCGGGCCGCCAGACCCCCGAGCCGCGGCACGCCCGCCCCCTCGACGAGTCGGTGGCCCGCCTGGACCGCGCGGTTGCCTCCCTGGAGGGCCGCCACCCCGACTACTGGCACTTCCTCACCGAGACCGAGGCGGTCCGCTCGACGGTGGCACGCGTGGTGGCACAGATCCGGGAGGAGCGGGGGCAGGGGGCCTGAGGCGGAGCCCTCTGTGCGAGCCTGGGGCAATGTTCGACGCGCTTGATTTTCCCGCCGCTCTCCGGGCGGAACGCCTCGTCGCCATCGTGCGCGGCAGCGACCCGGACGCCTCCTTCCGTACGGTCATGACGCTCGCCGAAGCCGGTGTCCCGCTCGTCGAGGTGTCGCTCAGCGGCGCCGACGCGCTGGGCGTGCTGCGCCGGGCCCGCGCCGAGCTGGGCCCCGACGCGTGGCTCGGCGCGGGCACCGTGCTCACCGCGGAGGACGCCCGCGGTGCCGCTGAGGCGGGCGCCAACCTCATCGTGACGCCCGGCCTCGGCGCGGGCTCCGAGGAGGCGGCGCGGCTCGGCCTGCCCGTGCTCGGCGGCGTCCTCACGCCCACCGACGTGATCGCGGCGGAGGCCGCGGGCGTCACCGCGCTGAAGATCTTCCCCGCGTCCGCGATGGGCGGCCCCGCCTATCTCAAGGCGCTGCGCGGCCCCTTCCCCCGTACGCCGTTCGTGCCGGTCGGCGGCGTGGACGCGGCGGCGGCCGAGGCGTACCTGGAGCTCGGGGCGGTCGCGGTGGGCGTGGGTTCCCCGCTGATCGGCGACGCGGCGGACGGCGGCGACCTGGCGGGGCTGCGCAGGCGCGCCGCGGAGTTCGTGAAGGTCACGGGCGCGGCGGGGGCCGGCCGATGAGCACAGCACCCGAGGTCCTCACCTTCGGCGAGACGATGATGGCCCTGCGCGGCGGCGGCCCCCTCAAGCTCGGCGGCTCGATGGACGTGTCCGTCGCGGGCGCCGAGTCCAACGTGGCGATCGGCCTGGCCCGCCTCGGCCACACCGTCCGCTGGGCGGGCGCGGTCGGCGCCGACGAGGCCGGCGAGCTGGTCCTGCGGACGCTGCGCGCCGAGGGCGTCGACGTCACCGCGGCCACACGGGACGACCGGGCGCCGACGGGACTGATCCTCTTCGAGCCGCGGCTGCCGGAGGTGACCCGCGTGCACTACTACCGCGCGGGTTCCGCGGGGTCACGGCTCGGCCCCGCGTCGGTCGAGGCCGCGTTCGCCGCGGGCGCGCCGCGCGTGCTGCACCTGACGGGCATCACCCCGGCGCTGGGCCCCTCGGCGGCCGATGCCTGCCGCACCGCGCTGCGGCTGGCCCGCGAGCACGGCACCGAGGTCTGCCTCGACGTCAACCACCGCTCGCGCCTGTGGACGCCGGAAGAGGCCACCGCCGAGCTACGGGACTGGCTCCCGTACGTCGACGTGCTCATCGCCTCGGACGACGAACTCCCCCTGTGCCTGCCGGAGGCCACGCCACGGCGTCTCCTGGCCGAGGGGGTGCGCGAAGTCGTGGTCAAACTGGGCGCGTCCGGGGCGACGCTGCACACCGCGGAGGGCGAACTGCACTGCCCCGCGCGCGAGGTGCAGCCCGTGGACGCGGTGGGCGCGGGCGACGCGTTCGTGGCGGGTTACCTGTCCGCGCTGCTCGACGGGGCGGACATGCCGGCCCGCCTGGACCGGGCGGTCACCACGGGCGCCTTCGCGGTGGCGTCCCACGGCGACTGGGAGGGCGCACCGACGCGAGCGGAACTGCCCTTGCTGGGCACGCCCCCCGGCACGGTGGTCCGCTGACCACAGCCGCCCCGTACGGGACACGCCCCCTCATCCACAGCAGCCCCCGCCACAACACCCGCCGCCCCCGCCACCGCCCTGCGGGCCCGCGGAGGCCGACGACGACTGGCCCCCCACCGCCACGGTGGACAGCAACCGCACCGTGTCCCCATGCCCGGCAGGGCACTCCGCGGGATCGGCGGACCGCGCCATGGGTCGGCTGACTTCGAACGTGTCCCCACAGGACCGGCAACGGAATTCATAACGAGGCATGGGCACAGGCTAGCCCGGCAGCCCCGCCCCCAGGAACGCCCGGAGAATGGTCTCCCCCGCGGCGACCCCCCGCTCCGGGAGCACCGTGAGCCCGGGAGCGGCGAAGCCCGTGTCGGCCAGTTCCCCGTGGCCGGGCCGCCAGGAACGGTCCCCGGCCAGGAGCAGGTCCGCGTCCAGCAGGGAGTCCCCCGCGGTGAGGACCTCCGAGGCGTCGACCCGCCGCGCGACCTCCCGCACGGCGGCGCTCTTGGTGAGCGGCGCCGGCACGACGTACAGCTTGCGGCCCTGCAAGGACACCGTCCAGCCGCGCTCCCCCGCCCACTCCCCGAGCTCCTTGACCCACTCGTCCGGCAGCAGCGCGCGCTCGACGACGAGATAGGCGAAGAGGTCCTCGGCCACCCGCTCCTTGAGCAGCCAGGCCGGGTCGGCGCTCCGTACGAGATGCGCGCGCACCTCGTCGAGGGAGGCGCACTCGTCGGCGAGGCGGCGCGCGACCCGCGTCTGCCAGTCCCGGTCGGAGACGCCGTCGACGAGGATGTGCCCGCCGTTGGCGCAGATGGCGAACCGCGGGGCGGGCCCGGGCAGGTGCACCCGCCGGTACTGCTCGCGCGTCCGCGTGGTGGTCGGCACGAAGACCGAGGCCGCGCCCAGCTCCGCGAGGAGCCCGGCGGCGGTCTCGGTGACGTACGACAGGGGCTTGCCCTCGTACACCTCGACGCAGAGCAGCCGCGGCGCCTCGGCGTCGGGCATGGTCAGGCCGAGCGCGGCGGCGGAGTAGATGAGCGTGCGGTCGAGGTCGCTGGCGACGAGCTTCGTCACGGGGAGACCACCGCCTTGCCGTCCGCGCCCGTCGCGCCGCGCGTGTACTGGGGGTGGATCAACCCGACGCAGCTGTAGGGGAGTTCGTCGATCTCCTCGACCGGCACGCCGCGCTGCTCGGCGAGCAGCCGTACGTGGTCGAGGTCGGCCCCCGCGCCCGCGCGGGCCAGGATCTTCCAGGGGACGCGGCGGAGCAGCACCCGGGTCGTCTCGCCGACGCCCGGCTTGACGAGGTTCACGTCGTGGATGCCGTACTCCTCGCTGATCCGCTCGACGGCGGCCCAGCCCTCCCAGGTCGGCGCGCGGTCGGCGGTGAGGAGCTCCTTGACCCGTACGTCGACGGCGTCGGCGACCTCGTCGAAGCGGGCGGCGACGGCGTCGACGAAGTCGCCGGACATGTCGGCGTCGGCGAGCTCGCGGTAGAACTTCGCGCCGTGGAAGTCGTCGGGTCCGACCAGGTCGGCGCGGAGCACGGTGCGCGATATCAGCCCGGAGACCGTGGAGTTGAGGCAGGCGGAGGGGATGAGGAAGTCCTCGCGGGTGCCGTAGGTGCGTACGCACGAGCCGGGGTCGGCGAGCACGGCGATCTCGGGGCTGAAGCCCGCGGCGCCGCCGGACGCCTCGTACGCCCGTATCGCGTCGGCCAGTTCGCGGGTGATCGCGCCCTTGCCCGTCCAGCCGTCGACGAAGACGACGTCGGCGGGGTCGTGGTGGGCGGCGAGCCAGCGCAGCGCGTTGGCGTCGATGCCGCGGCCGCGCACGATCGAGACGGCGTAGTGCGGCAGGTCGAGCCCGTGCCGGTGCGCGGCCCAGCGGCGCATCAGGACCCCGACGGGCGTGCCCGCGCGGGCGAGGGAGACCAGGACCGGTCGGGAGGCCCCCTCGGCGAGCACCGTCTCCGTGACCGTCCCGACGGCCTGGGCGATGCGCGCGGCGGAGGTGCCGAGCGCGGCGCGGAACAGCTCCTGGTAGCGCTCGCTCGGCTGGTACTCGACCGGCAGCGACTCGGCGTAGTGCGCGCCGCCGCTCTGGATCGCCTCCTCACGCTCCTCGGTGGGCGCTTCGAGCGTCACGTCCGAGAGGTCCTGGAGCAGCCAGCCGACGTCGTCGGGCGCGTACGAGGAGAAGGCGGGGCCGCGGAGGGGTTCGGGCAGCAAAGGGGACCTTTCGGATGGTGAAGGCGCGGGGGCGTACGGCGCCGGGGCGTGCGGCTCGGGCACGTACGAGGGGATGACGGCCAGCAGGACCCGCGGGACGTGCGCGGAGAGCTGCGCGAGGAGGCCGTCGGGCGCGTGCAGCCGCTCGGTGTCGGCCACGGAGTCCACGACCGCGACGACCGCGTCGAAGCCGCCGCCCGCGACGTTGTAGGCGAACCGCGGTCCAGGGCCGTCGGCGGGCTCGTCGTGCGCGGGGAAGACCAGGCGGGTGCGGATCGCGTACCCGGGGTCGTCGACCGCGAGCACGGGCGACCGGGTCGTGGTGGAGAACCGCACGTCGGCGCCGGTGAGCCGCTCCAGCTCCACGCCGAGCGCGAGCGGTGCGTACATCAGCTCCTCGAAGCCGAGGACGAGGACGCGGCGCGCGTCGGCCGGCAGCTCCCGGGCGATCCGCCCGGCCATGCCGGGCAGGGCCCGCTGGAGCCCGGCCCGGTGGGCGGGGGTGAAGCCGTGCCGCCCGCCGTCGGGGACCCCCGCGGGCCAGCCGAGCTCGACGCGGCCGACCTGGCCGTGCTCCCCGCGGGGGCCGGGAACGGCGGCCGTCTCGTGCTCCGCGACCAGTGCCTGCCCCTTCTCCAGGACCCCGTCGGGCAGCCGTACCGTCCCCGCGGCCTGCGCGATCAGGTCGACGCGGGCGCCGATCTCGCGGGCGAAGCCGGCGAGGCGCCCCCGGTCCTCGGGCGAGCGCATGTCGACCAGGGCCACGATCACGTACCGCTCGCGCGGGAAGCGCTCGTGCAGGGCGCGGACGGTGTTCAGGACCGTGTTGCCGGTGGAGAACTCGTCGTCGACGAGGACCAGCGGTCCCTTCCCTGCGAGGAGCCGGGGGTCCTCCGGGAGCAGCAGGTGCGACGTGGCGTGCGAGTGGGACTCCTCGAAGCCGCCCGCGCGCTCGACGCCCTCGACGGGCCGCCGGGTGGAGTGCAGGTAGGGCGCGAGGCCCACGCCGTCGGCGACCGCGTGGCCGAGGCCCGTCGCGGTCTCCGCGTAGCCGAGGACGACGGCGGTGCCCGCCTCGTCGTCGCCGAGCAGCTCCCGCACCCGGACGCCGAGGCCGTGCCCGGCCGCGTACACCACCGAGGGGCGCTGCGGCACGTGCTTGCCGAGCACGTTCGACACCAGGAGGTGGGCCCGCTTGGGGTTGCGCCGCAGGGCGAGGCCGAGCAGTCCGGGCAGCGCCTCGTCGCCGTCGAGCCCGACCCCCAGCCGCTCGGCGACCCAGCTGCCCGACCACACCGCGTCTTCAGTCACGTACGTCATGTTCCTTAGGTTCGGCCGGCCGCGAGGGCCGGTGATCAGGGTCAGGAGGCCGGAATACCGGCCGTGAGCAGCTCCACGAAGCCGATGTCCTCCTTGGCGACGCCGAAGACCTCGGCCCGCCGCAGGGTCCGCTCGGCCCACGCGCGGTGCGGCTTCACCTCGTTCATCTTGTTCGTGTACGAGGAGCGCAGGACCCCGCCGCCGCCGCGCTCGGGGCGCAGGATGTCCTGTGCGTCGCTGAACTCCTCGTGGCTGACGACGGAGAGGGCGTGCACGGGCAGGACGTGGGAGGGGTGGATGCAGGTCTTGCCGAGCAGGCCGTTGGCGCGGTCGAGCTCGATCTCGCGGAGCAGGCCGTCCATGTCGTGCTCGATGAGGGCCTGCCGCAGTTCGTCGGCGCGGCTCTCCAGGAAGGGGCTGCGGCGCAGCTGCGGCTTGAACATGCGCTCCTGGACCCGGAAGTACTCCCAGACGGGCCCGGTCACGATGTGGCCCGTGCCGTCGGCCCTGCCGAGCACGTTCACCACGTCGGCGATGACCGAGGCGACGATCTGCACGTCGTACGCGGTCATGTCCGGGGGCCTGCGCAGTCCGTACGCCGAGCAGAAGTCGGTGACGCCCAGGCGCAGCGCGAGCACCCGGTCGCGGTACTTGTCGACGGTGCGGGCTATCCCCGCGAGCGTCTCGGCGCGGGTCTCCAGGTGCAGCAGCTCGGGCGACTCCAGGACGGGCATGGCGAAGAGCCGCCGGCCGGTGCCCGGCCCGGGGGCGGTCTCCGCCTCAGCGGCCGTCAGCGCCTCAGCGGCCGTCAGCGCCTCGAGGAAGGGGACGCCCCGCTCCTCGGTGAATTTGGGCAGCACGAATCCGGACAGCAGCCGGACGTCCGGCCCGAGCCTGCGGACCAGGTCGGGTATCTGCTCGGCGGCGCGGACCCGGACGAACAGCAGCGGGGGCTCCACACCCCGCTCCGCCAGCTCGGCGAACTGCCTGACCAGGTTCTCCTCGGCGTCAACGACCTCGGCGTCGTCGATGGAGTCCTCCAGGCAGAGCACCATGGAGGTCACGCCGCGTCCGCCCTGCTTGAGGACGTCGTCGGCGAGGCGGGGGCGGGTGGCCGGGCTGTAGAGCGTGGCGCCGAGGGCGGACGCGAGCAGGTGGGGCGGGGAGTCCGCGGTGAAGGCACACGGCTCCCGGTGGAAGAGGCGCTCTCGCACCTCTGGGGCGATGTGCCCGAAATGACGCATGGGATTCCCCTGTTATCGCCTGTTCCGTCGAACGTTGTCGTCTGTTCCGTCGACATGGACCGTTGTGATGTGGCCGGTAATAGTACGTAGGAACGGGTGCCGGGGGTTCCCATCGGGCATGAACTTCAGGTAACCCGGCCATGTCACACACGCACATCACACAACCGTCGCACGCTCGGACCGCTCGCAGGTCAGGCGCCTGCCGCCCGCGGCCGGGCCCGCGGCCCCGCGTTGTACCGTCCGTGCGGAAGAAGGCAGGATGACCGCATGACGCACGCGATGTTGAAGGGGTCGAACGTCCCTCTGGAGGCCTCGGCGGTCCGCGCGGTGCTGCGCTGGGCCCCCGGGCAAGGCGTCCCCGACGTCGACGCGTCGGCGCTGCTCCTCGGCGGTGACGGCCGGGTCCGCTCGGACGAGGACTTCGTCTTCTACAACCAGCCGCGCCACCCCGGCGGCAAGGTCTGGCGGCTCGGCAAGAAGCGGGTCGCCGAGGGGCTGACCGACACGATTCAGACAGATCTCGCCGGCATGGACCCGGCGGTGAGCCGTGTGCTCCTGGCCGCGTCCGCGGAGGGCGTCGCCTTCGAGAACGTACCGGCGCTGCGCATCCTGATCTACGACGCCATGGTCGCCGACGGCGAGCCGCTCGCCTATTTCGACATCACCCCGCAGACCGGCGAGGAGACGGCGCTGATCTGCGGCGAGCTGTACCGCCGCGGCGAGACCTGGAAGTTCCGCGCGCTCGGCGAGGGCTACTCCAACGGCCTTGAGGGGCTCGCCTCCGACTTCGGGATCTCCGTGGACGACACGGAGTCCGCCCCGCCGGAGCCCATGCCTCCCGTGCCGGGGCCCTCGACGTCCTTCCCGCTGCCGCCCGCGCAGCCCATGCCGCAGCCGTCCCTGGCCCAGCCGCAGCCGTCCGCGGCGCAGCCCGCCCCGCAGTCGCCGCCCTCGTACGGCTATCCGCCCGAGCCGCCCCGGCACCCGGCACCCCAGCCCGCGTACGGCTACCCTCCCGCCGCTCCCACGCAGCCCGCGCCGATCGTCCGCCCCGCCCCGGTCGCGCAGCCCTCGTACGGCTATCCGCAGCCGGTGGCCGCGATGCCGGACCCGAACTTCACGCTGCCGCCGCAGGGCCCGCAGTTCCTGCCCCGCTGAGGCTCAGCCGACCTTGGTCTTGTACCCGCGGCCCCACTGGAGGCCCCAGCCGTAGAGCCGGTCGAGTTCGGCCTGGAAGCCGTAGACGAACTTCACCTCGCGGCGGACCATCAGCTCGTTCTTGACGTTCTCGATGGACACCACCGCGCAGGATCGGGCCTGCGGCTGCCGCTCGTCCAGGTCGATCTCGATCCGCGGTCCGTTGCTGGGATAGAGCGTCACCTTGGCGTGCGTGCGGTCGAAGGCGGGCGTCTGGTCGTAGATGTACGCGAAGACGAGGAGCCGCTTGATGGACTCGCGGTGGTCGAGGTTGACGTAGATCGTCTCGCCGGACGGTGAGCCGAACCGGTCGTCGCCGCTGAGCTTCACGTACGGCGGCCCGTTGAGGTCCCCGAAGAAGCTGCCGAGCGGCTGCACGACCCCCTTGGCCCCGTCCATCAGCTCGTACAGACAGCCGATGTCGAGGTCCACGTTGACCACGCCCTGGGTGTGGGCCTGCACCACGTCGGGCTGGAACATCTTCAACGGATGCCGCAGCAGGCTGCCGCCGGACCGCTGCTTGCCCATGAAGTCCGATGGCCGCATCTGCCAGGACAGGTTGACGCGCAGATTGCCGGTGGCGGCGCCCTGCTTGCTGAGCGAGACGGTCGGGTGCCGTTTGGTCAGTTCGATGGAGTTGGTCGCGGAGCTGCCCGATTCATAATCCATCGAACGCCCACGCCACAGTCCGTCCCAGAAGGACATGCCGCCCCCAATTGCCCTCGTGCCTCATACGGATACGGGGCGGGGGGGGGGGGGGGGGGGGGGGGGGGGGCGGGGGGGGGGGGGTGGCCCTTATCTCTCACTTTTCCTCCCTCCCGCTCCAAAGAGCGAAAACAGCCGGGGGGGGCGTATCTT